>CAZLUX010000110.1:0-9488 GCA_964562815.1 uncultured Enterobacteriaceae bacterium
GGTCATCAGCTGGACGCTGCCGACCAATGCCGGCGAGGCCGCCGCGATCATCGTTGCGTTGCTGCTTGGCATGACGCTTCCGGTCACGCCGGTGCAGATCCTGTGGATCAACCTGATCACGGCCTCGACGCTCGGCATCGCGCTCGCGTTCGAGCCCACCGAGGACAACACGATGCGCCGGCCGCCCCGCGCGCGCGACGAGGCGCTGCTCGGCGGCGTGCTGGTGTGGCACATCGTCCTGGTGGCGATCCTGTTCGTCTGCGGGGTATTCGGCATCTACGCCTACGCCATCGACCGCGGATACCCGGTCGAGCTCGCCCGCACCCTGGCGCTCAATACGCTGGTGGTGATGGAGATCTTCCACCTGTTCTTCATCCGCAACATGTACGGCACCTCGCTGACCTGGAAGGCGGTGCGCGGCACCAAGGTCGTATGGGCGACGGTCATCGTCACCGCCGCGGCGCAGTTCGCGATCACCTATCTCCCGCCGCTGCAGGCGATCTTCGAAACGCGACCGGTTCCGCTGCTGGACGGAATGCTCGTTGTCGCGCTCGGCGTCGCGCTGTTCGCCATCATCGAGGTCGAGAAGCAGCTCCGCCTGAGGCTGCGGATGATGCGGGCTGCGTGAGCCGTCGCCTGTTCCAAGCCCGGCATGCCCAACGGTGCATTCGGCGCCGGCCCGTGCGCCGGATTGTTCGAAATATTCAAATAAAGGGCCCTGGAGCCCTTCCTAGAATGGCATCTCACCGAGCAAAGGGGTCGCCCGCATTTCGGGGCTTTCCGGGAGATCGGCAGCCATTAACGCGCCATTCGCACTTCCCCGGCGACTGATCGTCGCCATCGGGGGCAATGCCATAGATCCGGACGGCGGCAAGGGCACGCCGGAGGAGCAGAAGGCGATCGCCGCCGCAACGGCGCAGACGATGCTGCCCCTGCTTGAGCTCGACAATCAGCTCGTGATCGTCCACGGCAACGGCCCGCAGGTCGGCAAGCTCCTGCTCGCCGGCGCGATCGCGCACGACCGCATCACGCCGCAGTCTCTCGATATCCTGGTCGCTCAGACCCAGGGCGCGACCGCCTACATCCTCGCGCAGGCCTTCGAGAACGCCCTGCGGGAAGTGGGGCATCCGCGCCACGCCGTCGGGCTCGTGACGCAGGTAGAGGTGGACGCGGACGATCCGGGCTTCAGCAATCCGAGCAAGCCGGTCGGCCCCTTTTTCACTGAAGCCGAGGCCAGGGCGCTGGCGAAGGAGATGGGCATCCAGGTAAGAGAGGACTCGGGGCGCGGCTGGCGCTACGTGGTCGCCTCGCCCAAGCCCAAGCACATCTGCGACATCTCGCTGGTCGAGGCCCTGATGTGCACCAACACGGTGGTCATCGCAGGGGGAGGCGGCGGCATCCCGGTGGTGCGGGACGAGCGCGGTCGGCGTTTTGGCGTCAATGCGGTCATCGACAAGGACCTCACGACGGCGGTCATGGCGACGGTACTCGGCATTCGCGACATGATGATGCTGACTGCCGTTCCGCGCGTGGCGATCAATTTCGGCAAGCCGGATCAGCGCGAGCTGGAGCGCGTTTCGCTGTCGCAGATGCGCGAGTACCTGGCTGCCGGGCACTTTCCCGCAGGAAGCATGGGACCCAAGGTGGAGGCCGCCCTGCGTTTCCTCGAGGAGGGCGGCAGGCGCGTGATCATCACCAGCCTCCATTCCGCGGTTCCGGCGTTGCGCGGCGAGACAGGCACTCACATCGTTCAGGACGCTGATCTGGACGCACGCGTTTCGGACGAGGCGATCAACGACGGCGGTCGGCGCAGATCGATCTCCGGAGGAGCCACATAGGCCGGGAGCGGTTCGCCGGCGGGAGAATCGATGGCGCTGCATGCGAAGCTGATGAAGGGCACCTTCCAGGATTCCGTGACGCTCATGCTGCTGTCGCGGGATCTCTCGGCATTGCCCGACGTCAGGCGCGTCGCCGTGATGATGGGGACTCCGGCGAACAAGGAAGTGTTCCGGGAAACGGGGCTTTGGCACGAGGAGCTGGCGGCTGCGGCGCCGAACGACCTTTGCCTCGTCGTCGAAAGCGATGCGGACGATGCGGGAATCGTCGAGGCCATGGAAGCCCGGATCCGTGAGCGGCTCTCGGAGCTCGCGCGCGGCCGGCGCCGGGCCGGCTTCCCGACCGTGCGCAGCTGGCGGCGCGCGCGCCAGCTGCTTCCGCATGCCAACGTCGCGTTGATTTCAGTGGCGGGGCACCACGCCTTCGAGCCCGCCAAGCAGGCGCTCGAGGACGGCTGCCATGTGATGGTGTTTTCCGACAACGTCGGCCTGGAGCAGGAGCTCGAGCTCAAGACGCTCGCGCGCGGGCTTGGGCTGCTGGTGATGGGGCCCGACTGCGGCACGGCGATTCTCAACGGAGCGCCGCTCGCCTTTGCCAATCGGATCCCTCGCGGCCCCGTTGCGGTCGTCGGCGCGTCGGGGACCGGTATCCAGGAGCTGACTTCCCAGATAGCCCGCTTGGGCGGCGGGATCACGCATGCGATCGGACTGGGAGGCCGCGATCTGTCCGATCGGGTCGGGGGCGTGAGCGCCGTCACGGCGCTGGATTTCGTTGCGCGCGACGACGCGAGCCGCGTCATCGCATTCGTGTCCAAGCCGCCGGCGCCGGCAGTCGAGGCGCGCGTCCTCGACGCCATGCATGCGATCGGCAAGCCGGTGGTCGCGCTGTTTCTCGGCGGGCGGCCCGCCCGGCGCGACATCGGCAACGTGCATCTCGCCCGGACGCTGGACGAGGCGGCCGCGCTCGCGGTGGAGCTCGCGCAGCTCGAGGCCCGCGCCTGCGCGTTGCCGAGCGTCGAGGGGCGCGGCATCTGCGGACTGTATGCGGGCGGCACGCTGGCGGCCGAGGCCTCGATGCTGCTCGCCGAGACGCTCGATTTGAGCCAGGACGCGGCGCACGCCGACGGCTACATGCTGCGCGCGAAAGGCCACCGGATCGTCGACCTGGGCGACGACGTGTATACCCGCGGCCGGCCGCATCCGATGATCGACCCCGCGTCGCGCAACGAGATGATCCGCGGCCTCGCGACGGATCCTGCCGTCGGCGTGCTGCTGCTCGACGTCGTGCTCGGCTACGGAGCGTATCCGGATCCGGCCGGCGAACTGGCGCGCGAGGTGTCGGCATTGCGCGCGGCGCGTGGCGACGGGTCGCCGATCGTCGTGATCGCCACGGTGACCGGCACCGCGGAAGATCCCCAGGGGCGGGACGATCAGGCGGCGAAACTGGAGGCGGCCGGCGTCGTGGTTGCGCAGAGCGTGCGCGCCGCGGCATTGCTGGCCGCGCGCGCGGTCGGCGCGCGAACGCGATCGAATAATGCGCAGCCGCCGGCGCTGCTGCAGGCGACGCCCGCCGTCGTCAACGTGGGACTGCGCGGTTTTGCCGAGGATCTGCACGCCAACGGCATTCCCGTCGTTCACCTCCAGTGGGAGCCGGCAGCCGGCGGCAACGAGCGACTTCGGCGGCTGGTCCGCCAGTTGCATTGACAGGGAGAAGGCCGTGACCTATCAGACGATCGACCAAGCCAATGCCGCGGTCATCGCGGAACTGAAGAAGGCGCGCCCTCGGCTGGTGGGGGTCGAGCCCGCCGCGACATGCATTCCCGCGCTGCGCGAAGGGCTCACTCTTCTGCATGCGGGCCCTCCGATCGCGTGGCCGGACATGACCGGTCCGATGCGGGGCGCCGTGATCGGCGCCTGCCTCTTCGAAGGCTGGGCCGGGAGCGCAGAGGCCGCCGAGGCCCTCGCCGCTTCCAGCCGGATCCGCTTTCTGTCCTGCCACGACAATCTGGCCGTCGGGCCGATGGGCGGCATCACGTCGCCGCACATGCCGGTGCTTGTGGTGCGCAACGCCGAGCACGGCAATTTCGCCTACTGCAACCTCAACGAAGGCATCGGCAAGGTGATGCGCTTCGGAGCGTACGAAGGCGAGGTCCAGACGCGCCTCGCGTGGATGCGAGACGTGCTGGGGCCGGTGCTGGCCGCCGCGCTCGCGCGCGGTCCGGAGGGGATCGACCTCACCGCGCTGATGGCGCAGGCGATCACCATGGGGGACGAGTTTCACCAGCGCAATATCGCCGCCTCCGCGCTGCTGCTCAAGGCGCTGGCCGCGGACATCGCCGGCTCCAAGGTTGGCGCGGCCGAGCAGGGCGAGGTGTTGCGCTTTCTGGAGCGCACCGACCAGTTCTTTCTCAACGTCGCCATGGCCTACGCCAAGTGCGCGCTGGACGCCGCGGCGGCGGTGGGAGAGGGATCGATCGTCACGGCGATGGCGCGCAACGGCCGGGATTTCGGCATCCGCGTGAGCGGTCTCGGCGCCCGCTGGTTCACCGCGCCGGTCAACATGCCCTCGGGCCTGTTCTTCACGGGCTATACGCCGGATGACGCAAGCCCGGACATCGGCGACAGCGCGATAACGGAGTGCCTGGGCGTCGGCGGCGCCGCGATGATCGCCGCCCCCGGGGTGACCCGCTTCGTCGGCGCCGGCGGTCTTTCCGAGGCCCTCGAAATCTGCGAGGAGATGCGCGAGATCTACGTCGACGCCAACCCCTTGTTCCAGATTCCGACCTGGGATTTCCATGGCGCCTGCCTCGGGCTGGACCTGCGGCGTGTGATCGAGACCGGCATCACGCCGGTGATCAACACCGGCATTGCACACAAGCGGGCGGGCGTCGGACAAATCGGCGCCGGCACGGTCCGGCCGCCGATCGGCTGCTTTGAGGAGGCGCTCGAGGCGTTGGCGGTGAAGAAGCAAAACGATCGCCCGACGGAATACGCGAGATCTTGAGCGAGGAAGGGAAGACGAAACAACGTCAATAGGGAGGCAACAATGGACTTGGTTTTCCGCAAAGCGCGCCTCGACGACGAGGCACCGTTGATGGACGTGGCCGTCGAGCACGGCAAGATCGCAGATATCGGACCCAAGCTGGATTGCCGCGGCAAGAAGGAGATTGACGCCGCCGGCCGGGTCTTGATTCCGGGGCTGATCGAGAGCCATCTGCACCTGGAAAAGGCGTTCGTGAAGGATCGCAAGCCGAACCGCTCGGGCACTCTGATGGAGGCGATAGCGGTGACCGCCTCGCTCAAGCCCACATTCACCCGCGAGGATATCGAGACGCGTTCGCGCAAGGTGCTGCGACGCCTGGTTGGCTTCGGCAGCACACACGTCCGGGCACATGCGGAATTCGACCCGGCGCAGGGTTTCACCGGCTTCGACACGGTGCTCGACCTGAAGCGCGAGTTTGCCGATGTGATCGACATTCAGGTCGTCGCGTTTCCGCAGGAGGGAATCCTGAAGACGCCCGGCACCGAGGCGATGATGGTCGAGGCGATGAAGAAGGGCGCGGACGTGGTGGGCGGGATCCCGTACAACGACACCAGCGCGAACGAGCACATCGACTGGGTGTTCAAGCTCGCGCGGGAGTTCGACAAGGACCTCGATTTTCATCAGGATTTCCGCGACGACGCCGACGCGATGTCGATCGAGTATCTCGCGCGAAAGACCATTGCGTCGAAGTACGAAGGACGGGTCAGCGTGGGCCATCTGACGGCGCTCGGCGCGGCTCCGGTCGAGCGCCGCAAGGAGCTCATCTCGCTGCTGAAGGACGCCGGCATTTCGGTGATGTGCCTGCCGGCAACCGACCTGCACCTGGGCGGCCGCAAGGACGAAGCCAACGTTCGCCGCACGCTGACTCCAGTGCGGGCGCTCCGGGACGGCGGAGTGAATGTCTGTCTCGCCACCAACAACATCTGCAATGCATTCACGCCGTACGGCAACGGCGACCTGCTGCAGATTGCGGCTCTTGCGCTGCCAGCCTGCCATCTCGGAGGGGCCGACGATCAGGCCACCGTGCTGCCGATGCTGACGACCAATTCGGCCAAGGCGCTTCGCCTCGCGAACTACGGACTCGAAAAGGGAAAGGACGCGGATCTCGTGCTGCTCGACACCCAGCGGGTCGCCGACGCGATCATCGACCTGCCCGACCGCCACACGGTGGTCAAACGGGGCCGTGTCGTCGCGCAGACGACGCGCAGCGTGGAATACGCGTTCTAGCAGGCAAGTCGTGAGATGTGCTGTCCAATGAGGAAATAGGGGAGAGAAAATGAAAAAGCCACCAGCCGAAGTCGTCGCTTCCTTGCTCGCCGTCACCACGCTTCTGACCCCGTATCATTTGCCGCCGTGGGCCATCTTCGTCAGTTGGGCGGGCACTTTCGCGATGGGCGGTCCGAGCAAGGAGAATCTGAAGCGGATCTGGACGGTCATGCCGATCGGCTCGTTCACCGCCTTTCTCATCGTGCTGGGCTTCAACGAGGCGTCCCGCCACTTCACCGGCAATGCTTTCCTGTTTGCGCAGATGGTGATCCTGTTCTGCCTGAACGGGAGCATGATGCTGCTGGGAAGGATCCGTGTCCTCAGCTTCATCCCCGGGATGTTCTTCGGCTTTGCGACGTATTTCGCGACTATTTTCGGCGGCTTCAGCCCGGTTCCCAACAGTCCCTTTGTCTGTCTTCTCGCCGCAATCGGAATGAATGCGATCGGACCCCTGTACGCCTGGATCACCGCGAACTTTTCCGCGCCGCACGCCGCTCATTGAGGTCGGAGCCGGGGCGCCCCTGTCGGTTCGGCCGCTCGCGGTCAGCGCCGCGGCCCGCGACGCGCTCACCCGGCGCGAGCCGGTTGTCGCCGCGGGATTCCGGCGGGGCGCGAGCCTGGCCCTGCCGGGGACCGACGAGGTCGTCTTCCTGAGCGGACCGGGGGTCGGGCTTTTCCCCGCGCACGTCGTCGTCCGGATGGCGGACCTGGGCCGCGTTCTCGCGGCGGCGCGCGCGCCGGGACTCGCGCTGCGTCTCGATGTCCAGGGGGTGCGGGTGTTCCGCCCGCGGCTGGCATCCGATCCGGTGCGGATGCGCTCGGACCGTGCCCGAGCCAACCTCGCGGCCGCGGGGGCCTGGCTGCGCGGCCTGCCGACGGCGCTCGGTCTGGGCGTGACGGCGGCCCAATTGCTCGCGCCCAGGGGGCGATGGCGGGAGCTCATGGCCGCGTTGCAGCGCGACGTCCCCTCGGCGGAGTCCGCGCTGCGCGCGCTCGTCGGGCGGGGCGCCGGGTCGACGCCGGCCGGCGATGATGTCGCGCTCGGCGCGCTCGCCTACGGCTGGGCGGCCAAGGGGCAGGACGCGCCCGCCGTCACGGCGATGCGTTCGCTGATCCCGGAGCTATGCACGCTCACGACCGCGCTCGGAGCGTCCTACCTCCGGGCGGCCGCCAGGGCCGAATTCGGCGGCCACCTGATCGCCTGGGTGCGCGCGCTTCCGCACGCTTCGCAACTGCGCACGCAGGGGCTCGCGACGAGGTTGACGCGGCACGGCGCAACCTCGGGATTCGACACGCTGGCGGGCTTCGTCGCGGCAGCCGAGGCCGCCGACGCGGCGCAGCTGACCCGGATGTAAGCTGGCGGAGCGGGCGGGAAGAGCGGACCCCCGGATGTCGCGGGCGCCAACGCTCGCCTACACTAGGCGCCTGCTCTCTGAGGACTCGACTTGCCGGATTTCCAGAAAAACCAGATCGATGCGGAGACGCTGCAGACATTCGCCACGGTCGCGCAGCTGCGCAGTTTTTCTGCCGCGGCGGAATTGCTCCACAAGACCACGTCGGCAATCAGCTACCGGATCAAGGCGCTCGAGGACAGCCTGGGCACGCCGCTGTTCCAGCGCACGACGCGAACGGTCACGCTGACTCCGTCGGGCGAGGTCTTGCTCGAAAGAGCGAGCCTGATCTTCGAGTGGCTGCACACGCTGCCCGAGGAACTGAAGCAGGTGAGGGACGGGGTAGAGCCGCATTTCACCCTGGTGGTGAACAACCTTCTCTACGGCGCCGACGCGGTCGCTTCGCTCCTCGAGCACCTCGCCGGGCATTTTCCGCATACCGCGTTTGACGTTCGTCGCGCCGTCTACATGGGCGTATGGGACGAACTGATCTACAGCGGCGCGCAGATGGCGGTGGGCGTCCCCGGCTTTCACACCATCGACGACGAATATGCGACCGAGCAGCTCGGGGTCATCAATTGGGTGTTCGTCGTTCCGCCGACGCATCCTTTGGCGTCCGCGCCCGCGCCCTTGAGCAACGAGCTCCTGCGGCGCTATCCGGCCGTCAATGTTCCCGACACGTCGCACCGGTTGACCAAGCGCACCGCCTGGAAGCTCCCGGGGCAGCGGGAATTCCTGGTGCCCGACCTCGCTGCGAAAATCGCCTGCCACCGGGAGGGGCTGGCCGTCGGGTTCCTGCCCGCTCCGGTGGCGCGCGAGCTGATTCAATCGGGACATCTGGTACCGCGGGACGTCGAGATCGGAAGGCCGCCGTCGCCGCTGGCGCTCGCCTGGCGGCGCAACGGCGCCGGCAAGATCACCGCTCATCTGCGCATGCTGTGCGCATCGCGCGATCCCCTTGTGACGCCGTTTTTCGCGCAGCTCGATCCGGCCGGCTGAGCCGTGCGCGCGTACAATGCGCGCTCGCCATGCGGCTCGTCCTTCGCACCCTTCCTCAGATGTTCGTCATGGCGGGCGTCGTCACCACCGCGCTCTACGTGCCGGTTCTGGGCGTGCTCGCCCTGCTCGCGAGCGCGCTGTTCGGCGTTTCGCTGCGCGGTTTCGTCACCTTCGGCGAGGCGCTCGGCGTCGTCGAGGGAGTCCTGGCGTGGTGGGCCGTTCTCTTCGTCCCCGGGCTGGCCTACAGTGCGGTCATGATGCCGTGGCGGGCCAAGAAGTTCTGAAGCGAAGCCGGGCCGCGATGCCGCGCCTTCCCACCGATGACCTGCGCATCCGCGCCTCGATGCCGCTCGAGTCGCCGGCGGCGCTCGCGCGCGAGCTGCCGCTGGACGACGCGGGCGCGGACTTCGTCGCCCGCTGCCGCCGCGCGGTGGACGAGATCGTCCTCGGCCGCGACCCGCGCCTGCTGGCGGTCGTCGGGCCGTGCTCGATCCACGATCCGGTCGCCGCGCTCGATTACGCGCAGCGGCTGCGCGCGGCCGCCGGCCGGCTCGAACGCGAGCTGCTGGTGGTGATGCGGGTCTATTTCGAGAAGCCGCGCACGACCGTGGGCTGGAAGGGGCTGATCAACGATCCGGGGCTGGACGACAGCTTCGAGATCGGGCGCGGCCTGCGGCTGGCGCGCAGGACGATGCTCGACCTGACCGCCCTGCGGGTGCCGGTGGCGACCGAGTTCCTCGACACCACGCTCGGGCAGTACTACTCGGACCTCGTCTCGTGGGCCGCGATCGGCGCGCGCACGGTCGAGAGCCAGGTGCACCGCGAGCTCGCCTCGGGCCTGTCGATGGCGGTCGGCTTCAAGAACCGCACCGACGGCAACGTGCGCGTGGCGGTCGACGCGATTCGCGCCGCGCGCAGCCCGCACTGGTTCCCTTCGCTGACCAAGGACGGCAC
>CAZLUX010000111.1:0-9448 GCA_964562815.1 uncultured Enterobacteriaceae bacterium
CCGGGCCTGGGCCAGTCGAGCGCCGCCAGGCGGCCGCTCATGCTGAGGGTGACGTAAGCGGTGCCGAGCCCGGGCCCGCCGAAGCAGATATTGGTCGTGTAGTCGTCGGGCATCGGCAGGTGCTCGACGCCCGACCCGTCCGCCGCGACGAGCGTGATGCCGCCGTTGAAGAGCGTCGCAACGCAAATCCTCCCGTCGGATTCGAGCGCGAGCGAGTCGAGCAGCTGGAAACCGGGCAGCCCCGCCACCAGCTCGCCGCCGTTCAGCGACGGGTAGCGGCGCCGCTTCACCACGCCCGGCGCCTCGAGGTCGAACGCCCACAGCCGCCCGCTCAGGGTCTCGGCGACGTAGAGCCGCGACTCGTCCGGCGACAGGCCGATCCCGTTCGGCGTCAGCAGCGGATAGATCGCCTCGCGGATGGAGCGGCCGTCGATGCTCGCGTAGTACACCCCGCCGCGGTCCATGTCGCGCTCGCGCGTCTTGCCGTGGTCGGTAAACCACATTCCGCCGGCGCGGTCGAAGACGATGTCGTTGGGGCCCTTGAGCGGCCCGTTCGGGCCCCGGTCGTAGAGCACGCGCGCCTCGCCCGTCGCGAGATCGACCCGCTCGATGCGTCCGCCGCCGTAGTCGTCGGCCTGGTCGAGCGGAACCAGCCCGCGCCTGCCCTCGTGCCAGCGGAATCCTCCGTTGTTGCAGACGTAGACCGCGCCGTCGGGCCCGAGCGCGGCGCCGTTCGGTCCGCCGCCGAGCTCGGCCACCACCTCCACCGCGCCGTCTGCACGCACGCGCGAGAGCGTCCCTCGCGCCACCTCGACCAGCAGCACGCTGCCGTCGGCCATCGCGATCGGCCCTTCCGGAAAGCGCAGGCCGCGCGCCATGATGCGAAGCTTCGTTTCGGAGTCTGACACCGTGTCTATCTTCCCATATTCGCGGTTGCCACCCCGCGCGCCCAGCGACTAGACTGGGCTCCGTGCCGGATCGCCACGCGCCGGCCGTCCATCGCCACTAGGAGGAGGGGAACACCATGAAGAAACTCGCCGTCTGGGCGGGCGCGCTTGCGCTCGCGATCACCTGGGCAGGGAGCGCGCTGGCCCAGCAATCGACCCTTGCCGCCGTCAAGGCGAAGGGCTACCTGCAATGCGGCGTGAACACCGGCCTGGCCGGGTTCTCGCAGCCCGACTCGAAAGGCGTCTGGCACGGCCTCGACGTCGACATGTGCCGCGCGGTCGCCGCCGCGGTGTTCGGCGACGCGAGCAAGGTGCACTACACGCCGCTCACCGCGCAGCAGCGCTTCACCGCGCTGCAGTCCGGCGAGATCGACATGCTCTCGCGCAACACCACCTGGACCCTCACCCGCGACACCAGCCTCGGCCTCAACTTCGCCGGCGTCGACTACTACGACGGCCAGGGCTTCATGGTGCCGAAGAAGCTGGGCGTGAAGAGCGCCAAGGAGCTCAACGGCGCCACGATCTGCGTGCAGCCCGGCACCACCACCGAGCTGAATCTCGCGGACTACTTCCGCTCCCACAACATGACCTTCAAGCCGGTCGTGATCGAGAAGCTGGAGGAAGTCACAGGCGCCTTCTTCTCCGGGCGCTGCGACGTGTACACGACCGACATGTCGGGCCTGGTCTCGACCCGCGGCTCGCGCGCGCCGAACCCCGCCGACTACGTCATCCTGCCGGAAGTGATCTCCAAGGAGCCGCTGGGCCCGGTGGTGCGCCACGGCGACGACCAGTGGTTCGACATCGTCAAGTGGTCGCTCTTCGCGATGATCAACGCCGAGGAGATGGGCCTGACCTCGAAGAACATCGACCAGTACCTGGACAGCAAGAACCCCGCGATCCAGCGCTTCGTCGGCACCTCGGGCGATCTCGGCAAGATGCTGGGGCTGAATGACCGCTGGGCCTACAACATCGTCAAGCAGGTCGGCAACTACGGCGAGTCGTTCGACGCCAACCTCAAGCCGCTCGGGTTCGAGCGCGGGCTGAACGCCCTCTGGACCCACGGCGGCATCATGTACGCGCCGCCACTGCGCTGAGGTGAGCGCCGCCCCGCGCACGCGCAGGTCGTGGTCGCTGTACGACCTGCGCGTCCGCGCGATCCTGTACCAGGTCCTGCTGGTGCTGGCGGTCGGCCTGGTCGCTTGGTTCCTGGTCTCGAACACCGCGCACAATCTCGAGACGCGCCAGATCGCGAGCGGCTTCGGCTTTCTCAAGCGCGAGGCCGGCTTCGCCATCGGCGAGACCACGCTCATTTCGTACAGTGCGGCCGACACCTACCTGCGGGCGCTCACGGTCGGCGTCCTCAACACCTTCCGCGTCTCGCTGATCGGCATCGTCCTCGCCACCGTGCTCGGCACGCTGATCGGGCTGGCGCGGCTGTCGCATAACTGGCTGCTGTCGAAGCTCGCCGCGGGCTACGTCGAGACGCTGCGCAACGTGCCGCTGCTGGTGCAGCTCTTCTTCTGGTACACGGTCATCTCGGACAACCTGCCGGGGCCGCGCCAGGCGCTCTCGCCGGTGTCCGGCGTGTTCCTGAGCAACCGCGGCATCGCGCTGCCCGTGCTGCACGCCCACCCGGCGCATGTCTGGATGGCGGTGGCGCTCGTCGCGGGCGCGATCGCCGCGTGGTGGCTCGCGCGCTGGGCCAGGCGCCGCCAGGCGCTCACCGGCCAGCCCTTCCCCGCCCTCGCCGCCGGCAGCGCGCTGGTGCTCGGCCTGCCGCTCATCGTATTCCTCGCCTTCGGCGCGCCGTTCCACCTCGAGCGCCCGGTGCTGCGGGGCTTCAATTTCACCGGCGGCGCGACATTGACGCCCGAGTTCGCCGCCCTGCTCGGCGGGCTGACGACCTACACCGCGGCCTTCATCGCCGAGATCGTGCGCGCCGGGGTGCTGGCCGTGGACCGCGGCCAGTTCGAGGCGGCCTATGCGCTCGGCCTGCGGCCGCGCCGCGCGATGCGGCTGGTGGTCCTGCCGCAGGCGCTGCGCGTCATCGTGCCGCCGATGACCAGCCAGTTCCTGAACCTCACCAAGAACAGCTCGCTCGCGGTGGCGATCGGCTATCCCGACCTGGTATCGATCGCCAACACGACGATGAACCAGACCGGGCAGGCGATCGAGGGCATCGCGATCATCATGGCGGTGTACCTGACGATCAGCCTCTCGATCTCGGTCTTCATGAACTGGTACAACAAGAGAATCGCGCTCAAGGGGGCGCGCCGCTGATGGGGGCGCGCGCGATCCGCTGGCTGCGCTCGAACCTGTTCTACAGCGTGCCGAGCTCGCTCGCGACGCTGGTGCTGCTCTACATCGCATGGAAGCTGGTGCCGCCGTTCTTCGACTGGGCGTTCGTGAACGCGGTCTGGACCGCGCCGCAGCCGTCGGTCTGCCGCAGCGCGGCGGGCGCCTGCTGGGCGTTCATCGTCGAGAAGCACCGCTTCATCCTGTTCGGCACCTATCCCTACGACCAGCAATGGCGCCCGGGTCTGGGCATCCTGATCTTCCTCGCGCTCTACTTCGTGAGCGCGCTGCGCGTGTGCTGGCGGCCGTGGCTCGCCTGGGTCTGGCTCGGGGGCCTGACGCTGATCGGCGTGCTCATGTGGGGCGGCGTGCCCGGCCTGCCCTACGTCGGGGACGGAAGCTGGGGCGGGCTGATGCTGACCCTGATCCTCGCCACCTTCGGCATCGCGGCCGCGTTTCCGCTCTCGATCCTGCTCGCGCTCGGGCGGCGCTCGAACATGCCGGCGGTGCGCACCGCCTGCGTGCTCTACATCGAGCTGATTCGCGGCGTGCCGCTGATCAGCCTGCTGTTCATGGCCTCGGTCATGCTGCCGCTGTTCCTGCCCGAGGGCCTGACGATCGACAAGCTGCTGCGGGCTCAGATCGCGATGGTCATGTTCGCCGTGGCCTACCTGGCCGAGGTGGTGCGCGGCGGGCTGCAGGCGATCCCCAACGGGCAGTACGAGGCGGCCGAGGCGCTCGGCCTGTCGTACTGGCGCAAGATGCTGCTGATCATCCTGCCGCAGGCCCTGCGCATCTCGATTCCGCCGCTGGTCAACACCTTCATCGCCTTCTTCAAGGACACTTCGCTGGTCGTGATCATCGGCCTGTTCGACCTGCTGACCGCGGTCAAGGTGGCGCTCAACGAGCCGGCCTGGAGCGGCTACGGCATGGAGGCCTATCTGTTCGCCTCGCTTGTCTACTTCGTGTTCTGCTTCTCGATGTCGAAGTACAGCCAGCGCCTCGAGCGCGACCTGTCGCGCGGTCGCAGGCACATTCTGAGGGAGGATTGATCTTGAGCGATTCGCCGATCATCGAGATGAAGGGCGTCGACAAATGGTTCGGCGAGTTCCACGTGCTGCGCGCAATCGACTTCTCGGTGGCGCGCGGCGAGAAGATCGTCATCTGCGGACCCTCGGGCTCGGGCAAGTCGACCATGGTGCGCCTGATCAACCGGCTCGAATCGCACCAGCGCGGCAGGATCGTGGTCGACGGCATCGAGCTGGCCGACGACGTCAAGGCGATCGAGGCGATCCGGCGCGAGGTCGGCATGGTGTTCCAGCAGTTCAACCTCTTCCCGCACCTGACGGTGCTCGAGAACCTGACGCTCGCGCCGACCTGGGTGCGCCGCATGCCCAAGCGCGAGGCCGAGGAGCTGGCGATGCAGCTGCTCGAGCGGGTGTGCATCGCCGAGCAGGCCGACAAGTACCCGGCGCAGCTCTCGGGCGGCCAGCAGCAGCGCGTGGCGATCGCGCGCGCGCTGGCGATGCGCCCCAAGGTGATGCTGTTCGACGAGCCGACCTCGGCGCTCGACCCGGAGATGATCAAGGAGGTGCTCGACGTGATGATCGAGCTCGCGCGCGAGGGCATGACCATGCTCGTGGTCACGCACGAGATGGGGTTCGCGCGCACCGTCGCCGACCGGGTCGTGTTCATGGACCGCGGCGAGATCGTCGAGACCGGCAAGCCGCAGGAATTCTTCGCCGCGCCCAAGACCGATCGCGCCAAGCTGTTCCTCAGCCAGATCCTCGGCCACTAGCGTCAGAAGCGCAGGCTCGCCCTCAGCGCGACGACCCAGGCGTCGGGGACGTCGGTGCCGCGCTGGACGACGTACTGCAGGTCGGGCTGCAGGGCGAGGTGCGGCGTGACCGGTGCGTGGTAGGTGAGCTCGAGCAGCGACTCCGAGCCGCCGGTCAGCTCGGCGTGCGCCGCACCGAGCGCGAGGACGTCTTCCGGGCGGCGGTCGAGAAAGCCCTTGTAGCTGATCCCGGCGTCCACGTAGGACTTCACCGGGTTGCGGTCCGAAGGCGCCGCCCCTGCCCTCACGAACCCGTTCAACTCTTTCACGCCGGAGCGCCACAAGCTGCGATCGGCGACCGCGTACAGCGCGCCGTTGCCGCGCCGGTCCGAGAACGTTCCGTTCTGGTACCAGCCGCCCAGCTTGTAGCGGCCGCCCGCGAGCTGCAGCTCGCTCATCCAGAGCGTGCCGCCGTGGGTGCTGAAGGTGGTGCCGTAGCGGTTGCAGCGCTGCGGATCGCCGTCACAGCCGCTGCCCGCGGGATCGCCCGCGAACGCGGCGACCAGCAGCGCGGTGTCTTCCTTCGGCTCGAGGCGCAGCCGGATCCCCGGGGCGGCGAGCGGGTAGCCCGGTCCGCCGTTGGTGATGTTGGCGGCGGCGATCGGCGCCCAGCCGAAGCTGCCGTTGATGAACACCGAGGCGGTGTCGCTGACGAGGAACTCCTCGTCGGCGGCGAGCTGCCCGGCGCGCAGCGACGCGCCGCCGCCCAGCGCCTTCTGCAGCCACAGGTCGTACAGCCGCGTGGTCGGATGCGCCTCGATGTTGCTCGCCGTCATGACGTTGCCGAGATAGTTCTCGGAGACCTGGTAGCCGTGGATCTGGAAGGCGCTCGCGTGCAGCGTCGTTCCGCGCCAGCCGAAGAGCTTCGCCAGGTCGGCGTCGAGCGAGAGGTCGGCGCGCCCCTCGTAGGCGGCGCCGCGGCGGATCCCGCCCGAGGCGACCCCGATCACGTCGGCGGTGTAGCCGAGCTCGAAGCGCACGCCCTCGGCGCGCGCCGGCGCGGCGGCGGCCCAGGCCAGCAGCAGGCCAAGGCACAACCTCTGACAGGTCGCCCCTATCTTTCCTCCAGCTTGGCGAGGGACTCGCGCGACAGGAAGAGCGTCGGGTCGACCCGCGAGTTGTTCAGGCTCACGCCCCAGTGCAGGTGCGGGCCGGTGGCGCGGCCGGTTCGGCCGACGAGGCCGATCACCTCGCCGCGCGCCACGCGCTGCCCCTTCTTCACCAGGATCTTCTTCATGTGGGCGTACATCGTGACCAGGCCCTGGCCGTGGTCGAGCATGACCATGTTGCCGTCGAAGAAGAAATCTCCGGTCGCCGCGACGCGCCCCGCCGCGGGGGCGCGGATCGGCGTGCCGGCGGGCACCGCGATGTCGATTCCGCTGTGCGGCGCGCGCGGCTCGCCGTTGAAGATGCGGCGAAGCCCGAACGGGCTGCTCACCGGGCCCAGCACCGGCAGGTCGAACCGCAGCGGCACGCTTGCCTTGGCGTGCCATGCGCCGAGCGCCGCGTGAATCACTTTGGACTCGCGCCGGATGCGCTTCATGTCGAGCGCCGTCGGGTCGACCTTGCGCCGGTTCTTGATCGTGACCCGCTGCACCGCATACTGCTTTGCCCTGACCGTGAAGCTCGATTCGCGTGCCTGGGTCCGCACCGCGTAGGTGCCCGGTTTGGCGCCGAGCGGGATGCCCACCACCGCGAGCCACTTGCGCTCGCCCTTCAGCACCATCACCCGGTCGCCGTTGAAGGTGGCGCGGGGCGCCCGGCCGCTGTCGGGCCCGAGCGGAACGACGGCAATCCCCCCCGGCACCGGCTCCGCCTGCGGCAGGGGCGCCGCCTGCAGGGCGCCGCACGCGCAGACGAGCAGTAGCGAAAGAAGATATTTCACGTCCCGAGTAGTTTACTCGAACATAAAAAAGGGGCCAGGCTCAATTAATAAATTGAGCCTGGCCCCTTTTCCCTTTCTCTTTTTCTTACTCGAGGGATTGCCTCGCGATGCGCGTGCGCGTGGCGCGCATGTCGTCGCCGCGGAGCTCCTTCAGCGCGTAGCCGGCGAAAGCTGACGCGACTTCCTTGCGCCAGTAGAGGTCGAGGTCGGTGTTGTCCATCGGCTTGGCGCGCGAGGCGACCGCGGCGGCGGCCTCGGCGATGACGTCGTCGCTCAGCTTCTTGCCGACCAGGCCGGCGGCCGCCTTGTCGGCCAGGAACGGCCTGGACGCCACGGCGCCGAGGGCGATTCTTGCTTCTTCGATGACATCGTCCTTTCCAAAGCGTATCGCCGCGGCGACACCCAGCACCGGGAAATCGAACGAGCCGCGCCGGCGCAGCTTCCAGTAGGTGCTCCTCCAGCCTTCGGCCTCCGGCAGCATCACCTCGGTCAGGATCTCGTCCGGCCGGCGGCTCAGGTAGTCGATGCCGTCGTTGCGGTATAGCTCCGCGAGCGGAACTTCGCGGGTTTCCTTTTCGGATACCAGCTTCACCTTCGCGCCCAGCGCGATCAGGGCGGGCGCCGAGTCGGTCGAGGACACCGCGACGCAGCGCTTGCTCGCGGTCGCCACCCAGCAGGTCTCGCCCTCCTTCTTCAGGCAGAAGTCGATCGCCTGGCGCCATTCGTGGTTCTGGTTGTAGTAGGTGCAGCGGGTGTCGAGGCAGAGGTTGCCGCCGAGCGTGCCCATGTTGCGCAGATGCGGGGTGGCGATCTGCGCCGCCGCCTGCCAGAGCGCGCGGTAGCGCTCGCGCACCCGATCCGATCCGACGATTTCGGTGAGCGTCAGGCCCGCCCCCAGGGAGCCGTTCATCTTGCGCAGCTCTTGCACCTTTCGCAGCGACACCAGCGTCGCCGGCGTCTGGTGGCGCCGCTTCATGTTCGGCACCAGGTCGGTGCCGCCCGCGATCAGCATCGCCTGCGGGCCTTCGGCGGCGAGGATCTTCGCCGCCTCCGCGACCGTGCGCGGCGACCGGAACGAGAACCACGGCATGCGCATCATGCGGCTTTCTCCTTGGGTTCGCGTTTGGTTTCGTTGCCGTCTCCGCCCTCCCAGGGCGGCAGCACGAACGTGGGCGCCGGGTAAGGCACCGCGGGGAAGCTCTCGGGGCCGACCCGCGCCGCCTCGCCCTTGGCTTTCTTCTCGAGCGCGTGCAGCACCTTGTCGGGGCTGATCGGCACCTCGTCGATGCGCACGCCGACCGCGTCGAACACGGCGTTCGCGAGCGCCGGCATCACCGGCAGCAGCGGCCCCTGCCCCACCTCCTTCGCGCCGTAGGGGCAGTTCGGATCGGGGTCCTCGATCAGCGCGACCTCGACCTCGGGCATGTCGAGCGACGTCAGGCTCTTGTACTCGAGCATCGACGGCGTGCGGTGCACCAGTGCCGAGGAGAGCTTGGCCGGCAGGCGGCGGAACGCCTGCGCCTCCATCAGCGCCTCGCCGAGGCCCATGTAGACCCCGCCGATCACCTGCCCGCGCGCGAGCACCGGGTTGAGCGCGCGGCCGATGTCGTGCGCGATCCAGATCTTCGGCACGTGGACCCAGCCGGTCACCGGATCGACCTCGGTCTCGATGACGCAGGCCGAGAAGCTGTAGGCCGGCGACGGCCCGACGCCGGCGCCCTTGTAGCGCCCCGGCGCCTTCGGCGGCGAGTACGAGCCGACCGCCGAGAGGGTGCCGAACTTCTGCTCCGCCAGCGCCACCGCCTCGATGAAGCTCATCGACTTGTTCGGGTCCTCGGCGGCGAACGCCCGCCCCTGCGAGAACGCGACCCGGTCGGGCAGCGTGTCGAGCTGCTCGGCGGCGGCGGCGGCGAGCTGCTCGCGCACGCGGCCGGCGGCCTGCAGCGCGGCGTTGCCCATCATGATCGTGACCCGGCTCGAGTAGGAGCCGAGGTCGATCGGGGTGATGCCGGTGTCGCCGGTGACGCAGCGAACGAACGAGGGATCGATGCCGAGCGCCTCCGCGATCAGCCCCGCGAGGACGTCGTCCGAGCCCTGGCCGAGCTCGGTCGCGCCGCAGTAGACCGTGACCTGGCCGCTGCGGTCGAGCAGCAGCTGCACGGCCGAGTGCGGCAGCTTGTTCCAGTAGATCGACACCCCCGCGCCGCACATGTAGGTCGAGCAGGCGAGCCCGACTCCGCGTCCCGGGGGGAGCTTGCCGTGCTTGTCCTTCCAGCCCGACATCTCCACCACCTTGCGGATGCATTCGGCCAGGCCCGTGGAGCCCACGCGCAGCCAGCTCGCGGTGAGGGAGTCGGGCTTGGTCACCATGGCGAGGCGCAGCTCGGCGGGGTCGAGGCCGAGCTTGTCGGCGATCTTGTCGAGCTGCACCTCCTGGCCGAAGCGCGGCTGCGGCGTGCCGTGGCCGCGCTTGGGGCCGCAGGC
>CAZLUX010000112.1:0-1834 GCA_964562815.1 uncultured Enterobacteriaceae bacterium
CACGAGGCCGTCGACCAGCGTCCTGATCTTCCAGCGGCGCAGCGCCCTGAACATGTCCGCAGTATGCCTCAGCGCCGCATATGCATTTTGTGCGTGGCCCCCTTCATCCAATGCCGTTTCGGCCTTGGAATTCTGCGGGCGCATGACAAACAAAACCCGATTAAACAGAGTGTTGCGGTTCTGGCACGACTGGTGCTGCGTCCATGTCGCAGTGACTCACAAAAGGAGCACGCCATGGACATGAAACGCGAGATCGACGTGGATTCGGGCCGCCTCACCGCCAGGGAGTCGGACGTGCTGCGCCTGCTCGCGCGCGGCTGCACCTACGCCAAGGCCGCCGACCTGCTGGGCGTCTCGCCGCACACCGTCACCAGCCACATCAAGAACGCCTACCGCAAGCTCGGCGTGCACTCCGGCGCCGCCGCGGTCATGCGCGCCGTCGAGCTGCGGCTCTTCGGCCGGTTCGCGTCCGCGGACCTTTCGAGGTCCGTCGATGAGGCGCAGCGATGAACGCCCATCGCTTGAGTATGGGATGTTCAACCTCGCGGGCGCTTTCTACGATGGCTCCACGGGGGTGGCCCATGCGGAATCGACTCGCGCTGATGCTGCGCTGGATGGCCTGCGCCGCCGTGCTGGCGACGCCGGGCTGCTCGGTGCGTAACTATGCCTTGAACACGCTCGGCGACGCGATCGCCGGCGGCGGCGGCACCTACGCCTCGGACAACGACATCGAGCTCGTGGGGGCGGCGACGCCTTTCGGTCTGAAGACCATGGAGTCGCTGCTGGCCGAAGTTCCGCGGCACAAGGGCTTGCTGCTCGCGGCGGCCCGCGGGTTCACGCAGTACGCCTACGTCTACGTGCAGGAGCCCGCCGAGCGCCTGATGGAGCGCGACGTGGCGGCGGGCTACGCGCAGCTCGCGCGCGCGCGGGCGCTCTATATCCGCGCGCGCGACTACGGCCTGCGCGGCCTGCGCGAGGATCCGGAGAACGTCGCGCTGCTGTACTGGACCGCAGCCGCCTGGGCGGCCGCGATCTCGCTCTCCAAGGACGATCCGTCGATGCTCGCCGGGCTGCCCGAGGTCGACAAGCTCGTGCGCCGCGCGCAGTCGCTCGACCCCGATTTCGACCACGGCACGTTGCAGTCGTTCCTTATCGGCTACGAGATGAGCCGTCCCGACAAGGGGCGCGACGCCGAGGCGCTCGCGCGCGCGCATTTCGCGCGCGCCGTCGCGCTTTCAGGCGGTCAGCAGGCGAGCCCCTACGTCTCGCTCGCCGAATCGGTGTGCGTCGACACGCATGCCCGGCGCGAGTTCGAGATGCGTCTGCGCCAGGCGCTGGCCGTAGATCCGGACGCCCGCCCCGAGTGGCGCCTCGCCAACCTCGTGATGCAGCGTCGGGCCAAGCGCCTGCTGGCGCGCGTCGACGAGCTGTTCCCGGAGTGATCATCATGCGCAAATTCCTCTTTTGCCTGTGCTCCATTCTCGTCGCCCTGCCGGCGGCGGCCGGTCCGGCGCTCATCAAGGTCGCCACCATCGCGCCCAAGGGGTCGATCTACCACCGCGTGCTGCAGGAAATGGGCGAGGCCTGCGTGCGGGCGAGCGGCCCGGGCACGCGCTTCGTGATCTACCCGGACAGCATCCAGGGCACGGAGGCCGATACCGTGCGGCGCATGCGGATCGGGCAGCTGGATGCGTCGATGCTGACCGTAGTCGGCCTGACCGAGATCGACCCGTCGGTCGCCGCGCTGCAGTACATGCCGATGATGTTCCGCTCCTGGGAGGAGCTCGACTACGTGCGCGAGAAGCTGCGGCGCGAGCTCGAGGCCAAGCTCGCG
>CAZLUX010000112.1:1844-9372 GCA_964562815.1 uncultured Enterobacteriaceae bacterium
ACCCTCGATCCGGGTGAGTTCGTGGTGCTGATCTGGGGCGAGGGCGGCTGGGTGCAGTTCTTCACCAAGGACGACATCACCACACCCGAGCAGTTCAGGGGGGCGCGCATTTTCGCGTGGTCAGGGGACATCCAGCAGGCCGGCGTGATGAAGGCGCTCGGCTACCACCCGGTTCCGATCCCGCTCTCCGACATCCTGCCCGGGCTCGAGACCGGCATGGTCGACACGGTGCCGGTCGCGCCGCTATGGGCGCTCGTCGGCCAGTTCGACCGCGTCACGCACTACATGCTGCGCGTGAACTGGGTGCCGATCGTCGGCGCCACGGTCATGCGGCGGCAGACCTACGAGGCGCTTGCGCCGGAGGTGCGCGTCGCGCTGCGCGAGGCGGCCGATCGCGCCACCGCGACCTTGCGCGCGCATCGCGTCGAGCAGGACGAGGGCTCGATCCGGGCCATGCAGGCACGCGGGCTGAAGGTGCACGAGATGACGCCGCAGCTCGAGCGGGCGTGGCACTCGCTCGCCGAGAAGGCCTGGCCGCAGGTGCGCGGCCGGATGGTGCCGGCGGAGACCTTCGACCGGGTGCAGGCGCTGCTCGCCGAGTACCGGAGCCGCAAGTGAGCGCGCCGGCGGACGCGATACACATGGCTCGCTCCGAATCCCGTCGCCCGGCTGCCGGCTTGGAGGACGCTGCGCTCGCCGCGGTGTTTGCGCTGGCCGTGGCGCTGCCCATCGCCGAGATCGTGCTGCGCGCCTCATTGCACGTCGGCATCGACGGTGTGGCGACGCTCGTGCAGCACCTGACGCTCGCCCTCAGCATGATGGGCGCTGCGGTGGCCGCGCGCGAGGGCCGGCTGCTGGCCATGGCGACGGGCTCGATGATGCACGGACGCGCCGCCGCGGCGGCGAAGTTCGTCGCCGGGGCGGTCTCGGCCGCCGTGGCCGCGCTGCTTGCGCTCGCCGCGGCGGATTTCGTGGCCGTCGAGCGCGCCGCGGGAAGCGTCCTGACCTATCGTATTCCCGTTTGGCTGGCGGAACTGCCGCTGCCCGTGGGGTTCGCGCTCATCGCCGCGCGTCTGGCGTGGCGCGCCGCCGGCTCGCTGCCGGGCAGGCTCGCCGCGGTGGCGGTCGCCGGCGCCCTGGTCGCCGCGGTGCACGGCTCGGGGTTCGCGCCCGCCACGATGCTCTTCCCGGCGCTCGGCGTTCTCGCCGCGAGCGCCCTGCTCGGGGCGCCGATCTTCGCGGTGCTGGGCGGGGCGGCGCTCTTTTTGCTCCTCGCGCAGGACGTGCCCGCCGCGGCCACGGCGGTAAACCACTACAGCCTCGTGGTCAACCCGTCGATCCCGGCGATTCCGATGTTTACGCTCGCGGGATACTTGCTCGCCGAAGCGCGCTCGCCGGGTCGTCTGGTCGAGGTGTTCGACGCGCTGTTCGGGCGCCTTCGGGGCGGCGCCGCGGTGGTGACCATCCTTGCCTGCACGTTCTTCACTTGTTTTACGGGCGCCTCCGGCGTAACAATCCTCGCGCTGGGAGGGCTCGTGATGCCGCTGCTCGCGCGCGCCGGATATGCGCCGAAGCCCGCGCTTGGTCTGGTGACCGCAGCGGGGCTTCCGGGGGTGCTGCTCATGCCAGCGCTGCCGCTGCTGCTCTATGCGATCGTCGCGCGCGTGGGTATCGAGGACATGTTCCTCGGTGGCGCCCTGCCCGCGCTGCTGATGATCGCGATCATCGTGGCCTGGGGTGCCTCGCGCCAGCCGCACGAGCCCGGCGCGCGGCCGGCGTTCGACGCGCGGCGCGCGCGGCGCGCGATTGCCGATGCAAAGTGGGAGCTCGCGCTGCCGCTGGTGCCGATCGGCGCGCTCGGCAGCGGCCTCGCCACGCCGGTCGAGGCGGCCGCGCTCACCGCGGCCTATGCGTTCTTCGTCACGACCGTGGTCCACCGCGACCTCGGCCTGCGGCGCGACGTGCCGCGCGTGGTGGCCGAATGCGGCCTGCTCGTGGGCGGCATCCTGCTCGTGCTCGGCGTCGCGCTCGGGCTCACGAATTACCTGGTCGACGCGCAGGTGCCGGTGCGCCTCATCGCCTGGGTCAAGCAGTCGATCGACAGTCCCGTCGCGTTCCTGCTCGCGTTGAACGTTTTGCTGTTGCTCGCGGGCTGCGTCATGGACGTCTTCACCGCCATCGTGGTGCTCGCGCCGATCGTGACGCCGATCGGCCTCGCCTACGGCGTGCACCCGGTGCACCTGGGGATCGTGTTCCTCGCCAACCTGGAGCTCGGCTACCTCACGCCGCCGGTGGGTATGAACCTGTTCTTCGCCTCGAGCCGCTTCGGCAAGCCGGTGCTCGAGGTCTTCAGGGCGGTGGCGCCGCTGTTCCTCGCGCTCGCCGCCGGCCTGCTCGCGATCACCTACTTGCCGTGGCTGAGCACGTTCCTTCCCGCCCTGCGGTCCTGAAAGGAGGTTCCATGCAAGCGCTCGAGAAGATCCGCGTGGTCACCGACAACGGCGTGCTCCCGGCGCGGCCGCGCCCGCCGGTCGTGCCGGAGATGACGCCGAAAGGCGACGGGCACTATCGCGCCTACAAGCCGCGGCCGTTCACGCGCGCGGAGCGCGACTCGGTGACAATTCTCTTCGGCGGGCTTCACTGGCGCGTGGAGCGCGTGCTGCAGGGCGCGATGGAGGGACTGGGCTACAAGGCGCGCGTCCTGCCCACCGCGACGCGCGCAGACCTGCTCACCGGGCGCGAGGTCGCCGACATCGGGCAGTGCTGCCCGACGAGCTTCACCACGGGCAACCTCGCCAACGTGCTGCGCGAGGAGGCCGGGCGCATCGGCGCGGACGAGGTCGCCAGGCGCTACGTCTACGTCACCGCCGGCTCGTGCGGCGCGTGCCGCTTCGGCCAGTACCACCAGAGCTACGAGCTCGCGCTGAGAAACGTGGGGCTGGAGTCCTTCCGCATGTTCCTGCTCGGCCAGGAGGGGCTCGACCAGGGGCCCGCGGCCGGCGGCGGCCTCGAGCTCAACCTGCCGTTCACGCTCGGCGCGGTCTGGGCGATCGTGCTGACCGACGTCGTGCAGGACCTCGAGTACCAGGTGCGGCCCTACGAGGTGAACGCGGGCGACGCCGAGCGCGCGGCGCGCGACAGCGTCGAGATCCTGTACGAGGCGTTCCGAAATCGACCGCAGCGCGGCCGCAAGTGGGGCTCGCTCGCCTGGCACCTCGGCACCGACTACTTCGCGCGCGCGATGCGCGAGGTGCGCCGCCGCTTCGACGCGGTCGAGGTCGACCGGCTGCGCGTGAAGCCGCTGGTCAAGATCACCGGCGAGTTCTACCTGCAGACGGTGGAGGGCGAGCCGAACCACAACATCCACCGCTGGCTCGAGTCCGAGGGCGCCGAAGTCTACCCCGCGGGCATCACGATCTGGCTCGACTACCTGCTGCGGCTCGCGGGGCAGGAGTTCGAGGACCACATCGGCCTCCAGCGCGGCGCGCGCGCGAAGCTCTACATGATCCGCGCCGCGCAGGGACTGCTCAACTGGACGCACGCGCGCATGCGCCGCGCCGCGGGCGGGGTGCCGCGCGCGATGCCCGACCAGTACGAGCTGCGCAGCCTCGCCGCGCCCTACTACCACAGCCGGCTGAACGGCGGCGAGGGCGACATGCTGGTGGGCAAGGCACTGTGGGCGTACCGCCACAAGAAGGCGCACATGACCTGCGAGCTCTCGCCGTACTCCTGCATGCCGAACACGATGAGCGTCGGCGCCATGGCGGCGGTTCTCGGCAAGTACCCGGACCTGCTCTACGCGCCGCTCGAGATCAAGGGGGACGCCGAGGTGCACGCGCTTTCGCGCTGCCAGATGATCCTCACCGAGGCGAAGAAACGCGCCCAGCGCGAGTTCGACGACGTCCTCGAGCGCACCGGCATGACCCCCGAGAAGCTGGCCGCGCGCGTGCGGCCCGAGATGCGCAAGGCGACCTGGGCCGTACCGCGCGGCGGCGCGGCGGCGGGCACCGCGGCCAACTTCGCGCTGCACCTCGCGGCGGAGGCCGCATGATGATCGCCGGGCTGGACGTCGGCTCCACCACCGTCAAGGCGGCGGTGGTGGCGCGCGATGGCGAGGTCATGTGGCAGGACTACAAGCGCCACAATACCAAGCAGGCCGAGATGGTGCTCGAGTTCCTCGCGCGTATCGAGGCGGAAACGGGGTTCGCGCCCGGCCGCGACCGGGTCTTCTTCACCGGTTCGGGCGCGGGGATGCTCGCGCCGCGCGTAGGCGGCAAGATGATCCAGGAGGTGGTCGCGGTCTCCGCCGCGGTGGAAAAGCTCCATCCGGACGTGAACTTCGTGTCCGAGATCGGCGGCGAGGACATGAAGACGATCTTCTTCAAGTCGAGCGGCGACGGCAAGGCGAAGCAGGTGTACATGCAGGCGGCCTGCAGCGGCGGCACCGGAACGTTCATCGAGAAGACCGCGCGCAAGCTCCAGGTCGCGCCCGAGCAGCTCGCGGCCGCGGCCTACGGCGGCATGACGCTGCACAAGGTGAGCTCCAAGTGCGGCATCTTCGCCGAGGCCGACGCCAACACGCTCGTCAAGTCGGGGGTGCCGGTCGAAGAGATCATCGCGAGCCTGTACGAGGCGGTCGTCTACCAGAATCTCGCCACGCTCACCAAGGGCAACACGCCCGCGCCGGGCGTGCTGCTGCTCGGCGGCCCGAACCTGTTCTTCAGGGGGCTGCAGGATGCTTGGCGCCACCACCTGGGCAAGCTGTGGAAGGAGCGGCGCATCGACGCCGACCCGCAGACCGCGATCCAGGTGCCGAAGGAGGCGCTGTACTACGCGTGCCTGGGCTGCGTCGAGATCGGCAAGGGCGAGGCCGCGGGCGTGGGTGTCTACGCGGGCCGCGACAAGCTGAAGTGGTGGATCGACGAGGGCCAGTGGGAGGCGAAGGCGAAGGAGGGCGCGAAGGGCCTGGTGCGCGACGAGTCCGACCTGTGCGACTTCGTCACGGCCTACGGCGCGCAGCAGTGCCCGCGGCCCGGCCCGGACAAACCGAAGGACGCGCCGGTGCTCGTGGGCTGCGATTTCGGCAGCACCACCGCGAAGGCCGTCGTGCTGTGCGCCGAAGGCGAGCTGCTCTCGAGCATCTACGTGCCGTCGAACGGCAACCCGATCGAGGACGCGAAGGCGATCTTCCGCGAGATCCGCAAGGCCGGCTACGCGAACATCGCCGGCCTCGCGCTCACCGGCTACGGCAAGGATCTGCTGAAGGACGTGATCGGCGCCGACGTCGCGATCGTCGAGACCGTGGCGCACGCGACCGCCGCGCTGCACTACTTCCCGGACGCGGACGTGATCTGCGACGTCGGCGGCTGCGACGTGAAGATCATGATCCTGCGGCAGGGGACGGTGTCGGACTTCCGCCTCAACTCGCAGTGCTCCTCGGGCAACGGCGCGTTCCTGCAGGGCGTCGCCGAGCGCTACAACGTGCCGCTCGAGCGCTACGCCGACCAGGCGTTCCAGGCCAAGGCGATCCCCTCGCTCGCGATGGGCTGCGGGGTCTTCCTGCAGTCCGACATCGTCAACCAGCAGAGGAAGGGCTGGTCCGCCGAGGAGATCATGGCCTCGCTCGCCGCGGTGCTGCCGCTCAACGTCTGGGTCTACGCCGGCCAGCTGCAGAACCTCGCCGCCGCGGGCCGCAAGTTCGTGCTCCAAGGCGGAACGCATCGCAACCTCGCGGTGGTCAAGGCGCAGGTCGATTTCATCCGCGGCAAGGTCCCGCAGGCCGACATCGCGGTGCACCCTTACTCCGGCGAGGCCGGCGCGATCGGCGCGGCGCTGTGCGCGGGCGACTGGCTCAAGGAGGGCGCGCCGAGCCGCTTCCGCGGCTTCGACCTGATCGAAGCGCTCGAGTACACGAGCACCACCAACGAGCACACGACCTGCAACTGGTGTCCGGTGAACTGCAAGCGCACCTTCATCGACGTGCGCCTGTCCGAAGGCAAGGGCCGGGCGTGGAGCACGGTGCCGCTGGCCGAGGGCTGGGAGCGCGTAATCAGCGGCAACTCGTGCCCGAAGGGGCTGCTCGAGGATGCGAACGAGATGCGCATCGTGAAAAAGGGCATGGAGGCGGTCAAAGATGCATACCCAAACACTGCTGAGATGGTTCGCGAAGGCGCCTTTCGTCGCGCCAAGCTCACCGCCTAGCGAAGAGGGCGTCGCCGCGGCGCGCGCGAAGCTGCGCGTGGGGATCCCGCGCGTGCTGAACCTGTGGTCGACGCACCAGTTCTGGATCGGGTTCCTCGAGGCGCTCGGCATCGAGGCGCGGCGCATCGAGTTCTCGTCCGACACGTCCGAGGACCAGGCGCGCCAGTTCGGCAAGGGCCGCGGCACGGTGGACTGCTGCTACCCGGTGAAGTGCGTGTCCGGACACTATGGGGAGCTGCTCGCGCGCGACCGGCACCACAAGATCGACGTCCTGCTCTCGCCGATGGTTTACTCGCTGCCCTCGTTCCTGAACGGCCACGTCGCCGCCTCGCTCGCCTGTCCGCGCGTGATGGCCGCGCCCGAGAACATCAAAGCCGGGTTTCTGAAGGAGCGCGACGTCTTCGCCGAGCACGGCGTGCGCTACGCCGCGCCCATGGTCTCGCTCGCAGACCCGCCGCTCGTGCCCAGGCAGCTCTACGAGTCGCTGCGCGACGTGATTCCGGGGCTCACGGCCGAGGAAACGCGCTGCGCCGCGCAGGCCGGCTTCGACGCGCTCGAGGCCTACGCGGGCGCGCTGAGGCGCAAGGCGCGCGAGGTGCTCGCGCAGTGCGCGCGCGAGGACAGGCCGGCGCTGCTCGTGCTCGCGCGTCCCTACCACATGGACCCCGGCGTCGGCCACGAGATCGAGGTCGACCTTCAGGCGCACGGCTACCCGGTGCTCTGGACCCAGTACCTGCCGGCCGACGCGGACCTGCTGGGCTGGATGTTCGGGCCCGACCTCGCCGCGGGCCACGTCAAGTCGCCGTTCGACCTGAACGACGTCTGGCCCTCGTCGTACAGCGCCAACACGAACGAGATTCTCTGGGCGGCGAAGTTCGCCGCGCGCATGCCCTGGATCGCGTGCGCGGTGCGGCTGTCGAGCTACGAGTGCGGCATGGACCAGCCGACCTACTCGCCGGTGCAGCAGATCGTCGAGCGCTCCGGGACCCTGTTCTTCTCGTTCCAGGACCTGGACTCCACCAAGCCGGCGGGCTCGGTGAGGATCCGCGTCGAGACGATCGCGCACTATCTGAAGAAGCACGCGGCCGGGATTATCGCGAAGAAGAAAGCCGCGAGCCCGGCGGGATGCCCGCTGCTCGGGGGAGGGTGATGAGCCGCACGATCGTCGCGCCCTTGCCCCGCACGCACTTGAAGGGTTTCCTGAAGGCCTGCGTGCCGGTCGCGCTCGCGCTGGCCGCGGCGGCGTGGGGGCTGCTCGCGCCGCCGCTCGTGCAGTCGCAGGCCTACCACCGCTTCGCCGATGCGCGCGCGTGGCTCTCGATTCCGA
>CAZLUX010000113.1:0-4697 GCA_964562815.1 uncultured Enterobacteriaceae bacterium
ACACCCGGGAGGCGGGCGTGCGCGGGCTCGAGCGCGACATTTCCCAGATCTGCCGTAAGGCGGTCAAGGAGCTCATGACCGAGAAGAAGGACCGGCGCATCACGGTCACGCCCAAGAACCTGAACAAGTACCTCGGGGTGCGCAAGTACAGCTTCGGCATGGCCGAGAAGGACAACCAGGTCGGGCAGGTCACGGGACTCGCGTGGACCGAGGTCGGCGGCGAGCTGCTGACGATCGAAACGGTGGTGCTGCCCGGCAAGGGCAAGACCATCACCACCGGCAAACTCGGCGACGTGATGCAGGAATCGATCCAGGCCTCGCTGTCGGTGGTGCGCAACCGCTCGCGCAAGCTCGGCGTGCCCGAGGACTTCTATCAGAAGAACGATATCCACATCCACCTTCCCGAGGGCGCGACGCCGAAGGACGGCCCGAGCGCGGGCATCGGTATCGTGACGGCGATGGTATCGGTGCTGACCGGCATACCCGTGCGCGCCGACGTCGCGATGACCGGCGAGATCACGCTGCGCGGCGAGGTGCTGCAGATCGGCGGCCTGAAGGAAAAGTTGCTGGCGGCGCACCGCGGCGGGATCAAGAAAGTCCTTATCCCGGAAGAGAACGTCAAGGATCTGGCCGACATCCCCGAGAACATCAAGGGTCGGCTAGAGATCATTCCGGTCAAGTGGATCGACAAGGTGCTCGAAATCGCGCTCGAGCGCCAGCCCGAGCCGCTGCCCGATACGGTCGGGGTGGCGCCGCTGCCCGGCGCCGACGACGACAAGAGCGGATCCAGTCTGACGACGCATTGAGAGAGGAGGTGTCAGTGAACAAGGCAGAAATGATCGACCACATCGCGCAGGCGGCTGAGATCTCGAAGTCGGGCGCGGAACGCGCCGTGGACGCCATGGTCGCCGCCATCAAGGCGAGCCTGAAGAAGGGCGATATGGTCACCCTGGTGGGCTTCGGCAGCTTCTACGTCAGCGAGCGCGCCGCGCGCACCGGCCGCAATCCCCGCACCGGGGAAACGCTGGAGATCGGCGCCAGCCGCGTGCCGAAGTTCCGTGCTGGCAAAGCCTTGAAGGATGCGATAAACTAGCGTGCTTTTTCGCGGGGGCTATGCGCTCCGCACGGGTGGTGTTCGGAGGGGTGCTTAGCTCAGTGGTAGAGCGTCGCCCTTACAAGGCGAATGTCGGGAGTTCGACCCTCTCAGCACCCACCAGCGATGGAGTGGTAGTTCAGTTGGTTAGAATACCGGCCTGTCACGCCGGGGGTCGCGGGTTCGAGTCCCGTCCACTCCGCCAGACATCCTGAAAGGGCGAACGCGAGTTCGCCCTTTTTTACTTTCGGCTAGCCATGTTCCAGTTCATTGAAAAGCAGAAAAAGCTGATCCAGGTCCTGCTGGGTCTGATCGCCCTCACCTTCATGACCTGGGGCATCCAGTCCTACACCCAGTTCCGAGGCCAGAGCGATGCGGTGGCCACGATCGACGGGGCGAAAATCACGCAGCGCGAGTACAACGAGGCGCTGCAGCGGCAGCAGCAGCGCCTGCGCGCGGTGTTCGGCAACCGGATCGACCCCGACGAGCTCGATACGCCCCGGCTGCGGCGTGCGGTGCTCGACGACCTGATCAACCAGCGCCTGGTCGCGACGGCAGCCGTGAAGAACAGGCTTTTGGTGTCCGACGACGCGCTGCGCCAGGCGATCCTGTCCATTCCCGCATTCCGCGAGCACGGGCGCTTCTCGAAATCGGCCTACGAAGCGGTGCTGCGCTCGCAGGGGCTGACGCCGCAGATGTTCGAGGCGAACATGCGCTATGAGCTGGCGCTGTCGCAGCTCACGACCGCGGTCAAGGACAGCGCCATTCCCTCGCGCACGGTGGCGGTGCAGCTGACGCGGCTGCTCGAGGAGCAGCGCGAGGTCTCGCAGGCGCTGGTGCCGGTGGCGCAGTTCCTGCCGAAGGTGACGGTCGATGCCGCGCAGGCGAAGGCCTATTACGACTCGCATCCGGGCGAATTCAACGTCCCCGAGCGGGTCAAGGCGCAGTACGTCGTGCTTTCCGCCGACGCGCTGGCGAAGAGCGTCTCCGTCACCGAAGCGGAGCTCAAGCAGGCCTATGACTCGCAACCGAGCCGCTTCAGGACCGACGAACAGCGGCGCGCCAGCCACATCCTCATCCAGGTGGCGCCCGACGCCAAGCCGGCGGTGCGCGAAGCGGCGCTCAAGAAGGCGGAGAAGATCCTGGCCGAGGTGCGCAAGTCGCCGGACAAGTTCGCCGAGCTGGCGAAGAAGGACTCGCAGGATCCGGGCTCGGCGGAAAAGGGAGGCGATCTCGGCTATTTCAACCGTAGCATGATGGTCAAGCCGTTCGCGGACGCGGTGTTCTCGCTCAAGAAGGTCGGCGACATCTCGGGCGTGGTCAAGACCGAATACGGCTATCACATCATCAAGCTCACCGGGATCCAGCCCGGGCGCACCCGGAGCCTGGACGACGTGCGCGCCGAGCTGACCGCCCAGGTGCGCAAGCAGAAGGCGGACGCGGAGTTCGCCAAGCAGGCGGAGACCTTCAGCGACATGGTGTTCGAGCAGTCCGACAGCCTGCAGCCCGTCGCTGACCGGTTCAAGCTGAAGCTTCAGACCAGCGGCTGGATCACGCGGAACCCGGACCAGGCGCCGCCGCCGCTGAACAACCCGAAGCTCATCGCGAGCCTGTTCTCCAACGACGCGCTGAATCACAAGCGCAACACCGATGCGGTCCAGGTGGCGCCCGACACGATGATCGCGGCGCGGGTGCTGGAGCACCAGTCGGCGACGCTGCGCAAGTTCGCGGACGTCAAGGATCAGATCGAGAAGAAGCTTCGAAACGAGGAGGCGCTCAAGCTTGCCGAGAAGGACGGCGCCGCGATGCTGAGCAAGCTTCGCCTGGGCGCGGACGTGGGGCTGAAGTGGGGCGCGCCGCAACTGGTGTCGCGCCGCGATCCCAAGGACCTCTCGCAAGACGCGCTGCAGCAAGTCGTCGGGGCCGACGTCAGCAAGCTGCCGGTATACGTCGGCGCCGAGAAGGACGGCGCGGGATACGCGATCTACCGCATCAGCAGGGTCGTCGAGCCCGCCAAGAAGACCGATGCGCAGCAGACCGCGGATCTCTCCCGATTCGCGGCCATCGAGGGCGCGGCGGACTACGACTCCTACGTGGCCAGCCTGCGCAAGCGCGCCGACATCCAGATCAACGAAAAGAACCTGGAGAGCAAGTAGGCGCGGCTAGTCGCCGTTCCCGGTGACGCGCTGAATGCCGCCGACGACGTGGCTGAATCCCGCGTCGACGTGGACAATCTCGCCGGTGATCCCCGCGGCGAGATCCGACAGCAGGAACGCCGCGGCGTTGCCGACGTCCTCGGTGGTCACGTTGCGCCGCAGCGGCGAATTCTCCTCGACGAAACGGAAGATCTTTCGAAAATCGGCGATGCCGCTCGCCGCTAGGGTCTTGATCGGGCCGGCGGAAATGCCGTTGACGCGGATGCCCTGCGGGCCGAGGTTGGCCGCCAGGTAGCGCACCGACGCCTCCAGGCTCGCTTTCGCCAGCCCCATCGTGTTGTAGTGCGGCAGCACGCGCTCCGCGCCCAGGTAGGTGAGCGTGATGAGGGAGGCGCGGCGGCCGCTCATCATCGGCAGCGCCGCCTTGGCCAGAGCGGGGAAGCTGTAGGCCGAGATGTCGTGCGCCTCGCGGAAGGCGTCGCGGGAGATGCCGTCGAGGAACTCGCCCGCGATCGCCTCGCGGGCGGCGAACGCGATCGCGTGCACCAGCCCGTCGAGCCCGTCCCATTGCTCCCCCAAGGCGGCGAACAGCGCCGTGATCTGCTCGTCGCTCGCCACGTCGAGCGGCAGCACGATGTCGGAGCCGAACTCCTGCGCGAATTCCGTGACGCGTTTCTTGAAGCGGTCGTCGACGTAGGTGAAAGCGAGCTCGGCGCCTTCGCGGTGCGCGCACTGGGCGATGCCGTAGGCGATCGAGCGGTTGCTCAGCAGGCCGGTAACGAGGATCTTCTTGCCGGCGAGAAATGCCATGATTGTTGACCTCTTAAGTGGGTGACAGGATTATACGATCCGTTCGGCTAGACTAGGCGCGATGCGCCATATCGGAATTCGCGGCTTGGCCGCAGCCCGCATCACAGTCCTCGGCCTGGCCGCCACGGCCGCCGGTTGCGGCACGGTGTGGAACGACCCTTATCCGTCGGCCGATGCCGGAAAGAACACCCTCTACTCGGCCTTCGTCGCGCGGCCCAAGCACCTCGATCCGGTGCTGTCCTACGCCTCGGACGAGGCGGTGTTCACGCAGCAGGTCTACGAGCCGCCGCTGCAGTACGACTACCTGAAGCGCCCCTACCAGCTTGAGCCGCTCACCGCCGCGGACATGCCGCGCGTGAGCCATCGGGCGGGCTACAGCGTGTACGAGATCCACATCAGGCCCGGAATCCTCTACCAGCCGCACCCGGCGTTCGCCAGGAACGCGAAGGGGGAATTTCTCTATCAGTCTCTGTCCGCGGCGCAGATCGCGGCGCTCTCCAGCCCCTACGCGCTGCCCGGCCGGGGCACGCGCGAGCTGACTGCCGACGACTATATCTACGAGATCAAGCGCCTCGCGCATCCACGCCTCGCCTCGCCGATCTACGGGCTCATGTCGCAGTACATCGTCGGGCTTTCCG
>CAZLUX010000113.1:4797-9369 GCA_964562815.1 uncultured Enterobacteriaceae bacterium
CGCCTCGCCTCGCCGATCTACGGGCTCATGTCGCAGTACATCGTCGGGCTTTCCGATCTCGCCGCGCGGCTGAAGAAGGTCAACGCGGCGATGGTCGCGGCGGGGCGCGGCGACGAGTGGCTCGATCTGCGCAAGTATCCGCTTGCCGGGGTCGAGCGGGTCGACAAGTACACCTATCGCGTCAAGCTCAAGGGCCGCTATCCGCAGTTCATGTACTGGCTCGCGATGCCGTTCTTCGCGCCGATGCCGTGGGAGGCCGACCGCTTCTTCGCGCAGCCGGGCATGGCGCAGAAAAATTTCACGCTCGACTGGTGGCCGGTCGGCACCGGCCCCTACATGCTGACCGAGAACAATCCGAACCTGCGCATGGTGCTCGAGCGCAACCCGAACTTCCGCGGCGAGCCGTATCCGTCCGAAGGCGCGCCGGGCGACCGTCGCGCGGGACTGCTGGCCGACGCCGGCAAGACGATGCCCTTCATCGACCGGGTCGTGTACAGCCGCGAGAAGGAGAGCATCCCGTACTGGAACAAGTTCCTCCAGGGCTACTACGACACCTCCGGAATCAGCTCGGACAACTTCGATCAGGCGGTGCGCGTCTCGGTCGAGGGGCAGGCGGGCCTCACGCCGCAGATGCGCAAGCTCGGCATCCACCTGCGAACGACCGTCGCGCCGTCCGTGTTCTACATCGGCTTCAACTGGCTCGACCCGGTGGTCGGCAACGTCGGGGACGCGAAGGCGAAGGAGCGGGCGAGGAAGCTGCGGCAGGCGATCTCGATCGCGGTCGACATGGAGGAGTACCTGTCGATCTTCGCCAACGGCCGCGGCATCGTCGCGCAGGGACCGATTCCGCCGGGGATCTTCGGCTACGAGGGCGGCCGGGCGGGCATCGACCCCGTCACGCACGTGTGGCGCGACGGCGCCGCGCGCCGCCGGCCGCTCGCGGACGCGAAGAAGCTGCTTGCCGAAGCCGGCTACCCCGCGGGGCGCGACGCGCGCACCGGACAGCCGCTGGTGCTGTACCTCGATACCGTCACGCGCGGCCCGGGCGACCAGGCGCGCTTCGACTGGTGGCGCAAGCAGCTCGCCAAGCTCTCGATCCAGCTCGAGGTGCGCGCCACCGACTGGAACCGCTTCCAGGACAAGATCCACAAGGGCAGCGAGCAGATGTTCTTCATGGGCTGGAACGCCGACTATCCCGATCCGGAGAACTTCCTGTTCCTGCTCGACGGACCGGAGAGCCGCGCCCTGCACCAGGGCGAGAATTCCGCGAATTACGAAAACCCCCGCTACGACGCGCTGTTCGACCGCGTGCGCGACATGCCGAACTCCCCCGAGCGGCAGAAGATCATCGGCGAGATGATCGACATCGCGCGCAAGGACGCGCCGTGGATCTGGGGCTTTTTTCCCAAGGATTACCTGCTGTACCACGGCTGGCTCTCGAACGTGAAGCCGAACGACATGGCGCGCAACGACATCAAGTACCTGCGCCTGGATCCGGCGCGGCGCGAGGCGCTGCGGCGCGAGTGGAACCGGCCGGTGGTGTGGCCGCTCGCGCTCGGCTTCGTGCTTCTCTTCGCCCTCGTCGTTCCCGCCGTTGCCGGCTATCGCCGCCGCGAGCGCATGGCCGCCCGACCCCTCGACTGACATGCTCACCTACATCCTGCGACGGGCGCTCTACGCTATTCCGATCCTGATCGGCGTGAACCTGATCACCTTCGCGCTGTTCTTCGTGGTCAACACCCCGGACGACATGGCGCGCATGCAGCTCGGGGCGAAGCGCGTGACGCAGACCGAGATCGACCGCTGGAAGGCGGCCCACGGCTACGACAAGCCGCTGCTCTGGAACGAGCGTGCGCGCGGGACGGGCAGGCTCACGGACACGGTGTTCTTTCAGAAGTCGCTGCGCCTGTTCGCCTTCGACTTCGGCGCCGCCGAGGACGGGCGCAACATCTCGGCCGAGATCCGCGTGCGCATGTGGCCGAGCCTCGCGCTCGCCATCCCGGTCTTCCTGGTCGGCCTCGCGGTGAACATCACCTTCGCCCTGACCATGGCCTTCTTCCGGGCGACTTACCTCGACTTCTGGGGCGTGGTGCTGTGCGTGGTGCTGATGTCGATTTCGACGCTGTTCTACATCATCGCCGGGCAGTTCCTGGTCGCCAAGCTCTGGAACCTGGTGCCGATCTCGGGCTACAACACCGGCCTGAACGCGATCAAGTTCCTGATCCTACCGGTGGCGATCGGGGTGCTGAGCGGCGTCGGGGCCGGCAGCCGCTGGTACCGCACGCTCTTCCTCGAGGAAATGGGCAAGGACTACGTGCGCACGGCGCGCGCCAAGGGCCTCTCCGAGGCGGTCGTGATGTTCCGGCACGTGCTGAAGAACGCGATGATCCCCATTCTCACGGGCGTGGTGGTGGTGATCCCGCTGCTGTTCATGGGGAGCCTGCTGATGGAGTCCTTCTTCGGCATCCCGGGGCTGGGCAGCTACACGATCGACGCCATCCAGTCGCAGGACTTCGCGGTGGTGCGCTCGATGGTGTTCATCGGCTCGGTGCTCTACATCCTCGGGCTGCTGCTCACCGACATTTCCTACACGCTGGTCGACCCGCGCGTGCGCCTCGAGTGAGCAACATGCCTTTTACCCCCGTCATCCTCTGGACCGACGCACTGCTCTGGCTGCTGGTCGCCGCGACGGCGGCGTACCTTCGGATCTGCGCGCGGCGGCCGCACCTCGCCGCGCCGTGGCTGCGCGTGGTGAGGAGCCGCGCCGCGATGGTTTCGCTCACGCTGCTCGCCGGCTACGGCACGATCGGGCTCGCCGATTCGCTGCACTTCCGCCTCGCGCTGCCCGCCACCGCCGCGGGGGAGGCCCCCGCGTACTCGCCGCAGGTCCTGTCGGTTCTGGATCTCGCGCTTGCACGCCTGCGCAAGAGCGAGGAGACGACCTATTCGGCGCCGCTCGCGACCCGCCTTTTCACGCTCGAGGAAGTGAGGCTGCCCGACGGCCGGCTGGTGCGCGAATACCCGCGGCTGCGCTACGGCGGCGCGGGGCTGAAGAACGAGGCCGGATGGGGCGGCGACGTCGCCAGGCGCGCGCTCGCCGGGCTCGGCGGCGCGGCGCTCCTATGGCTGCCGCTCGGCGCGCTGCTCGGGCCGCTGCGGCGCCGCGCGCCGCAGGTGCCGTGGGGCGCGGCCTGGGCGACGCTCGGCGCGATGCTCGCGGTCGCGGGCCCGGCGTTCGCGCTGTCGCTCGCCTATCACGTGCTCGGCACCGACAAGGTCGGCCAGGACGTGCTTTACCTGTCGCTCAAGTCGATCCGCACCAGCCTCGTGATCGGCACGCTGACGACGCTGGTGATGCTGCCGCTCGGCGCGATGCTGGGCGTGGCGGCGGGCTACTTCCGGGGCTGGGTCGACGACGCGATCCAGTACGTCTACACGACGCTCAACTCGATTCCGGCCGTGCTCCTCATCGCCGCCTTCGTGCTCATGATGCAGGTGTACATCGACGGCCATCCGCAGCTCTTTCCCACCACCGCGCAGCGCGCCGACGTGCGCTTGCTGCTCCTGTGCGTGATCCTCGGGGTGACGAGCTGGACCTCGCTCGCGCGGCTGCTGCGCGGCGAGGCGCTCAAGCTCGCAGAGCTGGAATACGTGCAGGCCGCGCACGCCTTCGCCGTGCCGCACCTGCGCATTCTCACGCGCCACCTGCTGCCCAACGTGGCGCACATCATCATCATCTCGCTGGTGCTCGACTTCTCGGGCCTGGTGCTCGCCGAGGTGGTGCTCTCGTACATCGGCGTGGGCGTCGATCCGAGCACCATCAGCTTCGGCATCATGATCAACGCCGCGCGCCTCGAGATGGCGCGCGAGCCGGTGGTGTGGTGGTCTCTGGCCTCGGCGTTCGGATTTCTGCTCTTGCTGGTGCTGGCGGCGAACCTGCTCGCCGACGCGGTGCGCGACGGCTTCGACCCGCGCGTGCGCGTGGGCCGCGCGGCGCTGCAGGGGGCGGCGAGATGAGCGCGCCCACGCTCGCCGTCGAGCGCCTGCGCACGGTGCTCGACACGCAGGAGGGCGAGCTGCGCGCGGTCGACGGCATCGATCTCGCGCTCGAGCGCGGCGAGTGCTTCGCCCTGGTGGGCGAGTCGGGCTGCGGCAAGTCCATGACCGCGCTCTCGCTCATGCGGCTGCTCCCGGACGCCGGGCGCGTGACCGGGGGACGCGTGCTGCTCGGCGAGCAGGACCTCCTCGCGCTGCCCGAGGCGGCGATGCGCGCGGTGCGCGGGCGGCGCGTGGCGATGATCTTCCAGGAGCCCTCCGCCGCGCTCAACCCGGTGCTGACCGTGGGACGCCAGGTCGTCGAAGTGATCGAGCGCCACACCCGGCTGCGCGGCCCGGATGCGCGCAGCCGCGCGCTCGAGCTGCTCGAGGCCGTGGGCATCCCGGACGCGGCGCGGCGCTTCCACGAGTATCCCTTCCAGCTTTCCGGCGGGCTGAAGCAGCGCGCCATGATCGCCGCCGCGCTGGCGGTCGACCCCGAGGTGCTGATCGCCGACGAGCCGACCACGGCGCTCG
>CAZLUX010000114.1:0-1884 GCA_964562815.1 uncultured Enterobacteriaceae bacterium
CGATGATGCGGCGTATTTCCTCCTCGGCGAGGCCGCTTCGCTCGCGCACCCGCGCGAGCTGCACGTCCTCGGGGCAATCCACCACCACTACGCGGTCGACGCGCTTGCGATAGTCGGCTGACTCGACCAGCAGAGGAACCACGTGCACGACGTAAGGGCCTTTGGCTTCGGCGATGCGGCGTTGCGATTCCTCGCGAATCAACGGATGGAGCAATTCTTCCAGGCGTTGCCTCGCGCCAGGGTCGGCGAACACGCGCTCGCGCATCTTGCGCCGGTCCATCGCTCCGCGGGAATCGACGTACTCATCGCCGAACAACTCGCGTACGCCGGCGATCGCCGCCCCGCCCGCGGAGGTGAGTTCGTGCGCGATCTCGTCGGTGTCCACGACCGTCGCGCCGAGTCGCGCAAATTCTTCCGCGGCGGCGGTCTTGCCGCTGCCGATGCCGCCGGTGAGGCCGATGACCAAAGGCATCAGCCCGCGATCGGCAGCCAGCGGTGGGTGATTTGCGGCCCCCAGAAAAGAGCGATGAGTCCGGCCGTGGCGAGGTAGGGACCGAAAGGAATGGGGTGGTCGCGGCCCTGCTTGGTAAATATCATGAGCGAGATCCCCGCCACTGCGCCTACGATCGACGAGAGCAGGATCACCAGCGGCAGGGCCTGCCAGCCGAGCCACGCTCCGATCGCCGCAAGCAGCTTGAAGTCTCCAAAGCCCATACCCTCCTTGCCAGTCGCAAACTTGAACACCCAATACACCGTCCAAAGCGAGAGATAGCCTGCGATCGCGCCGATCACGGCCGACGGAAGCGGTGCAAAGGTCGCGCCGAGGTTGATCGCGAGGCCGCCCCAAAGCAGCAGCAGGGTGAGGTCGTCCGGCAGGAGCTGCGTGTCGAGATCGATGAAGGTCAGTGCGATCATCACCCAACAGAACGCCATGGCGCCGATGCCCGCCAGCGAGAACCCGTAACGCCAGGCTGCATAGCCGGCGACCAGAGCGGCCCCGATTTCCACCGCCGGATAGCGTACGCTGATCGGCGCCGAGCACGCCGAACATTTCCCGCGCAGGACGAGCCAACTGACGACCGGAATGTTCTCGAGCGCGGTGATGGCGTGTCCGCAGCTGGGGCAGCGCGAGCGCGGAACCACCAGGTTGAAGCGGGCGGACTCGCCCGCGGCAGGGTCAGGCGCCGAAGCTGGCGCGGCGAGCTCGGCGCACTGAGCGCGCCACTCGCGCTCCATCATCTTCGGCAGACGATGGATCACGACGTTCAGGAACGATCCGATGCACAGGCCGAGAACGACAGCCACCCAGGGAAAGACTTGCGGCTGGGCAAGCCCGCTTATGGCGGCCATCAAGCTTGCTCAGCCTTTTCGATCAGACCACTTGGCCGAGCTTGAAGATCGGCAGGTACATCGATATCACCATGCCGCCGATGAGCGTGCCGAGCACGACCATGATCATCGGCTCCATGAGTGAGGAGAGCGCCTCAACCGCGTCGTCGACCTCGTCTTCGAAGAAGTCGGCCACCTTGCTCAGCATCGAGTCGAGCGCGCCGGTTTCTTCACCGATCATGCACATCTGGATCACCATCGCGGGAAACACGCCGGCGTTCTGCATCGCCACGGTGAGCGAGGTACCAGTGGATACTTCGGACTGGATCTGCTTCGTTGCCATCATGTAGACGTGGTTGCCCGAAGCGCCGCCGACCGAGTCCAGTGCTTCCACCAGGGGAACGCCCGCGGCAAACATGGTTGCGAGCGTGCGCGTCCAGCGCGCTATGGTCGATTTCCTGATGAGCGGTCCGAATACGGGTATGCGAAGCATCAAGCGGTCCATGAAGATCTGTACCGGGACCGAACGCTTCCACGCGTAGAAGAACGCGTAAA
>CAZLUX010000114.1:1984-9161 GCA_964562815.1 uncultured Enterobacteriaceae bacterium
AGCAGGCTCTCCAGAATCCCCGCCTGTTCGCCGGCCTGAACCAGGTTGCAGAAAAGCGCGTCGAAATATAGCGGGTACTTTCGGAACGCGGCCGCGAGCGACGATCCGGTCTCGACTTCGGTCTTCACGGAATGCAGCAGCTTTCCGACTGCAGGATTGCCGGCGCCCTTGCCGACGATGTCGAACGCCTGCAGCAGCGGAACGCCCGCCTTCATCATGGTTGCCAGCTGACGGGTGAACAGCGTGATGTCCTTGTCGGTGACCTTGCCGCCGCGGCCCATGCTCTGCTTCTTCACCTTCTGGACGAGGACGCCCTGACGACGCAGGGTCGCGTTTACCACCGTCGCGCCGGTGGCGCGCATCTCGCCGCGCACCAGCTTCCCGGCCCTGTCCTTGCCTTCCCAGTTGAAGACGAATTCCTTGGGACCTTTCGCCGCCGCTGCCGTCGCCATAGCCGACTCCCTTACTTAATATCCTCGCCGCATCCTGTGCGGCGCTATTCGTTGGTGCACGCCATGACCTCCTGCAACGAGGTCGTGCCCTGGCGCACTTTCCGCAAGCCTGATTGTCGCAGGTCGAGCACGCCCTCGGCCCGCGCCTTTTCGGCGATGTCGATTGCGTCGCCGCCCTTCATTATGGCGCGTCGCATGTCCTCCGAAACAGGCATTACCTGATGAATTCCCACCCGCCCTTTTGTAGCCCTGTCCGCTGCAAAGCTCGCGTCCGACCGGTGCATAGGGCTGCCAGCCGCCCTCCAGCTCTTCCTCGGTGAATCCGGCCTCTAGCAGCGCCTCGTTCGGGATGTCGATCGGCTGCTTGCAGGAGCATAGCCTGCGGGCGAGCCTTTGCGCCGTGATCAGGTTCACGCTCGAGGCGATGTTGAACGGGGCAATGCCCATATTCATCAGGCGCGTGAGCGTGGCCGGGGCATCATTCGTATGCAGGCTCGCAAGCACCAGGTGCCCGGTCTGTGCCGCCTTCACCGCGATTTCCGCGGTCTCTAGGTCGCGAATTTCCCCGACCATGATCACATCCGGGTCCTGGCGCAGGAAAGATCTCAGGGCGGAGGCGAAGGTAAGGCCTGCCTTATCGTTGACGTTGACCTGGTTGATTCCGGAGAGGTTGATTTCGACCGGATCTTCGACGCTCGAGATGTTGGTTTCGGGTCTATTGAGCAGACTGAGGCAGGTGTAAAGGGATACGGTCTTGCCACTCCCCGTCGGTCCGGTGACCAGCACCATCCCGTGTGGCCGGCCGATCGCCTCCAGCACAGCCTGCTTCTGATCTTCCTCGTAGCCCAGTGCGTCGATGTCGATGATGGCCGCCGAGGAATCCAACACCCGCATGCAGATCTTCTCGCCGAAAAGAGTGGGTAGCGTCGATACCCGGAAATCGATGGCGCGCGACTTGCTCAGCGCGCGCTTCAGTCGCCCGTCCTGCGGCGCGCGCTTTTCGGAGATGTCGAGCCGCGACAGCACCTTGATTCGGGCCGCGACCTTGTCCCGGATCGCCAGCGGAGGACTGGCGACCTCGCGCAGTTCGCCGTCGATGCGAAAGCGCACCCGGTAACTCTTCTCGTAGAGCTCGGAGTGGACGTCGGACGCCCCCTGCGTAATGGCGTCCACCATCATCTTCTGGATGAACTTCACGACCGGCGCATCGTCGACCTCGGCGGCGTTCGACGCGGTGTCGCGGGCGGATTCCTCCTCGGCGAACTCGAAGTCGAAGTTCTCGTCGATGTAAGCGTCGAGCGCCTGCTCGGCGGTCCTGACCGCAGCCTCGATCAGGGAGGAAAGCTTGTCGTCCTCGACCACGATCGGATCGACCGACAGGCCGGAATGAAGCTTCACGTCGTGAATCACATCGGTGCGGGTTGGATCCGAGATCGCCAGCGCCAAATGCTTGCCTCTCACGAAAAGCGGCACGACCCGGGCGGACTGGATCATTCTCGCGTCGATCGTTCCGCGCGGCAGATAGGCGCGGTCGTAGGCTGACAAATCGAACAGCGGATAACCGAAGGTCGATGAGGCGAACTTCGCCACTTCCGCCGGGCGACTGCGTCCGCTCGCGACCAGTTGTTCGACGAAGGTGACGCCGGCGCGATACGCGTCGTGCGCCAGCGTCTCCGCCTCCGACTCCTCGAGCTGACCGTGCTGCACCATCGCGCGCGCGAGCCCGGCCAGCCCGCTTTGGGGCGGGATCAAGGGGGTTGCGGCCTGAGCTCGGGCCATGTCGTTGGACTCCGCAGTGTGCGGTCGATAATGCCCCGGAGCCTCTCTTTTGTAAAGCCTCAAGTTTCCCTTCTAACACTCTGACACATAGATGTTTCTTTGGGGGTCAGAATGAGGCTTTCGTCACGTCTGAGGAGGTCGTCCTAGAGCGTTTCTTCTGAAGCTGTCGCCTTCGCGATCGGGCGAAAGATGCGAACCGCTTTTACGGCGCGCCCCTGGGTGTGGACGATTTCCATCGGCACGCCGGAAATCTTGATCGACACATCGGCCTCGGGGATGTCCTGCAAGTGCTCGAGAATCAGGCCGTTGAGAGTTTTCGGGCCGTTCGTGGGCAGGCTGAGCCCCAGGGCGCGGTTGACCTCGCGCACCGGCATCGCCCCGTCGGCTGCGGCGCTGCCGTCCGCGTCCCAATGCAGCGCCGGCGCCGCGGACGGCACGGTGGTCGTGAACTTTCCGATGATCTCCTCGATGATGTCACCGAGCGTGACAAGCCCCATGAGCTCGCCGTACTCGTCCACGACCAGCGCGAAGTTCTCGCGGTTCTCCTGGAAATACTGCATTTGGGTGAACACGGGGGTCGCCGCCGGGACGAAGTAGGGTTCGGCGACGAGCTCCTCCAGCGCCGCCTTGTCGAGCGCGCCCGCGTCGAGTGGACCGAGTACCTTGCGCAGGTGCAGCACGCCAGCCACCTCGCCTTGGCTGGAACGGAACACCGGCAGCCGCCGGTGGTAGGCGGTCGCCATCTGCCGCTTGATCGCCTCCATGTCGTCGTCCAGTTTCAACGACTCGATGCGTGCGCGCGGCACCATGATGTCCTGCACCGTGATGTTGCCTAGATCGAACAGGTTCAACAGGATGCTCACGTGCTTCTTCGGCATGAAGCTCGAGGATTCGAGCACCAGGGTGCGGATCTCCTCCGGCGCGAGCTTCTGCACTTCGGTGTTCTCTTCGGGCCGCACGCCGAGCAGCAGCAAAAGCGGCCGTACGAACAGATTGACGAACCACACCACCGGATCGAGCAGCCGCTGGACCGGACCGATGACGTAGGCGAGCGGCAATCCGATGCGCTCGGGGTAGGTTGCGCCGACCACCTTCGGCGTGATCTCGGAAAATACGATGATCAGGAACGAGATGACGAAGGTGCTGACCGCGTAGGAAAGCTTGTCCTCTCCGAGCAGGCGTACCGAAATGACGCTTGCGACCGTGGTGGCACCCGTGATCGCGAGGGTATTGCCGATCAGGATTGCGCCCAGCAGGCGGTCGGTGCGCTTGAGAAGCGCCGCGGCGCGGCGCGCGCCGCCATGGCCCTGCGCCACGAGGTGCTTCAGGCGGTACCGGTTGAGCGCCATCATGGTCGTCTCGGCGATCGAGAAGAACGCCGACAGCACCAGCAACACCACCAGGACCGCGAGTTCCGCCGATAAAGGGATGTCGCCCATGCGGCGGCTAGGTTGCGCCGCGGCCCAGCACGACTTCGAGCACGAAGCGGCTGCCTATGTATGCCAGCAGCAGCAGCACGAAACCGGCGAGGGTCCAGCGCAGCGCCGTGCGCCCGCGCCAGCCGTAGAAGTGGCGCCCCACCAAGAGCGCGGCAAACGTGAACCACGAAATTACCGCGAACACCGACTTATGGTCGAACCGCAGCGGCTTGCCAAACAGTGAATCGGAGAAAATGATTCCGGTCACCAGCGTCGCCGTGAGCAGGACGAAGCCCGCGCCGATGAGCCGGAAAAGCAGCCTTTCGAGCGTCAGCAACGGCGGCAGCGAGGCGAAGCCGCGCAAGGGGCCCAGCGGCTCGCCGGGCGCCATCGCGCCCTTGCGCGCGCCATGCAAACGGCGCTCGACCACCGCCATGAGAAGCGCGTGCAGGATCGCGATGGTGAACAGGCTGTAGGCGAGCATGGCCAGCACGATGTGCAGCTTGAACTCGAGCGAGGCGGCGTGCATCGTGTCGTAACCGGGAAAGAAAGCAGGCAGGGGGGCAGTGACCGCCGCGAGCCCCAGCACCGGACCCTGCAGACCCTCCAGGTTGTAGAAGAAGCTCTCTATCCAGTAGAAAAGGACCGCCAGCCAGAGCATCGCCGAGAGCGCATGCGCGAAACCGAAATGAGGCTGGGCGGGCGCCACCACGTCCGTGTAGAGCAGCCAGCCGTGCATCGCGAGCGGCAAAAGAATGACCGCCCGCTCCCATCCCTTCAGTCCCCCTTTCAGCGCCTCTCGGCCAGCAGGCGGGGCGGCCGGCTTGACCAGCCAGCGCGTACTCCAGAAGTGCAGCGCGAGCCCCGCGTACACGGCGCAGGTCAGCCCGTGCAGTAGAATGTGCGACATCATTTCAGTTTATCACCGTGCGCCGCCTTATCACGGCGCATGCCCGTCCGCCGCAGCCATCGAATGCTCGACAACCTGACAGCCCGCCTGGGGCGCATCGTCAAGACGCTCCGCGGCGAGGCACGCCTCACCGAATCCAACATCCAGGACGCGCTGCGCGAGGTGCGCGTCGCGCTCCTCGAGGCCGACTGCGCGATTCCCGTGGTCAAAGACTTCATCGCGGCGGTTCGCGAGAAGGCGCTGGGCGAGAACGTGATCGGAAGCCTTACCCCGGGCCAGGCCCTGGTCGGGGTCGTCCATCGCGAGCTGGCCCACCTGATGGGCGACGCCAACGTCGGCCTCGACCTCGCCGCGCAGCCGCCCGCGGTCATCCTGATGGCTGGTCTGCAGGGTTCGGGCAAGACCACGACGACGGGCAAGCTCGCCCGCCTGCTAAAGGAACAAAAGAAGAAGGTGCTGGTCGTTTCGTGCGACGTCTATCGCCCGGCGGCGATCGATCAGCTACAGGCGGTTGCGGCGCAGGCCGGCGTGGATTTTCTGCCGACCTCGACCGGACAGGCGCCGGAGGACATCGCGCGCCTCGCGCTGCAGCACGCGAAAACGCACTATCACGACGTGCTGATCGTCGATACGGCGGGGCGGCTGGCGATCGACGACGCCATGATGAAGGAGATCGTCGCGCTGCACTCGCTGCTTGCCCCGGTCGAAACGCTGTTCGTCGTCGACGCGATGCAGGGACAGGATGCGGTGAACGTTGCCAAGGCCTTCAACGAGGCGCTGCCGCTGACCGGCGTGGTGTTGACCAAGCTGGACGGCGATGCAAGGGGTGGCGCAGCGCTCTCGGTGCGGCAGGTCACCGGAAAGCCGGTGAAATTCGTCGGCGTGGGCGAGAAACTTTCCGGGCTCGAGCCCTTTCATCCCGAGCGCATGGCCTCGCGGATCCTCGGCATGGGGGACATCGTTTCGCTGGTCGAGGAGGCGCGCAAGGGCGTCGATCTCGATGAAGCCAAGCGCGTCGCGGACAAGATCAAGAAAGGCAAAGGGTTCGACCTGGAGGACTTCAAGGCGCAGATCCAGCAGATGAACAAGATGGGGGGCCTATCTGCCCTGATGGACAAATTGCCGGCTCAGCTCGCCGGCCAGGTCAACCCCGCGCAGATGCAGGACGAGCGCCAGCTCAGGCGTATCGAGGGGATCATCAACTCGATGACCCCGCAGGAGCGCGCCAAGCCCGAGCTGCTCAAGGCGTCGCGCAAGCGGCGCATCGCGGCGGGCGCAGGGGTGTCGGTCCAGGAAGTCAATCGCCTTTTGAATCAATTCGAGCAGATGCAGAAGATGATGAAGATGATGAAAGGCGGCAACCTCGCGCGCATGATGCGAGGCATGAAAGGCGTCCTCCCGGGGATGCGCTGAGGGTTGCTCGCCGGGCTTCCCAAAACCCTGATTTTTACCGTATAATCCGCGCCTTTTCGCAGTTCGACGGGGATACCCAATGGTGGTGATTCGACTGGCGCGCGGTGGCGCCAACAAGCGGCCCTTCTACCACATGGTCGTGGCCGATTCGCGCCGTGCGCGCGACGGGCGCTTCATCGAGCGGATCGGGTTCTACGATCCGAAGGCGCCCGAAGGACGCGAGGCGCTCAGAGTCAATATGGAGCGCGTGACGCACTGGAAGGGCAAGGGCGCGCAGCTTTCGCCGACGGTCGTGCGGCTCGTCAAGCAGTTTGGCAAGAAAGCCGCCTGAGAAACTGATTGAAATGGGTCGCGTGGCCGGGAACTACGGCGTACGCGGCTGGATCCGGGTGGTGCCGTACAGCGCCGATCCCGGCGCCCTCGGAGCGCATGCGCAATGGCGGGTCGGGGACGCGGCCTACAGGGTCGAGGCGAGCCGGGTGCATTCCGGCAAAGTGCTGGCCAAGCTCGAGGGCATCGAGACCCGCGAGCAGGCCCTGGCGCTGAAGGGCAGCAAAGTTGCGGTGCCGCGCGCGGCGCTGGCGGAGCCGGATGCGGGGCAGTATTACTGGGCCGACCTGGTGGGCCTCGAGGTCGTGAACGCGCAAGGGTCGGTGCTGGGGGTCGTGCAAGGGCTGTTCTCGAACGGCGCGCACGACGTGATGGAGCTGGCGGGAGACAAGAGCACGCGACTGCTGCCCTTCGTGCCGGCGGTGGTGAGGAAAGTAGACCTCGAGGGCAGGCGCATCGAGGTCGAGTGGGGAGCGGAGTGGTGATCCGCTTCGACGTGGTAACGCTGTTTCCCGAGGCGCTGGCGGCGGTGACGCAATCGGGGATCACGCGGCGCGCGCTGGAAAACGGGCTGTGGCAACTCGAGACCTGGAACCCGCGCGAATACACCACGGACAATTACCGCACGGTCGACGACAGGCCGTACGGAGGCGGGCCGGGCATGGTGATGCTGGCCGAGCCGTTGGACAAGGCACTCGACGCGGTGGTCGCGTCGCAGGGCGAGGCGAAAGGAAGGGTCATTTACCTTTCGCCGCAGGGCAGGCGGCTCGAGCACCGCAGGGTGATCGAGCTGTCGCAGGAGCGGGCGCTGACGTTGCTGTGCGGCCGCTACGAGGGCGTGGACGAGAGGCTGCTCGCGCGGCGCGTCGACGAGG
>CAZLUX010000115.1:0-1336 GCA_964562815.1 uncultured Enterobacteriaceae bacterium
TCGAGGAAGGCCTCGGCATAGCGCTGGTAGACCTTCTTGCGCACGAAGACGTCGAACAGGTCCGGGTCGATGTGCCCGCTTTGCTTGAACCGGCCCAGGATCTCGAGCGACTCCGACAGCGTCTTGCCCCGCTTGTAGGGGCGATCCTTGGCGGTGAGGGCCTCGAAGATGTCGGCGATGCCCATCACCCGCGCCTGAATCGACATCTGCTCCCGGGTCAGCCCCTTCGGGTAACCCTTGCCGTCCATGCGCTCATGATGGCCGCCGGCGTATTCCGGAACGTTCTTCAGGTGCCTGGGCCACGGCAGCGATTCCAGCATCCGGATCGTCGCAACGATGTGGTGGTTGATCACCTGGCGCTCGTCCGCGGTCAGCGTGCCCGAGCGGATGGTCAGGTTCTTCACCTCGTCCTCGGTGAGAAAGTTCGCCTCGTAGCCCGCGCTGTCGGTCCAGCGGTAGCGCGCGATCATGCGCACGTGCTCCGCGTCCTCTTCCCGCATCGATTCGACCCCGATGTTGCAGGCGCGCAGGAAGGAGCGGTCCTCGTTCAGCTGGCGCACGCGGTCGCGGTAGCGAGCCTCCGCCGCCTCTCGCTCGACCATCGGCGCCGAGCGCTCGGCCAGCTCCGCCCTGGCCTTCAACAGCTCGATCTCGGCATCGCGCTTGAGCACCTCGAAGCGCGTCTCGATCAGGTGGATACGGTCGAAAATGGTCTCGAGCTTGGTCGCCTTGTCGACCACGTGCACCGGCGTCGTCACCTTGCCGCAGTCGTGGAGCAGACCGGCGATCTTCAGCTCGTAACGGTCCCTCTCGCTCATCTCGAACGCCGCGAGAGGGCCTTCCTTCGACTCCGTGGCCGCCTCGGCAAGCATCATGGTCAGCGTCGGCACGCGCTGGCAATGCCCGCCGGTGTAGGGGGACTTCTCGTCGATCGCCGAGTTGATCAAATTGATGAAGGACTCGAACAGCTCCTCGAGCTGATTGATCAGCATCCTGTTGGTGAGGGCGATCGCCGCCTGCGAGGCGAGCGATTCCGTGAGGCGCTGGTCCGAAGGGGAGAAGGCGACGATCTCGCCGGTGTCGGGATCGTGGGCGTTGATCAGCTGCAGCACGCCGATGATCTCGTTCTCGTGGTTGCGCATCGGCACCGTGAGGAACGATTTCGAGCGATAGCCCGTCTTGCTGTCGAACGCCCGCGTGCCGGAAAAGTCGAAACCTTCCGCCGCATAGGCGTCCGGAATGTTCACCGTCTTTCCGGTGAGCGCCACATACGCGGCGATCATGCTGTGGTTCGGCTTGCCGTCCCTGTAGAGCTGAATCGGATAGAAAGGCACCG
>CAZLUX010000115.1:1436-9143 GCA_964562815.1 uncultured Enterobacteriaceae bacterium
ACTTCCTTGATGTGCGTGAGGCCCATCAGGACTTTTTCGATGCCGTCCTGCTTCAGCGTACGCATGCCCTCCTCGAGGCAGATCGCGAGCATTTCGGCCACGCGCGCGTGCTCCTGGATCGCCTTCTTCATGCGGTCCGAAGCCGTCAGCAGCTCGTGCAGGCCCAGCCGCCCCTTCATGCCCGAGCCGCCGCAGGCGTCGCAGCCCACCGGCTTGTAGAGCGTGAGCTGCCCCTTCTCGTTGCCGTAGTTCTTGACCCAGTCCTTGTACACGGCCTCCACCGAGCTCTTGGCGTCCTTCTTGAACGCCGAGGTGTTCATCAGCTCCTCGCAATATTCGTTGAGAAGCGACCTGATCTCGGCCGGCTCGGGCGTATAGGGCTGCTTGCATTTCGCGCACAGGCGCCTGGCGAGACGCTGCGCGAGCACGCCGAGCAGCGCGTCGGCGAAATTGAAGGGATCCATGCCCATGTCGAGCAGGCGGATGATCGACTCGGGCGCGGAGTTCGTGTGCAGGGTGGCGAAGACCAGGTGGCCGGTCAGCGAGGCCTCGATGCCCGTCGAGGTGGTCTCCTTGTCGCGCATCTCGCCGACCATGATGATGTCCGGGTCGGCGCGCAGGAACGCCTTCATCACCGTGGCGAAGTCCATCCCCGCCTTCTTGTTCACCTGCACCTGGCGCAGGCCCTTCTGCGTGATCTCGACCGGATCCTCGGCGGTCCAGATCTTGGTGTCGGGGGTATTGAGGTAGCCCAGCACGGAATGCAGCGTGGTCGTCTTGCCCGAGCCCGTCGGGCCGCAGACGAAGAACAAGCCGTAGGGCTTCTCGATCGTTTTCTTCATGTTGCCCAGGTTCTTCTGCGTCAGCCCCAGCTTGTCCAGCGGGATCGGCTCGCCCGCGGCGAGGATACGCATGACGATGTCCTCGACCCCGCCGGCGGTCGGAATCGTCGCGACCCGCAGCTCGATGTCGAGAGGACCGAACTTCTTGAACTTGATCTTGCCGTCCTGGGGCCGCCTCTTCTCCGAGATGTCCAGGTCGCACATGATCTTCAGGCGCGCCACGATCGCGTTGCGGTAGCTCGCAGGCACCTCGATGTACGGGCCGAGCGCGCCGTCCTTGCGGAAGCGGATCTCGGTCTTCGACTTGCCCGGATAGGGCTCGATGTGGATGTCCGAGGCGCCCTGGTGGTAGGCGTCGATGATGACCTTGTTGACCAGCTTGACCAGCTCGTTGTCGGCGGCGGCGGAAGCCTCGTCGCTGCTCGCCTCCGTGTCGAGCGCCTCGTCCTCCATTCCGGAGAGAAGATCGTCGATGTCTCCCGAGTCGACGGATTCCGCGCCGTAGAACTGGTTGATCGTTTCCTTGAACTCTTTCTGCGTAGTGACCTTGTAGACGATGCGCGCCTTCGGGAACACGTTCGAGGCGATGCGCGAATTGCGCACCCGCTCCGGGTCGAGGCACAGCACCAGCAAGCCCTCCTTGGTGTCGTCGATCGGCAGCCACTGGTTGGCTTCGACGTATTCCCGCTTGAGGTTCCGCAGCAGATCCGCGGGCTTGATCCGGTCCGCCTTGAACGGCTCGTAGCCGACGCCGAAGTACTTCGACAGCGCCTGCCCGATGGCCGGCAGCTTGACCTGGAACTCGTCGGCCAGGACCGTTTCCACGTCGATCGCTTTCTTGCGCGCCTGGCGCGACGCAAGGTCGAACTCCCCGGCGGACAGCACCGCGTCGGAGATCAGGTAGTCGTACTTGGTCTTGACCAGCTGCGGCTTCTGGCGCTGGCGGAACGCGATCGCCAGCGTTTGCGTCAGCTCGGCGACGCCGTCCTCGGTCAGCGCACCGAAGGGAACGCCGGCCTTGTTGTTGATGATCTGGATGACGCCGATCAGCTCGTTGCTGCCCTGCTCGAGGATCGGCGCCACCAGCATCTGCTTGGTGCGGTAGCCGGTCCGTTTGTCGACCTCCTGCAGGAAGCGCAGGTTCGGATTGATGGCCCTGAGCTCGCCTTCGTCGTAGACGTCCTTGATGTTGATCGTATTCTTGGCCAGGGCGACGTAGCCCGCCACCGAATGCTCGGCGATCGGGAGCTTCAGGTCCTTGAAAGAGTTCAGGCCCGTCTTGACCTTGGAGACGATCGCCTGCCTGTCCTCGCCGACGACATAGATGGTCAGGCGGTCGGCGTTGAACAGGGCGCAGATGTCCGCGCTCACCTCCAGAATGATCTCGTCCACATTGTTCGTGGCGTGGATCTTGTTGGTGACCGCTTGCAGCTGTTTCTGAAACGCAAGACGCGCGTTGACGTCCGACTGCGACGCAGCTTGCTGGCTGAGTACAGCGCTCATCCCGAACCTCCGATCAAGGCTAATCCTAGTCCCTCGACATCAAACATTCAACACCAATCTCCATGATTTTTAACAATGTTTTGTGCGTTTAGTCTCGCTTTTCGGCGGCCCACAACCCGCCTTCGAGGAGCCACACGCTGAATCCCTGCTGCGCGAACAGGAACGCCGCCGCAGCGCTGCGGCGTCCGCTCTGGCAATACACCACGTAATCGCGCGAGCGATCGAGCACGGCGAACATATTGCGCACTTCCGACAGCGGGACGTTGATCGCGCCCGGCAGCTTGTCGTACTGGTACTCGGACGGGTAGCGCACGTCGAGCCACACAGCGCCGTCGCGCACCCGCTCGCTCGCCTCCTCGAATCGCACGCGGCGCAGCAGCGGCTCGCGCAGCAACTGGTTGAAATCGGCCTTGCCCAGCCTGAGCAATTCGCCGTCCGTGATCGCCACCACGGTGGCGTTGCGCTTGGCCTCCGACACGAGCGCCTCCTCGCCGAACGCGTCCTGGGCCTTCAGCTCGGCGAGCACCACCTTGACTCCCCCGATCACGCGCTCGACCTGGAACCGCCCCGACTCGACGACGTAGTAGCTGTCGCCCTCCTCGCCCTCGCGGATGACGACATCGCCGCGCCGAACCTTCAGCCGCTCGAACCGCTGCATCAGCTCGTCGATGTGCTCCGGCGGCAGCTGCGCCAGCACCCCGCCTCGCAGCGCCGCGCTCGCGATCGCCGGCTCCGGCCCGCCGCTCGCCGCCGCCGCGGCGACTCCGTCCCAAGTCGCGAGGACGTCCAGCTTGTCGCCGTCGACCACGAGCAGCTCGACGTCGGTGATCGCCTTGGAGCGCACCAGCGGCGCCTCGCGCCGGTTGAGTGCGTGGCGCGCGTCGTCGGTTCCCCCGACGACGACCATCGTTCCGCCCTTGTCGTACACCAGCAGCACCTCCCCTTGCAGCAGGAACACCGACCGCGCGCCCCCTTTCAGCGCCGCGAGCGGGTCGGACCCCCGCGCGCCGCGCTCGAGCGCGGCCGACGCCGCGATCTCCTTCAGCCTGCTCGGCGACAGGGTGTCGAGCGGCACCAGCCGGGAGAGCTGTTCCACCGTGGGCCTGGGAAGACGCGAGCCGGCGCTGTTCATGGCGGCCTCAGAACTCGAAGACCTGGTTGTTCTGCAGCATGCGCGGATGCAGCTCGCCCGCGTATTCCTCGACCTCCTGCATCGTCAGCTCGATCTCCCCCGGCTTCAGGTGCGTGATGTAGACCTCCGGGCTGCCCTCGAGCTTGGCGAGCTCGTCGGCCAGGGTCTGCGGACAGAGATGCTTGGACATCTCGGCCAGCTGCCGCTCCTTGTTGGAGAACGCGGTCTCGACGATCAGGTACTTGAGGTTCCGGATCCGGTTCACGATCTTCCACAGCGCGTCGTTCGGGCCGGTATCGCCGGTGAACACCAGGCTCCCGGCGCCGCTGTCGAGATGGTAGCCGACCGCAGGCACCGTGTGATTCGCCGGCAGCGGCGTGATCGTGCGCCCTCCGATCTCCATCGTCTGGCCGAGCTCGATCTCCTCGTAGCGCATGAACGGCGCCTCGGGGCTGGGGATCTCCGCGAAATCGGGCCAGATCGCCCAATTGAACAGGTGGCTGCGCATGATCTCGATCGTGGCGCGCGTCGCGTAGACCGTGATCGGCTTCGCCCGCATCCCGCCGACGGTGTCGACCACGAACGGGATGCTGGTGACGTGATCGAGGTGCGAATGGGTGACGAAGATATGATCGACCAGGGACAGCTCGGCGAGCGACAGGTCGCCGACCCCCGTGCCGGCGTCGAGCAGGATGTCGCTGTCGACGAGAAAGGAGGTGGTGCGCAGATGCCGCCCGCCGATGCCGCCGGAACAACCGAGTACGCGCAGCCTCATCCCCGTTCCCCTATTTCGTCTCGAATCGGGTGACGCCGTCCCAGCCCGCTTCGGGCGGGTCGCGACGGAAGGCGTCGATGCGATCGACGTAGACCTGGTACAGCTGGCAGCCGGGCCGCATGCGCTGCAGATTCAGCAGCGCGACTTCGGCCTGGTCCCAGTCCCGGGCGCGGTAATGCCGCAGGCACTGGTTCCAGAGCCTGATCTCCTCGTGCACGCCCTTGTCGACCTCGCTCTCCGGCCCGACCGGCTCGAAAATCGCCACCGCGCTGTCCTTGCCCTTGACCCGCACCCGGTCGACCTCCCGGAAGACGATGCCGTCGGCCGCCTTGCGCGTGTCTTCGCCGACGAGGATGCCCACGCCGTACGTCTTCGTCAGGCCCTCCAGGCGCGACCCCAGGTTGACCGGGTCGCCCATCACCGTATAGGCCTTGCGCAGCCTGGAGCCCATGTCGCCCACGCGCATGCGTCCGGAGTTGACGCCGACTCCGATGTGGAATTCCGGCCAGCCCTTCTCGCGGAACTCCTGGTTGAGCGTCACCGCGCGCCGCTGCATCTCGAGCGCGGTGAGCACGCCGCTGCGCGCATGGACCGGGTCCTCGACCGGCGCGCCCCAGAACGCCATGATCGCGTCGCCGATGTACTTGTCCAGGGTACCGTGGTTGCCCCGGATCACCAGCGACATCGCGGTAAGGTAGTCGTTGATGTACGCCGACAGATCCCTCGCGCTCAGGCTCTCGGAAATGCTGGTGAATCCCCGCACGTCCGAGAACAGCACCGTCAGGACCTCCTCCTTGCCCTCCATGCTGTACTTCTCGGGGTCGCGCGCCATCTTGTCGACCAGCTCGGGCGGCACGTACTGCCCGAACAGCTCGGTGAACTGCCGCTTGGAACGCGACTCGACGAAATATCCGTAGGCCATGTCCACCGTGTAGAGCGTGATGATCATCAGCAGCGTGCTGGCGAGCGGCAGCACCATGTTGGCCTGCGTCCAGATCGCGAGATTGAGCGCGACGATCAGCGCGAGCGCGAGCACGGACGCCGTGGTCGCCCAGACGGCCGAGAGCATCGGGATCAGCACCGCCAGCAGCGCCCCCGCCAGAACCAGGAGCATGACCTCCGCCCCGAGCATGTAGGGCGGTTTCTGCTTGAGCGCGTTGTCGATCATTCCGGCGACCAGGTTGGCGTGGATCTCCACGCCGGGATAGACGCTGTCGACCGGCGTCGAGCGCAGGTCGAGCAGCCCCGGCGCGGTGGTCCCGACCAGGGCGATCTTGCCGCGCAGCTTCGCGGGATCGATGTGCCCGGACAGCACGTCGGCGAGCGAGACGTAGGGAAAGCTGAATTTGCCGCCGCGGTAGGGCACCAGCGCGCTCGCCGTGTCGTCGACCGGGATCCGCAGCGGCCCCACCCGCAGCCATTCCAGCCCCGAATAGCCCTTGCTGAACATCGAGTCCGGCGCGAAGCCGGGCTCCACCCTGGGGAACTTTCCGCCGTCCTCGAGCGCGAGCAGCGTGCGCACGATCGCGAGCGAAAGCGACTCGTAGTAGGCCCCGTCGAGCTCGGCCAGCATCGGCACCCTGCGCACCACGCCGTCGGGGTCGACGATCGGGTTGAAGTGACCCGCGGCGGCGGCGTTCTTCTCGAACTCCGGCAGGTTGCCGCCGTAGCCGCGCCAGGTGGTGAACCTGATGTTGCGCCCGGCGAACGTTCCCTTGGGCAGGACCGGCGCCGGAATCGCCCCGGTACGCCGGGCGTCCTCTTCGCTGTTGAAGTAGTAGCCGAGCACCACCGGGCGGCCCTTCATCGCCTGGGCGAAGAGCTCGTCGTTGTCGAGCTCGGGGCGCATGCGCGTGTACAGCTCCTGGAACCGGGGCACGTCCTTGAGCTGGTGCTGAGCCAGCCTGTCCAGCGCGCGTATGCCCGACGAGTAGTCGGCCTCGGCGAAGACCACGTCGAAGCCGACCAGCGCGACGTGGTACTTGTCGAACAGCTCGTCGATCAGCCGCGCCATCACGTCGCGCGGCCAGGGCCAGCGTCCGACCTGCTGAAGGCTCTTCTCGTCGATGTCGAGGATCACGACGCGCGGATCGACCGTGTTCGGCATGGTGAGGCGCATGCGCGCGTCGTACATGATGTGGTCGAGCTGGGTGATGAAGCCGACGTTGTAGAAGCGCGCGGCGTGGCCGGCGAAGAAGAGCATGATCGCCAGCCCGATGGCGATACGGACGATGTGCTGTTTCATTGCCCTCCCGCGGACGCGATGTGGCCGTTGGAGAGCCGGGCGGAGGGAGCGGACCCCGGCGGGTCAGCCCTTGAGAAAGTACTCCATCTTCACGCCGGCGATCTCGATGACGTCGTGGTCCTTGAGCATGTGCGGCGCGGCGCCGATCGACTGGCCGTTCACGGTGGGCTGCCGGGTTCCTTCGACGTGGGTGATGAAGTAGCCCTGCGGCCGGCGCGTCAGCACCGCCACCTGCACGCCGGGCTTGCCCAGCGTCGTGAGCGGCTTGGCGAGCTCGAGCTCCTTGCCCGCGTTTCCGCCGGTGAGAATCTGGATCGCGCCGAGTATCTGGGCCGGCTTGGCAGCGGCGGGAGCCGCGGGGGCCGGCGCCGCGGGGGTCGGCGCCGCGGCCTGAGCCGGAGGCTCGGCCTTGGGCGCAGGGGACGCGGCCGGCGGCTCCTGGGCGGGCGCGGCGCCGGAAGCGGCGGCCGGCGGCGTCTTTGCCGCGGCGCCCAGGTCGCTCGTGGAGGTGGCGCCCGTGGTGCCCGCCGAGGCCGGCTTCGGCGGCGACTTCGGCAGCGTGTCGGTGCCGGTCATCGAGCGGGCCTGCTCCGTCATCGTCTTCATCGCCGACGGGCGCAGCACCATGGTCTTCTCGAAATCTGCCGCCGAGGCCGCGGGCTGCTGGCCCGGCTCGGCGAGGTACTTCAGCTTGTACTTGCCCAGCTCGATGATGTCGTTGTTCTGCAGGAAATGCTTCTTGACGGCGTTGCCGTTGACCAGCGTGCCGTTGGTGCTGCCCAGGTCCTCGAGGAACGAGTCGTTCAGGATCGTGACGATCACTGCGTGCTCGCCGCTGACCGCCAGGTTGTCGATCTGGATGTCGTTGTGCGGTTTGCGGCCGATGGAGGTGCGCTCCTTCACCAAGGGGATCTCCTTGAGCACCAACCCGTCCATGCTGAGTATCAGTTTCGCCATAGCTGACCCCTGGGGGTTATTTTAACCATGCAAAAAACCTGGCCATAACGCCGCGGGCGGCGGGGTACTCCCGCAGGACGCGTACGAGTATAACCGAAACGTTGTCGCGCCCCCCGTTGTCGTTGGCCATCTGCACCAGCTGCTCCGCCGCGAGCTCGAGGTTCGCGCCGAGGGCCTCCAGCGCCATGGCGATATCCTCGTCGCTCACCATGTCGCACAGGCCGTCCGAGCACAGCAGGTAGATGTCGCCGGG
>CAZLUX010000116.1:0-9052 GCA_964562815.1 uncultured Enterobacteriaceae bacterium
AGCGGACTCTCCCGCATCAACGCCTGGGTGGACAACGGCTTCTACAACAACACGACGCAGAGGCTCTACGGCGGCGACCTCAAGGGCAACGTGTGGCGCTTCGAGTACGATTCGTCCGGCACCTTGACGGCTCAGAGGATCACGACGTTGACCGATCCGGGTGGCACACCGCAGCCGATCACCACCCGGCCTGAGCTCGGCCTCATCAACAACAATCCTGTGGTCTTCGTCGCGACAGGCAAGCTGCTGGGCACGACAGACACTTCGACTATTCAGGTGCAAAGCATCTACGCGTTCGTCGACGACCTGACCAGCACGCCGGTCACCATCCGCAGCAATCCCGCCTACGTGCAGCAGACGCTGACGCCGTCGGGCACGGACACGAGGACCGCGACCAGCAACGCGGTGGACTGGAGCACCAACAAGGGCTGGTACGTGGATCTTCCCGATACGGGCGAGCGCGCCAACGTCGACCCGGCGCTGCAGCTGGGCACACTGATCGTGCCGAGCAACGTTCCGTCGACGGATACCTGCACGGCGGGCGGCCATGGCTGGATCAACTTCCTCGACTACAGAACTGGAAGTTACGTCACCGGTGCGACGGCGAACATGGCCAGCACCAAGATCGGCGCCTCGCTTGTGGTCGGCGTCAACGTGGTTCAGCTGCCGGGCGGCACCGTGAAGACGATCGTCACCACCGCCGACAACCAGCAGCTCACCCAGGACACTCCGGTGGCTCCGCCATCGATCACGGGCCGGCGCGTGTCCTGGCGCGAGCTGATTCGCGAGTAGCGCCGGGGGCTCACCATGCCTGGATCCGTGCCGCTGCGGCTGGCGGGGGCGATCGCGGCAGCGATTGCCCTGCAGGCCGCGGCGGCGGAGCCGGCGGCGCCCGCCCATTCGCCCTACTACCCGGTGCGCGAGCTCGACGTGCGCCCGGGCATCACCCGGAACATCGAGCCCCAGTATCCCGAGGCGGCGGCTCGCCGCAGCCTTTCGGGCAAGGTCGTGATCCGACTCTACATCGACGAAAAGGGTTCGGTCGAGCGCGTGGAGACCCTGCGTGCCGACCCGCCGGGGGTCTTCGAGCAATCCGCCGAGCGCGCGTTTCGTGCGGCGCGCTTCACCCCGGGAATGAAGGCGGGACGCGCAGTGAAGGTCAGAATGACGATCGAGGTCCGCTACGACAGTCCGCCGCCGCCGGACCTGCACAGCGGCGCACGCTAGCGCAGGCGAGGCTAGTTCTTCACCGCCAGTCCGCGCGGTAGCGTGAAGGCCACGCTTTCGGTGATGCCCTCGAGCTGAGCCACTCGCGTCGCGCCGAGCGCCTTGAGCCGGGCGACGACCTCGTTCACCAGCACCTCGGGCGCCGAAGCCCCCGCGGTAACGCCGACGCGGTGCTTGCCGGCGACCCACTCCCGGCGCAGATCCGAAGCGGTATCGATCATGTGGGCCTCGACGCCGAATTTGCGCGCCACCTCGCGCAGGCGGTTCGAGTTCGAGCTGTTGGGCGAACCGACCACGATGACCACGTCGCAGCGCGGCGCCATCAGCTTCACCGCGTCCTGGCGGTTCTGCGTCGCATAGCAGATGTCGTTCTTCTTCGGCCCGCGGATCTTCGGGAACCGCGCCCGCAGCGCGGCCACGACGACCGCCGCATCGTCGACCGAGAGCGTGGTCTGCGTGACGTAGGCGACCTTGTCCGGATCGGCAATCTCCAGACCCGCAACGTCGGCAGCCGTTTCCACCAGGTGCATGCGCGTCTGCGCCTGCCCCATGGTGCCTTCGGCTTCGGGATGGCCGCGGTGCCCGATCAGGACGATCTCCAATCCCTGCTTCAGCATTTTCGCGACCTCGACGTGGACCTTGGTCACGAGCGGGCAGGTCGCATCGAACACCTTGAGGCCGCGCGCCTCGGCGTCAGCCCGAACCGACTTGGCCACGCCGTGCGCGCTGAAGATGACGGTGCCGCCGGCGGGCACCTCATCCAGCTCGTCCACGAACACCGCCCCCTTGGCGCGCAGGTTCTCGACCACGTATCGGTTGTGCACGATCTCGTGGCGGACATAAATCGGCGCCCCGAACTGCGCGAGCGCGCGCTCCACGATCTCGATCGCGCGCTCGACACCGGCGCAGAAGCCGCGCGGGTTCGCGAGCAGGACTTCGGTGTCGCGGGAATTCTCTTGCATCGGCCTATGGTGCCATCATCGCGCGATCGAGAGAACCTCCACCTCGAAGCGCACGCGGCGCCCGGCGAGCGGGTGGTTGAAATCCACGACCACTTCGCGGGCATTCGTCTCGCGAACCTGCCCGGCGTGCCGGGAGCCGTCGGGGGCCGAGAACTCGACCACCGCACCCGCCTCCAGGGCGATGTCGTCCCCGAAGGAGGCGCGCGGCATAGACTGAACCAGGTCCTCGCGCCGCTCGCCGAAGGCCTGCTCCGGCTCGAGATCGAACACGTAGCTGCGGCCCGGCTCGGCGATTTCCAGGCACTTCTCGAGCCCGGCGGCGAGCTCGCCGCGGCCGAGCGCAAGCGTGGCCGGGTTGCCGCCGAAGGTCGACAGCACCTCGGTTCCATCCTCGAGCTGCAGGCGATAGTGCAGCGTCAGCACGCCCGACTCAGCCGCCGCGCTCACCGTCGGCTCCTCGATGCAGCAGGCTCTCGAAAATCAGCAGGGCCGCGCCGATCGTGATCGCCGAATCGGCGACGTTGAACGCCGGCCAATGCCAGCCGAAGGCATGAAAGTCGAGGAAGTCGACCACCTGCCCGTAGCGCAGCCGGTCGATCAGGTTCCCCGTTGCGCCGCCCAGGATCAGCGCCAGGCCGGCGCGCATCACCGGATCGCCGGGCGAGCGCACGAGCAGCACCGATACCACCACGATTGCGACCGCGGCGACGGCGACGAACAGCGGCGTCTGCCAGCCCGGCGCGCCGGCGAGGAAGCTGAACGCGGCTCCCTTGTTGAACACCAGAACCAGATTGAAAAAGCCGGTGAGCGTCAGGCGCTCCCCGGGCGCGAACGCGCCCAGGACCGCCCACTTGGCGAGCTGGTCGGCGACCACGATCAGCGCGGCCAGCCCGAACCAGGCGGACCGCCTAGGCATGCCGCCGCGCCTCGCCCTCGCCGAAGAGATTCGTCACGCAGCGCCCGCAAAGCCCGGGGTGCGCGGGGTCCGCGCCGACGTCGTCGCGGTAGTGCCAGCAGCGCTCGCACTTCGCGTGCACGCTCGGCCTGACGTCGACCTCGGCCTGCGTGCCCTCGACGCGACGCACCGTCGCGCGCGACGTGATCAGGACGAAGCGCAGATCGTCTCCGAGCCGCGCCAGGGCGTCGTAGAGGGGCCCGGAAGCTTCGATATCGACCTCGGCGGCCAGCGAGGAGCCGATCTGCTTCTGCTCCCGCTTCTCTTCCAGCCTGCGCATGACCACTTCCCTGAACCGACGCACGGCGTCCCAGCTCTCCAGCGTCGAAGGCTCGAGGCCGTGGTCGGGGATGACGTGCCAGGTCTCCTCGAAGATGCTCGCGTCCTTCTTGCCCGCGAAGATCCCCCACGCCTCCTCCGCGGTGAAGCTCAGCGCGGGCGCCATCAGGCGCAGCAGGCTGTGGGTGATGTGCCACAAGGCGGTCTGCGCCGAGCGCCTCGCGCCGGACTCCGCGCCGCAGGTATAGAGCCGGTCCTTGAGGATGTCGAGATAGAAGGCCCCCAGATCCTCCGAGCAGAACATCTGCAGCTTCTGCACCACGAGGTGGAACTGGTAGCGGTCGTAGTCGGCGGCGACGTCGTCATGCAGCTTTCGCGCGAGCGCGAGCGCGTAGCGGTCCACCTCGACCATCTCGGGCACGGGAACGGCGTGGCGCGCAGGATCGAAATCCGAGGTGTTCGCGAGCAGGAAGCGCAGCGTGTTGCGGATGCGGCGGTAGCCCTCGACGACCCGCTTCAGGATCTCGTTCGAGATCGCGAGCTCGCCGCTGTAGTCGGTCGACGCGACCCACAGGCGAAGCACCTCGGCGCCGAGCGTGCCCGACACCTCCTGCGGCGAAACCGCATTGCCCTTCGACTTCGACATCTTGCGGCCTTCGCCGTCGACCGTGAAGCCGTGGGTGAGCAGCGCCTTGTAGGGCGGAACGCCGTTCATCATGCACGACACGAGAAGCGACGAGTGGAACCAGCCGCGGTGCTGGTCGGAGCCCTCGAGGTAGAGGTCGGCGGGGAACGCGGTCTCGTCCTTGTGCGAGCCGCGAAGGACGGTGAAATGGGTCGAGCCCGAGTCGAACCAGACGTCGAGCGTGTCCTTCACCTTGTCGTAGCGCTCGGCGTCGTCGCCCAGCAGCTCGCGCGGGTCGAGCCTCTGCCAGGCCTCGATCCCGCCCTCCTCGACCCGCTTGGCGACCGCCTCCATCAGCTCGAGCGTGTCCGGGTGCAGCTCGCCGCTTTCCTTGTGGATGAAGAACGGCATCGGCACGCCCCACTGCCTCTGGCGCGACAGCGTCCAGTCCGGACGGCTGGCGATCATCCCGTGCAGCCGCGCCTGTCCCCAGGCGGGAAAGAAGCGGGTGGCCTCGATGCCTCGCAGCGCGGTCGCGCGCAGGGTCTCGGCCGGCTTGACGCCGCCGTATCCCGGGGTCGAGTCCATGCCGGCGAACCACTGCACGGTCGCGCGCAGGATCACCGGGGTCTTGTGCCGCCAGCAGTGCATGTAGCTGTGCACGTAGGACGCCTTGTCGAACAGCGCCCCGCGCCGCTCGAGCTCGGCCACGACCTCGAGGTTGGCGTCCCAGATCATCATGCCGCCGAACAGCGGCAGCGATTTCACGAACCTGCCGTCGCCCTGCACGGGCGTGAGGATCTGCTCGTCCTTCATGCCGTAGCGCCGGCAGGACTCGAAGTCCTCGACGCCGTAGGCCGGCGCCGAATGCACGATCCCGGTGCCGGTATCGAGCGTGACGTAGTCGCCGAGATAGACGGGCGCCAGGCGGTCGTAGAACGGGTGGCGGAACGCGATGCCTTCGAGCGCCGATCCCTTGCAGGCGGCGAGCGTGGTGCCGCTCAGCTTGTAGCGCGCGAGGCAGCTCTCCTGCAGGTCCGCGGCCAGGATCAGCAGGCCGCGCTCGGTGTCCACGAGGTGATAGATGAAATCGGGGTGCGCGTTGAGCGCCTGGTTGCCCGGAATGGTCCACGGCGTCGTGGTCCAGATCACGGCAAAGCCGGGCTTGTCCGGCAGCTTCGGCAGGCCGAACGCCTCGGCCAGCCTGTCGGGCTCCGCGAAGGGGAAGCCGACGTCGATCGCCAGGTCCTTGCGGTCCTCGTATTCGACCTCGGCCTCGGCGAGCGCCGAGCCGCAGTCGAAGCACCAGTTGACCGGCTTCAGGCCGCGGTAGACGTAGCCCTTGGCGAGCAGCGTGCCGAGCGCGCGGATCTCGTCGGCTTCGTTGCGGTAGGCCATGGTCAGGTAGGGGTTGTCCCAGTCGCCGAGCACGCCCAGGCGCTGGAAGTCGACCTTCTGGCGCTCGATCTGCTCGGCCGCGTAGGCGCGGCACAGCCGCTGCGTCTCCTCGGCCGAGAGGTGCTTGCCGTGCATTTTCTCGATCTGCACCTCGATCGGCATGCCGTGGCAGTCCCACCCCGGAACGTACGGCGCATCGAAGCCGGCCAGCATGCGCGACTTCACGATGATGTCCTTGAGGATCTTGTTCACCGCATGGCCGATATGGATGTCTCCGTTGGCGTACGGCGGCCCGTCGTGGAGCACGAAGCGCGGCCGACCCTTGGCGACCTGGCGCAGGCGCTTGTAGACGCCGCGCTCCTGCCATTGGCGCACCCAGGCGGGCTCGCGCTTGGCGAGGTCGCCGCGCATCGGAAACGGTGTATCGGGGAGGTTCAGCGTCTTCTTGTAGTCAGCCATGCTTGGCAAAAAACTCCTTTGCTTGCGCCACATCGCGGGCGATCGCGGCCCGCAGCGCGTCCAGATCCGGGTACTTCGCTTCGTCGCGCAGCCGCCCGATGAAGCGCACCCGCAGGTGCCTGCCGTAGAGCTCCTCGGCGAAATCGAACAAGTGGACTTCCAGCAGGGGCACCGCAACCTCGTTCACAGTCGGCCGCCGGCCGACGCTGGCCACCCCCGGCAGCCATCGACCGCCGTCATTCGCGTCGGCGCCGCAGGCCTCGACGACGTAGACCCCGGCAAGCGGGGCGCGCCGTGGCAGCCTCAAATTCGCCGTCGCAAATCCGAGCTTGCGGCCGAGCTTCGCGCCGTGCGCCACGCGCCCGGAGAGCACGTAGGGGCGGCCGAGGAGCCGCTCGGCGCGCGCGAAATCCGCCGCCAACAGCGCCTCGCGCACCGCCGAGCTCGAGATCCGCTCGCCCTCGGACTTGATCTCCGGCATGGCCTCGAGCGCGAAACCATAGCGGGCGGCCGCGCGCTCGAGCGCGTCAAAATCCCCCGACCGGCGCGCGCCATAACGAAAATCGCGCCCCACCAGAAGCCATGCCACCCTGAAGCCGCGCACCAGGACTTCGTCGACGAAGCGCTCCGCGGGGAGCGCCGCGAAGCGCGCGTCGAAGCGCGCGACGTGCACGTGGTCGATCCCGGTCGCGGCGATCAGCTCGAGCTTCTCGCGCAAACGGCTCAAGCGCGCGGGCGCGGCGTCGGGGGCGAAAAACTCGCGCGGATGCGGCTCGAAGGTCAGGGCGCATGACCCGACGCCGAGCGTGCGCGCCTGCGCCACGACGCGTTCGAGCATCGCCTGGTGGCCGAGGTGCACACCGTCAAAGTTGCCGATCGTGAGCGCTTGCGTGCCGCGGACAGGCAAGACTGAACCGTGCGTAACGACCATCTGGCGCGGGTAAAATGATGAATTATAGCGGCTTTTCTGCAGCGCAGCGAGCACGCCCGGAGGCGATCACCGGATGCCGAAGCGTCCGCGCACGAGCGGCGCGAACGCGAGCAGGCCGAGCAGCGGTCCGGGCAGCAGCAACCAGACAACTCGATCCCCCAGGCCCGGCAGCAGCCCGGTCACGAGACTGATCGAGATCACGGTGATGAAAAAGCCGATGCTGTTCTGCAGCGCGAGCGCGCTGCCCAGAAGCTCAGGCGGACAGGCGCGGGCAGAAAGCGCCGAGAACTGCGGCGAGTCGGCAACGACCGCGACGCCCCACACCAGAAGCATTGCGAGCACGGCAGCGGCCGGCGCCCCGCTCGCCAGCGGATAAACGAGGCACATCGCGCCCGAGACGCCGAGCGCGGTCGCGGCCACGCGCGCGCTGCCGTAGCGCCGGCTGAGGACACCGCCGAGCACGCTGCCCGCACCGCCTATCGCGATGATCGCGAACGACCACGCCGACACCGCGACGGCGCTGGCCGCGCCGGCGCGCGCGAGCACGGAGGCAGCCAGCACCGGCGTGATGGTCCACAGCGCATAGAGCTCCCACATATGGCCGAAATAGCCGAGCGCGGACGCGCGGAACGCCGGCACCCGGAATGCGCGCCACACGCCGCCCCAGCCCGGACGGCGCGAGGCCGTGCCGCGCTTCAGGTGCGGCCCGTCACCGAGAACGAGAACCATCAGGCCCGCAACTGCCGCGCAGGCCGAGGCGGCGAGCACCGCGGCCTGCCAGGGTGCGTTGCTCCCCGCGGCGCGAATCGCGTGCGGCAAGGCGGTGCCGAGGGTGAGCATGCCGACCAGCCAGCCGAGCGTCTCACCCGCCCGGTCCGGAGCCCAGCTCACCACCAGCTTCATGCCCAGCGGATAGATTCCCGCCAGCGCGAAGCCGGTGACGAAGCGGTACAGGGCGCCGTCGATGATGCCGTGGGCCGCGAGTGCGAATCCCGCGTTGGCGACGGCGCCGAGCGCGGCACAGGCGGCGAAGATGTGACTGGCGGCGTAGCGGTCGGCAAGCCCGGAAAGGGAGAAGAACAGGGTCCCGGCAATGAAGCCCAGCTGCACCGCGCTCGTCAGCGCGCCGAGCTCGGCAAGATCGAGTCCCCAGGCGCGCGCCAAGTCCGCCGCCGCGGCATTGGCGCTGAACCACAGCGACGCACCGAGCAGCTCCGCGACTACGACTACGATGACGGCAAACGTGCCGCGCGCCCGACTGCCCCCGCTCATGGACGGCAGCTTACCGTAATCGCACAAGCGCGACGGAGCTTGCGTCTAGCTGACATTCATCCGACGCGTGGACAGCGCGATTACTTTTTTGCCAGTTAGTCGCCAATCGGAGACAATCCGCAGCTAGGTTTTTGCCCGGCACGCTTGATGCTGCGGCGAATAGCCGTCCGGACAGGCCGGGAGGGGGGCCTGCTCCAGCTTCTTATTCCAGTAAGGGATTGCACTCATGAAACTCTTGCTCAGAGTGTCGCGCGCGATTGACTGGCTCAACGAGCGCATAGGTCGCCTTGTCTACTGGCTGGTGCTAGCGGCCGTGCTGATCAGCACGGCCAACGCGCTGTCGCGCTACATGTTTCACCTGACCTCGAACGGCTGGCTCGAGATGCAGTGGTACCTGTTCGCCGCCATCTTCCTGCTGTGCTCGGGCTACACCTTTCTGCACAACGAGCACATCCGGATCGACGTCGTGTCGCAGCGCTTCTCGCGCAGGACGCAGATCTGGGTCGACATCTTCGGCACCATCTTCTTCATGCTGCCGATGACCGTGTTCATCACTTATCTGGGCTGGTTCATGTTCAAGGAATCGTATCTGGTGCACGAGGTCTCGGCCGACCCGGGGGGGCTGGTGCGCTGGCCGGTGAAGCTGCTGGTGCCGGTGGGATTCTTCCTGCTCTCGCTGCAGGGCATATCGGAGCTGATCAAGCGCATTGCCTTCCTGATGGGACTCATCCCCGACCCCCTCGAGAAGCACGTCGAGGCAGCGCTCGAGATAATTAAGGACGAAGTCGAGGAAGGCGCGCAATGATCGAATACATAACCGGCCACGTCGGGCCCTTGATGTTCGCGGCCCTGGCCTTCTTTTTGATGATCGGCTATCCGGTCACCTTCTCGCTCGGCGCGATCGGGCTTTCCTTCGGCTACCTCGGCATCCAGCTCGGCCTGCT
>CAZLUX010000117.1:0-9011 GCA_964562815.1 uncultured Enterobacteriaceae bacterium
GAGGCGTTCTCGACCGGGTCCCAGAACCACCAGCCGCCCCAGCCGAGCTCGTAGTAGGCCCACGCGCTGCCGAGCGCGATGCCGAGGGTGAGGAAGCACCACGCGGCGATCGTCCAGGGCCGGGTCCAGCGCGCCCACGCCGCGTCCAGGCGCCCGTCGATCAGCGCCGCGATCGCGAAGGCGAAGGCGACCGAAAAGCCGACGTAGCCCATGTAGAGCATGGGGGGGTGGAACACCATGCCGGGATCCTGCAGCAGCGGGTTGAGGTCGCGGCCCTGGGCCGCCGCCGGCAGCAGGCGATCGAACGGATCCGAGGTGGCGAGCATGAACAGCAGGAAGCCGATGCTCACCATCGCCATCACCGCCAGGATGCGCGCCACCATCTCGTCCGGCAGCTTGCGGCTGAAGACGGTGACCGCGAGCATCCACACGGTCAGCATCTGCACCCACAGCAGGAGCGAGCCCTCGTGGCCGCCCCACACCGCGGCGATCCGGTACTGCAGCGGCAGGGCCGAATTGGAGTTGTTGGCGACGTAGAGCACGGAGAAGTCGCTGGTCACGAACGACCAGGCGAGGCAGCCGAAGGCGATCGCGACGAAGACGAACTGGCCTTGCGCCGCGGGCCGCGCGACCGCAATGAAACCGGGGATGCCGCGCGCGGCTCCGATCAGCGGCAAGGTGGCCTGCACGAGCGCCAGGCAAAGGGCGACGATGAGGGCGAAGTGTCCGAGCTCGGGGATCATTTTTTCATCGGCTCCGGGAGTTGGCCGTGCTGGGCCTTGGCGATGGCGTCGGCCGCTTCCGGCGGCATGTAGTTTTCGTCGTGCTTGGCGAGCACTTCGGTGGCGTGAAAGACGCCGTCCGGCTCCAGCCGGCCCTGCGCGACCACGCCCTTGCCCTGCTTGAACAGGTCGGGAAGGATGCCCTTGTAGCGCACCGGGATGCTCTTGCCGGTGTCCGTGACCACGAAGGTCACCGTGACGCCGTCGGACAGGCGCTTGAGGCTGCCCTGCTCCACCAGACCGCCGAGACGGAAGGTCTTGTTGACCGGCGCTTCCTTGTCCGCCACCTGGGTGGGGCTGTAGAAGAACACCAGGTTGCTGCGGAACGCGTTCAGCACCAGCGCCGTGGTGACGCCGAGCAGCGCCAGCCCGAGCGCGACATAGATCAGCCTGCGATGGCGCGGCTTCATGCCTTGCGCTCCGCTAGGCGGCTGCGGCGGGCGAGCAGCACCAGCTCGCCCGCGATGCAAACGACCCCCATCAGGTACGAGCCCCAGACGTAGAACGCGTACCCGCCCATATGAATGAAATTGCCGAAGCTGCCCCAGTTCATTCCACACCTCGCAGTTCCCGCACCCATTGCGCGTCGCGCTCGCGCTCGAGGATGATCGCGCGCACCCGCCAGAGGGCCACGGCAATGCTGTACATCCACGCCGCGAGCGCCATCAGCAGCATGCCGATGAGCATCGTCTTGGCCATCGACGGCGCGCGGGTCAGGCTGACCGAGGCGCCCTGGTGCAGGGTGTTCCACCACTTCACGGAAAAATAGATGATCGGGATATTCACCACGCCGACAATCGCCAGGACCGCGCCGGCCCGGTCGGCGCGGCGCGGGTCGTCGATCGCATTCGTCAGGGCGATGAAGCCGAAATACAGGAACAGCAGGATCAGCTCGGACGTGAGGCGCGCGTCCCACACCCACCAGGTGCCCCAGGTCGGCTTGCCCCACAACGCTCCGCTCCACAGCGCGAGGAAGGTGAACATCGCGCCGGTCGGCGCCACCGCGGAGGCCATCATGCCCGACAGGCGCGTGTTGAGAATCAGCCCGAGCGCCGCCCAGAAGGCCATCACCAGGTACAGGAACATCGACATCCACGCCGCCGGAACGTGGAGGAAGATCACCCGGTAGGCCTCGCCCTGCTGAAAATCGGTCGGGGCGACGAAAAAGCTGACGTAGAGCCCCGGCAGCGCGAACAGCATCGCGAGCGTGGCGAACCACGGGATCATCTTTCCTGCGACCGGGAAGAACGCCTGCGGTGCCGCGAGCTTGAACAGCCAGTTGCCGCTCAGTTCGCTGTCAAGCCGATAGCCGTTTGATGCCAAGTTCTACCTCTCCATCCATCAATCAATCGTACGCAACCCGCAGCGCCGCGCTGGTGGCCCAGGGCGCGACCACGCACGACATCGCGAGGAACGCGCCGAGCAGAGACAGGTGAGGCGACGCGCTCATTCCGGCCTGCGCCTCGGTGACGCCGCCCGCGCCGAAAATCAGCACCGGGATGAACAGCGGCAGCACCAGCAGCGCCAGCAGCACCCCGCCGCCGCGCACTCCCAGCGTCAGGGCCGCGCCCACCCCGCCGATCAGGCTGAGGACGGGCGTTCCGACGAGCAACGATACCGTCAGCACCACCAGCGCTTGTTGAGACAGATCAAACTGTACCCCAACTACGGGCGCCAGCAGCGTGACAGGCAGGCCCGAGAGCAGCCAGTGCGCGACGATCTTTCCGACCACGATTACCCCCAGCGGATGTGCGGATATCAGCATCTGCTCCAGGCTGCCGTCGGCGTGGTCCGCGGCGAACATGCGCTGCAGCGAGAGCATCGCCGCCAGCAGCGCGGCGACCCAGACGATGCCCGGCGCCATCGAGCGCAGGAGATTCGGCTCGGCACCGACTCCGAGCGGGAACAGGGTCACGACGATGACAAAGAACACCAGGTGATTCAGTATGTCGCCGCGCCGTCGCATCGACAGGCGCAGGTCGCGCACGATGATCGATTTGAGTCCGCCGAGCATGCCGAAGTTCAACCCTCGAGCACGATCGAGAAGCGCGTGCGCGCCGCGATCGTCACTTCCTGGTGCGTGGTGAGGATCACCGCGCCGCCCCGCTCGAGATGGCCGTCGACCAGCGACACCACCGTTTCCAGCGCCCGGGTATCGAGCGCCGCGAACGGCTCGTCGAGAATCCAGAGGGGATAGTCCGAGGCCAGGCACAGGCGCGCGAGGGCGACCCGGCGCTTCTGCCCCTGCGAAAGATAGCGCGCCGGCAAGCGCGCGCGCCGCGCGAGGCCGATGCGCTCGAGCGCCCCGGCGCGCGCGCTGGCCGATGCCCGCCTGCCGCCCATCTCGAGCGAAAGCGCGAGATTCTCGTCGGCGCTGAACTCCTCCTTGACCGCATTCGAATGGCCCACGAACAGCAGCTCGCGCGCGTAGCCCTCGCGCAGCTCGCGGATGTCCTCGCCGCGCCAGCGTATCGTCCCCGCGGCCGGGCGTGAGAGCCCCGCCACCAGCCGCAGCAGGCTGGTCTTGCCGCTGCCGTTGGGCCCCTGAACGAGCAGAAGCTCGCCTTCGCCAAGTGCGAATTCGAGCCCCGAGAACAGGCGCACATCACCGCGTTCGCAGGCGAGTTGGGAAGCTTGGAGGAGCATGAAATCGCGGAAAAGCGCGAAGGATACCCTACCCCGGGGTTCAGGAAGTCCGGAAAACAAAACGGCCCGCCGAAGCGGGCCGAATTCCTGCAGTTGGGAGTCGTTCTACTGGAACTTGTAGTAGTACGTGACGCCTACGAAGTTGACCTTCTGGTTCGGGTCCTGCATGACCGTCGTGCCGTCGGCGTAGACCCAGCGCGACCAGGTCCAGTCGTCGGTCTGATACTGGTCGTAGATCCAGTCGAGCCGAACACCGGACTGCCGGTTGAGCGCGTACTTGCCGTACAGCCCGAAGGTCGTCACTTTGGTCTCGATGCTGTCGAGCTGCACCACCGGCGTCGCCGGGGTGGTCTGGACGAGGACGGTCAGACCGAAGTCGTCCGTTACCTTGGCCTGCGTCACGTTGGCGCCGACGTCGATCCTGGACGACACCTTGCCCTGCAGCCCCAGCCCGAAGTTGTCCGACGTGTTGCGCACGTTGGAGGCGAAGATCGGGCGCGCCTGCCCTCCCGAGAGCGTGCATTGCCCCGGCGTCGGGTACTCGTTACACGTGGCTTCTTCGATCTCGTTCTTGCCGTGCGAGTACCACGCGGTTCCGTTCACGCTGTCGGAGAAGACATAAGAGGCGTCCACCGAGTAGTTGGTGGCCTTGCCCTCGCGGGGCCCCAAGTCCACGCCGTAGATGTTCGGCAGGCTCTTGTAGTCGTCCTTCGAGGTGTCGGCGCGGAAGTTGAGCGACAGCGCGTCGTTCGCCATCCAGTTGACCGTCACCCGGGCGGTGTTACGGTCGCGGTCCGCCAGATTCAGCGGTGCGATCAGGTTGTTGCCACCCAGCCCGGCAAACCCGAAGAGCCAATCCGATCCGTCGCGCTTGCTGTGCAGCAGCGACACGGCACCCGTCACGGTCGGCGATACGGCCCGGCGCAACGTAACCTTGTACGTCGTCTCATCCACCTTCTCGCGGAACTGGACCACCGTGTCCTCGGGAACCTCGCGCTTCTTCTGGTCCCAGGTGATGTCGCCGCTCAGGCGGAATCCCATCGGCAGTGAGTAGTTGCCGATGACCTTGCCGGTTGTCCTTTCGAGCGAGTGCGGCTGATAGCTCTCCAAGTTGGCGTTCACGACCTGCGGAGTCTTGTCGTCGCGATTCTGGTAGCGGAAGTCCGCGCGCCAGGTGAACTTGGGTGTCGCGCGGCCGGAAACCCCCGCCTGCACCAGCGTCGTGTCGACCCGGCCGTCGAGGCTGGTCGCCGTCACCCCGGCCGGCGGCGCGATGCCCCAGGGGTCATCCTGGGTCGCTCTGGCATAGGACAGCTTGAAATCGCCGCGCGTGTCGGCGGTGAAGTTGTACCCGCCCGAAACGTAGAACTGGTGCGACTGGTTATCCGGCGGCGTACCGTATTCCGTGAAGACGTTGGCGTTGGGAGGATTTGTTACATTGATCTTGCTGTTCTTGTCGTCGAAGAAGCTACCGTAGTAACCCACCCGAAGCTGGTATCGATCAGCGTTGTAGTCCGCCGTGAGGTCGATCTGCTGCATCGTGTAGTCGATCGGCTTGGTCAGGAACCGCGCGGGCACACCGAAGTGCCCCGTGCCATAGAGTTGCGTCCCGTCCTTGTCCTCGGTCCGGTACCGCGCCCCCACCTCCCATCCGCGCCACGCCTTCTGCAAGCCGAATGTCCAGCGGTCGCGTTTGGTGTCGAGTTGGTAGTCGGTCCCCGTGCCCGGCGTGATGGGAACGTACGTCTGGGTAGTTGTGCCAACTCCCTGCAAACCCGTATTGACCGTATACGGCTCGTAGCGGGAGATGCGATCGTAATCGATGTAGTACCCCCAGTCGCCCTGGCGCTTCTGCTCGAGGCGGAGCTCCGGATCCTTGAAGCCAAGGTCGCGCCCCTGCAACCTGAACCAGGTCCCGGTGGCATCGTCGCGTTTGTCAATGTTGAAATCGACGATGCCGTAGGCGCCTTTGTCGATCAGCCCGTTGTACTGACCGAACCGGTGGTTGTCCTTGTCGACGTAGCCGACGCCGACGTTGATGCTGCTCTGGGGCTCGGTCAGCTGCGCGACGCTGTTGTCCTGCGCCATCGCGGGACCAAAGGCGAGCAGCAGCGCAGCAGCAGCCGCCGTCAAGATGAACGGATCTTTTCTGGATGCTTTCATGTTCGTTCTCCCTCAGCACTCATCAGTGACGGAACTGCGCGGCGTTGTCGTTGGGCGTATTGCTGCCGTGGATGTTGGCGTGGCAGTTGATGCATCCGCGCGCCATGATCACGGCCCGGTCCGTCGATGGATTTCCCACGACCTGGGTGCCGATCGGCAACGTGCCCGGGTGCCGGCTCGGCTCGTGGCAGGTCTGGCACAGGAACGGCGGCCGCACCTTGAGCAGATTCGGGGCGGTCGTGCCGTGCGGGTTGTGGCAGATCGTGCAGTCCTCCTGCACCGGCTCGTGCGTATGGAGGAACGGCCCGCGCTTCTCCATGTGGCAGGTGTAGCAGGTGTCGTTCACGTTGTCGCGCCGGAGCAGGTTCGGCCCCGACGTGCCGTGCGGGTTGTGGCAGTCCGAGCAGACCACCTTGCCTTCCGCGATCGGGTGCCGCGACGGGCGCCGCATTTCCGCGCGCTGCGTCTTGTGGCAGGTGAAGCAGACCTCGACCTGCGTCTTGCGATCGCGCACCTTGTCGTGCTGGGCGTGGACCGTGTGGCAGGAGGTACACGCCACCTGGTTTTCCTGGTGCGGGCTGCGCGTCCAGTGGATGCGCTCGCCGCCCTGGTGGCAGGCCAGGCAGGCCTCGTTGCGCACCTTGATCGGGGTGGTCGACTTCTTGTCAAAGGTCCGGTCGGGCATACCCTCTCCGTTGCGGTGCTTGAGGCTCTCACCGTGGCAGCTCGTGCAGCTCGGCGTGCGCAGATCGGCGGTGGTGCCCATCTCCGTTGCCCCGATCCGCAGCACGTGCGGGGTCATATCCTTGTGGCACTGCTCGCACACCGCGTCGCCGCGTAGGACGACGTCGTCGGCTGACTTCATCGCCCCGCCCGGTGCGGCGGCAGACGCAGGAGCGCTCGCGCCCAGGAACCCGGCCGCAGCGAACGCCGTGGCCAACCCGAGCAGATACCGTCGGATGTCACTCATTGTTCATTCTCCCAATCGTTGTCCCTAACCGATCTGTGCTCGCGGGCGACCGCGCCCGACCGCGCACCAGCTGGTCCCTTGTTGCTTGTTGTTTCCAGCGCACCTTCCTGATTGCCTTCGTAAGTCTTGCGCCAGCCAAAGGTAAGATTCCCGTGTACCGGCTGCTTTGATGTGAATCAAATGGGGAGCGGGGATGCCAATTAGCCCCTCAGTGGTTTGACGTACGTCATGAATCCCCGCCCGCAGACCGTCACCATTGTTGCTGCGGCGCAACTCAGGCGCGGCATAACGAGCAGAGGTACGACTCCGATGCATGGCCGGACCGCGGTTCCAATCGAGGATCTACTTTCAAATCTTCCTTTATTCAAAGGGTTGAACGAAAGGGAGTTGAAGTCGATCGGGCTCGAGGTCGGGCAGATGGACCTGCCCCGTGGGGCAGCCCTCTTCCGCCCCGGCGACCCCTGCAGCGGAATTCACGTCGTGGTATCGGGGCACGTCAAGGTTTCGCTCGGCACCGCGGACGGGGCCGAGAAGGTGGTCGACCTGGCGGGGCCGGGTCAGACCCTAGGCGAGACGGCCGTGTTCCTGGATCGGCCGCACAAGACCTCGGCGGAGACGCTTTCGGACAGCCGCCTGCTCCACATCGCGAAGGAGCAGGTCTTCGCAGCGGTGCGGAACCACCCGGGCTTCGCGCAACGCATCATCGCCGGCCTGAGCGACCGGCTCGACCGCTTCATCGGCGACCTGGAAAGCCTGACCCTGCACAGCGGCACCGAGCGCGTGGTCGCCTATCTCCTGAGCCGCCTGGAAGGTGCGTCGGAACGCAGCCATGCCGCAGTGACGCTGCCGGCGAGCAAGGGCATCATCGCCTCGCGGCTGAATCTCACGCAGGAGCACTTCTCCCGCATCCTGCACGACCTGGCGGCGACGAACCTGATCCGCGTCGACGGGCGCTCCATCCTGATTCCCGACGTCGCCCAGCTGCGCGCGCGCAGCGCCTAGCCGGTCTCAACCGAAGCGGCCGGTGATGTAGTCCTCGGTCGCTTTCTGCTTCGGCTTGATGAAGATCGTGTCGGTGACGTCGAACTCGACCAGCTCGCCGAGATACATGTACGCGGTGTAGTCGGACACGCGCGCCGCCTGCTGCATGTTGTGGGTGACGATCGCGATGGTGAAATCGCGCTTGAGCTCGTCGACCAGCTCCTCGATCTTGGCGGTCGAAATGGGATCGAGCGCCGAGGTCGGCTCGTCGAGCAGAAGGATCTCGGGCTTCACCGCGATGCCTCGCGCGATGCAAAGGCGCTGCTGCTGCCCTCCCGAAAGGCTGTGCCCGCTCTGGCCCAGGATGTCCTTCACCTCGTCCCAGAGCGCGGCCTTGCGCAGGGCCCATTCCACGCGCTCGTCCATGTCGCGCTTCTTCAGGTTTTCGAACAGCCGCACGCCGAAGGCGATGTTGTCGTAGATCGACATCGGAAACGGGGTCGGCTTCTGGAACACCATGCCGATCTTGGCGCGTATCAGCGACACGTCGCGCTTGACCGTCAGCAGGTTTTCGCCGTCCATGATGATCTCGCCCTCGGCGCGCTGCTCCGGATAGAGCGAATACATGCGGTTGAAGGTACGCAGCAGCGTCGACTTGCCGCAGCCCGAGGGACCGATGAACGCGGTCACCCGCCGCTCGGGCACCTCGAGCGAGATCGACTTCAGGGCATGGTAGCTGCCGTAATAGAAGTTGAGGTTGCGGACGGTGAGCTTTGCGCTCGTCTCGCCGGACTGCACGGTGCGCGCGGCAACCTGGGGTCGGGGGGCGTTGATGCGGGTGCTGACGGGTGTTTCCATGGGCGGCCTTGGTCAAGACGTCTTCTTGAAGAGCGCGCGTGCCAGAATGTTGAGCGCCAGCACGGCGAGCGTGATCAGGGTGGCGCCGCCCCAGGCGAGGCGCTGCCAGTCCGCGTAAGGGCTCATCGCGAACTGGAAGATGACCACCGGCAGGTTCGAGACCGGCGCGTTCATGTTGAGCGACCAGAACTGGTTGTTGAGCGCGGTGAAGAGCAACGGTGCGGTCTCGCCGCTGATGCGCGCCACCGCGAGCAGGATTCCGGTCATGATCCCGGTGCGCGCGGCGCGGTAGGTGACGAAGACGATCATCTTCCATTGCGGGCAACCGAGCGCGGCGGTCGCCTCGCGCAGGCTGCTTGGCACCAGCTTGAGCATGTCGTCGGTGGTGCGCACCACCACCGGGATCACGAGCAGCGCCAGCGCGAACGCGCCGGCCCATCCGGAGAAGTGCTTCACCTGCGCGACGTAGACCGCATAGATGAAAAGCCCGATCACGATCGACGGCGCGGAAAGCAGGACGTCGTTGAGGAAGCGCGTCGCGGAGGCGAGCCAGCTCTTCCTGCCGTACTCGGCAAGATAGGTGCCCGCCATGACGCCGACCGGGGTGCCGA
>CAZLUX010000118.1:0-8787 GCA_964562815.1 uncultured Enterobacteriaceae bacterium
ACCTGCTTCGGGTAGATCAGGTCGGGCTTGTCGATCAGGTGCGAGTTGGCGCGCAGGATGTCGGGCCAGCGCGAAGCGTGGTGGTAGAAGAACGCCGCGATCTTCGACAGCGAGTCGCCGTTCTGGACCGTGTAGATGCCGCGCGCGCCGGTCAGCCGCGCGACCTCCGACTGGGCCTGCTCGAAGGCCGACTTGATCCTGGCGAGCTCGGCCCGGCGCGCCGCGCCCGAGGCGGCGAGCTGGGACTTCTCCTGTAGCAGCGCCTCGTAGGCGCGGTTGAGCTCGGCCGAGCGCGCCTTGGCGTCGGCCAGGGTCTTCGCCGTCGCGCTCAGCTCGCGCGCGGCGCTCTCGTGCGCGACGGAAGCCTGCTGGGCCTTCGCCGTGGTCTCGGCAAGCTTCTGCGCCAGCGCGGCATTCTGCTCGCGCAGGCCCTGTGCCTGCATCTCCAGCCCGTCCTTCTTGGCGAGCTGGTCCTGCAGCGCGTTCTGCTCGGCGAGCAGGGAATCGATGCGCTTGTCCTTCTGCGCGGCCTGCTCGGCCTTGGCGGCGGCGCGCTCGCGCAGCTGCTGCATGTCCTTCTTCAGCGCCGCCTGCTCGGCGGCGAGCTGCTTCTGCGCCTGCTGCGCCTGCCGCAGCGCGAAATAGAGCCAGCCCGCCGCCAGCGCCAGGACGGCGGCGACCACGATCGCGGCGATGGCGCCGGCACGAGCGGATGCCATGACGGCGAAGATACGCCTTTGGCGCGGCTAGGCGAAGGCCGCGGCGCGCTCCTGCAGCTCGGCCAGGCCCGGCTCGTCGGGGTTGCGCGGCTTGCCGGGGTGGATGATCGAGACCTGGCAGCTCTCGGCCGCCTCCACCAGCTGTGCGTAGGTGCCGGCGTCGGGGTTCGCGACGTAGGCCTGCTTGTTCTCGTTGTAGGCGAACATCTTGTCGTTGATCTGGGTGCACTCGTTGCACGTGGTGCAGCGCGGCGTCTCGATATAGGGATCGTCGGTTGAAGGTTTCGCTTCTGCCTCGGCCGGTATTTCTTCTTTAGGAACGGCTGCCTCGACCACCGGTTCGGCGGCCGGCTGCGGCGCCGCGGCCTGCTTCGCGAGCAGGCGCTCGGCGTGGGAGTTGTGGATGCCGCCCAGCTCCTGCAGGCTGTGCCAGGACTCGCGGCAACGCAGCGTCGCGCGCACCAGCGGCTCGTCGACGATGGCGCGCTGCAGCCGGCCCTCGGCGTCCACCAGCATCACGTAGGGCAGCGCCTCGCCCGCCCCGGCCGCGCCGCGGCGCAGGTGCTCCTCGAGCGGCACCATCCCGTCGTTCCAGTCCGCGCGCGCCACGCGCGCGAAATGGCGGGCGTGGCGCGGATCGCAGGCAACGAAGTCGGCGAAGGTGAAGGCGGGCGCGCTTTGCACGCGCTGGTGGTTCTCGTCCTCGTAGGCGAATTCCTGCGACGGCCAGTCGGCTTCGACCTGGGTGTTGGCCTCGAGGTCGAAGCGCGAGGCCCAGTTCGGCCCCGCGGAGGGGTCGTAGCTGTAGGCCGGGAAGGCGCGCGACTCCATCGCGGCGGCGGCGAGCAGGTAGGGCGGCAGCCCTCCGGCGTCGCCCGCGGCGCCCGAGTAGACGCTGAACAGGGCGGGGCCCGCGTAGGCCATGCCCGCCAGGATCCGGTCGCGGAACTGGAACAGGTTCGAGCTCGCCGACTGCAGCACGTAGACGTCGTTCAGGCCCATCGCCATGCTGGCGAGCTGCTTGGCGCGCATGCCGAGGGCGAAGTGCCCGTCGCGGGCGATCGTCGACTCCTCGAGCAGGTCGTCGGTCTGCACCAGGACCTTGACCGGCAGCCCGGCCGAGAGCAGCTCCATCAGGCGGTCGGTCTCGGCGCCGTGCAGGGCGTCGGCGGACATGCAGATCAGGTAGTCCGGAAAGCCCGCGAGCGCCTCCTGCGCCAGGTCGCCCTCGCCGAAGTCGGCGAAGAGCGCGTCGTGCGCGGCCTCGCGGTACTCGCCCTTGACCTCGAGCTCGGCGATCGCCATCGACCTGGCGAGCTCGAGCGCCTTGGGCAGGCGCTCGCGGTAGGCGGCGAGCGCCTCGGCGCAGCTGCCGAAAGTGAACGCGTAGCAGCGGTCCTGGGTCTGCGGCTCGTCCGGCACCGGCGCGAAGCGCTGCGCTTCGAGCACCTCGAGCAGCGACTCGAGGCGGCGGCGGCGGCCGGCGGGCAGGCCGTCGCGCGCGGCGCTCTTCGCGAGCAGGCGCGACATCGCCGCGAAATCGAACACCTCGGCGTGCCCGGCGCCGATCGACGCCTTCAGGCCCTCGGCGCTGCGCCCCGCCTCGGAGCGCGCCGCGTCGGCGCGCAGGACGTTGGACAGGCCGATCGTCAGCCGCCGCAGGTCCTCGCCCAGGCGGCGCGTCTTGTTCTCGCGCACCACGCCCCAGGCGTGCTTGAGCATCAGCGCGGGCAGCGACTCGTCGCAGTCGGCGAGCACGCCGTCCACCTTGAGCGCCTTGCGCCCGCGCTTGAGGCTGTCCTCGAGCGAGGCGTCGCCGCCGGCGAGCCTCGCCGCGGCGTCGTCCCACAATGCCGCCAGCGTTCCGCGCGCGCCGCCGGCGATGAGCGCCCGGATCTCGCGCTCGAGCCGCAGCAGGTGGCGCGTGACGCGCTCGGCGTTGTCTTCGCCCGCGACGCGGTGGACCACCTCGTCGACGATCGCCGACAGGCACTGCGCGCTGTCCTTGTCGGCAACGCCGCGTGCGAGCACCAGCGGGAAGTCGTAGCGAAGGGCGGTGAGGTCGCGGCAGCGCGCGAGCAGGGCGGGGCGCAGGCCCGCGCCGCCGCCCTCGGCGCCGGCGGCGGGCTTCCTGCCTGCGAGGCGGAAGGCGATTTGGGTTTGCAGTTCGGCGTTCATGGGCCTGCTATGCCTGTTGGGGCCAGACGGTGTACTTGTCGAGCTCGGCTTCGAGCGCGCCGCGCACGCGTCCGGCGGTCGTGAGTTGCCCCGCGTGGCGGGTTTCCTCGTAGCAGGGCACCTCGGGGTTGCGGTAGAGGATGCCGACCGGGATCGGGTCGGTTCCGCTCGCGATCTCGCGCGCGCGGTGGATGTCCGAGGGGTCGTGCTCGAGCTGCTTGCGGTAGGTCCGGGCGAGCCCGTCGCTCAGGTGAAGGCCGTCCTCGTGGTGCAGCAGCAGCACCCGGTTGGTGTCGTGCAGCACGGGCTCGAACATTTTCGGCAGCCATTCCGGGCAGCGCTGGATGATGCGGATGAAGGAGAAGCCCTTGTGGTGGTAGGCGGCGCTGATCACGTCGTACAGGATCTCGGGGATCCAGTCGACGACCTGGGCCACGAAGGAGACGTTCTGCACCCCGAGCGTCACCGTCAGCGGGTTGAGCGCCTCGAGATACGACCCTCGCGGCGAGGTGTTGGTCTTGGTGCCCTTGGGCGAGGTCGGCGAGGCCTGCATCTTGGTCAGGCCGTAGACCTGGTTGTCGTGCAGCATCAGCGTCATGTTCATGTTGTAGCGCAGCGCGTGGATCCAGTGCGCCGCGCCGATCGAGCAGCAGTCGCCGTCGCCGGTGTTGACGAACACCTGCAGGTCCGGGCGCGACATCTTGACGCCCTCCGCCAGCGGCAGCGCGCGGCCGTGGATGCCGTGGAAGCCGTAAGTCCGCATGTAGTGCGGGAAGCGGCTCGAGCAGCCGATGCCCGAGACGAAGACGGTTTTCTCGGGGCGCAGGTTCTCGTCGCGGCACAGGCGCTGCACCGCGGCCAGGATCGCGTTGTCGCCGCAGCCGGTGCACCAGCGCGGTACGCCGCCCTGGTAGTCCTCGAGCTCGTGGTGCTCCTCGACCAGGCGCAGCAGGCATTCGGTCGCAGTATTCATGATTGGGCCGCCTTCAGGGTCTTGGTCTTGCGGTTGAGTCTTTCCCGGATCACGCGGCAGATCGTGCCCGGCTTGATCGGCTGGCCGCGCACCTCGCTCCAGCAGTCGACGTCCACGAGGAAGCGCGAGCGCAGCAGCATCGCCAGCGCCGAGTAGCGCCGGTTGTTCTCGTCGATGATCTCGTCCTGCGGGTCGTCGCCCCAGTTGGACTCGAACGTCATCACCTTCTTGAAGCGCTTCATCGCCTCCTTGATGCCCGGCGGCAGCGGCTGCAGGAAGCGCAGGTGCATCGACGAGACCTTGAGGCCCTCGGCGCGCAGGGTGGCGACCGCTTCCTCGATCGCGCCCTGGGTGCTGCCCCAGCCGACGATGAGCAGGTCGCCCGAGTCGCCGCCGACGACCGGCGGCGCCTTGAGCGTCTTCTGCAGCGTGGCGAGCTTGAGGCTGCGCATGCGCAGCGCTTCGTGGTTGATGTCGGGGTCGTAGGCGACGTGGCTCTGCCGGTCGTGGGCGAGGCCGGTGATGGTGTGCATGCCGTTGGGCTGGCCCGGCACGATCCGGCGCGCGAGGCCGGTGGCCGGATCCCAGTCGTAGGGCTTGGTGCCCTCCGGCACCGGGGTCTGGTCGATCGGCGGCGCGAGCCAGGTCTCGCTGAACTGCGGCCGCGGGAACGGCTGCTGCGAGGTGGCGAGCCCCGCGTCGGTGAGCACCACCACCACCATGTTGAAGGTCTCGGCGATCTTGCGCGCCGTGATGACCGAGTAGAAGCAGTCCTCGATCGTGCTCGCGGCCATGACCACCTTGGGCGCGTCGCCGTGGCTGCCGAACATCGCGGTCAGCAGGTCGCCCTGCTCGGCCTTGGTCGGCTGGCCGGTGCTCGGGCCGCCGCGCTGCACGTTGACCACCACCAGCGGGATCTCGCCCATCACCGCCAGGCCGATGCCCTCCTGCTTGAGCGAATAGCCCGGCCCCGAGGTGATCGTGACCGCGCACTTGCCGGCGTAGGAAGCGCCGATGGCGAAGGCGCAGGCGGCGATCTCGTCCTCGGCCTGGTGCACGATGCCGCCCACCTTCTCGAACACGTCGGAGAGGTAGTGCGACGCCGAGGTGGCCGGCGTGATCGGGTACATCGCGCAGATCTCCATCCCCGAGGCGAGCACGCCGAGCGCGAGCGCGGTGTTGCCGTTGACCACGACCTGCGGCTCGGTGGAGCGGGTCGCCGGGATGCGGTACTTGAAGTCCAGGTTCGCCTCGGCCCAGGCGTGCCCCGCGTCGAGCAGCCTGACGTTGGCGTCGACGACGCTCGCCTCCTTCTTGCGGAAGGTGAGGGCGATCTGCTCGCGCGCCAGCGCCAGGTCGAGGCTGTAGATGCTGCACAGCATGCCGAGGGCGAACATGTTCTTGCCGCGCCGCGCGTCGTTGACGAGCGCGAGGCATTCCTTCTCCATCGGCACTTCGTGCACCTTGTAGCCGGCCGCGACCAGGCTGTCGTAGGTCTCCTTGTACGAGGCGGCGATCGCGGGATCCTTGTGGCTGCGCCACATGCTCTCGAGCAGGATGGTGCAGTCGGGCTTGAGCTCGCGGGCGCGCACGCGCCCCAGCAGCACCTGCTCGTTGAAGGCGATCACGAGGTCGGTCTCGTCGCCGCCGTTGGTGATGCGGCCCGAGCCGATGCGGATGCGGTTGCCGCTCGCGCCCGCGACGCTGCGCGCCGGCGGCCGGATCTCGGCGGGGATGATCTCGACGGTCCAGATGCCGTTGCCCATCCTGGCGGCGATCGAGCCGAGCGACTGGCCGCAGCGCTGCGCGCCCTCGCCGGAGTCGCTGATGATCTCCACGATGTGCTCTTTCAGGGTGACTACCGGTTTTTCCGCCTGCGGAAGCATTGTTGTGTCGTTCATGGTTACTTTCTCTAGCCCACCCGGATGCGCGCGAAGTTGCGCTCTGCCGGGTCGAATCCGAACATGCGGCCCGCCGCGCCGCGGCCGTCGATCGCGTACGGCTGATCGGGGTCGCGGATGCCGAGGTAGGCCTTCATGCTGCGCGCGGCCTTGCGCCCGGCGCCCATCGCCTCGATCACGGTGGCGGCCCCGGTGACGATGTCGCCGCCGGCGTAGACGCCGGCCACCGAAGTCGCGAGATCCGCGTCGGTCTCGATGTAGCCGCGCTTGTTGAGGCGCAAGGTCGAGGTCTGGCCCATGATCGGGTTGGCGTTGGTGCCGATCGCGAACACCACCAGGTCGCACTCGAAGTCGTGCTCGCTGCCCGCCACCGGCACCGGCCGGCGCCGGCCCGAATCGTCAGGCTCGCCGAGCTCCATGCGGATGCAGCGCATGCCGCGCACCCCGCCCTGGCCGTCGTCGAGGATCTCGACCGGGTTGGTCAGCCAGTGGAACTCGATGCCTTCCTCTTCCGCGTGGTGGACTTCCTCCGCGCGTGCCGGGCACTCGGTGCGCGAGCGGCGGTAGATGCAGTACACCTTCTCGGCGCCGAGGCGCTTGCACACGCGCATCGCGTCCATCGCGGTGTTGCCCGCGCCCACCACCGCGACCCGCTTGCCGAGCGGCAGCGGCGTGTCGTAGTTGGGGAATTCCTTCGCCCGCATCAGGTTGCAGCGGGTGAGCAGCTCGTTGGCCGAGAGCACGCCGTTGAGCGAGTCGCCGGGAACGCCGAGCATGGTGGGGTAGCCGGCGCCGGTGCCGACGAACACCGCGTGAAAGCCGAGCTCGTCGATCATCTGCTCGATCGTGAACAGCCGCCCCACCAGGGTGTTGCACTCGAACTTGACGCCGAGCTTCTCCAGTCGGCCGATCTCGGCGTCGATCACGTCGTTGGGCAGCCGGAAGTCCGGGATGCCGTAGCGCAGCACGCCGCCGGGCAGGTGGAAGGCCTCGTAGACGGTGACGTCGCAGCCGGCCTTGGCCATGTCCGCGGCGCACGCGACCCCGGCCGGGCCCGAGCCGACGATGCCGACGCGGTAGGGGACCGGCTCGATGTACGGCACGCCGGCCCACTTCTCGGCGATCGCCTTGTCGCCGACCCAGCGCTCGAGGCGTCCGATAGCGACCGGCTCGAGCGACTCGCCCACGGTGCACACGCCCTCGCACTGGTTCTCCTGCGGGCAGACCCGGCCGCAGATGGCCGGCAGCAGGTTGGTGTCGGTGAGCACGTCGTAGGCGCCGCGGTAGTCCTTCTGCCCGATCCTCTGGATGAAGCCGGGGATGTCGATGCCCACCGGGCAGCCGTCGACGCAGGGCTGCTCGGGGCAGAGCAGGCAGCGCTCGGACTCCCGCAGCGCGTCCTGCTCGCTGAATCCGCAGGCGACTTCGGCGAAATTCCTCACCCGCTCCCCGGCGGGCTGCTCCGTCATCGGGGTGCGCTCGCGCGGGATGGTGCGGATCGTACGTTTCTTTGCCATTCATCCTCCCTGCACTTCGTCGAACGGGTCGGGCAGCTCGACGTCCTCGGGCGGCGGACGGCGCGTCTTGAGCTCGCGCGGCACGTCCGCCATGCGGCAGTTTTCCGACCAGCGCGCCGCCGCGCTCTTTTCCTGCTCGGTAAAGCGCCGCAACCGCTTCATCAGATCGTCGAAGTCGACCAGGTGGCCGTCGAAATCGGGCCCGTCGACGCAGGCGAACTTCACCTGGTCGCCGATCTTGACGCGGCAGCCGCCGCACATCCCGGTGCCGTCCACCATCAGCGGGTTGAGGCTGACCATGGTCCTGATCTTGTGCGCCCGCGTGGCCTCGGCGCAGCCCTTCATCATCACCGGCGGGCCGATGACGACGAACTCGTCGATGTCGTCGTGCTCGCGCAGCGCCTTCTTGATCCCGGCGGTCACCATTCCCTTGATGCCCACCGAGCCGTCGTCGGTGCAGACGATCAACTGGTCGCAGACGGCGCCGAACTTGTCCTCCCAGAACATCAACTCCTTGCTGCGAAAGCCGACGATGCCGATGACGTAGGCGCCGCTCTCCTTGTAGGCGCGCGCCTGCGGAAAGACCGGCGCCACGCCGAGTCCGCCGCCGACGCAGACCACCTTCTTCGCGCTGCCGACGTGGCTGGGGATGCCCATCGGCCCGGTGACCCCGTGCAGGTGGCTGCCGACCACGCAGTCCTGCTGCATCTCGCGGGTGGTCTTGCCGACGGCCTGGATCACCAGGGTGATGGTGCCCTTGTCGCGGTCCCAGTCGGCGAGCGTGAGCGGGATGCGCTCGCCCTCCGGGTGGGACATGACGATCACGAATTGGCCGGGGCGGGCCGCCTTGGCCATCGCCGGATGGCTCACTTCCAGTAGATAGGTGACGTCGGAAAAATCCTCCCGCGCCACGATCTCGTATTTTTGCATCGACCCTGCCTCCCTTATTGCTGCGCCGCTCCCCGCCTGATGGCCTTGCGCCGCCTGGCCTCGGACTCGAACTCCTCGAGATCGGGGTCGAGCGCGCTGCGCGCCGAGACGATGCCGATCGGCTCGCCGTTCACCACCACCGGCACGTGGCGGAATCCGTTCTCGTGCATGAGCAGCAGCGCGTAGCCGAAGGTCTCGCCGGGGTCCACCGTGACCGGGGACCTCGTCATGACCTCCGCCAGGCGGGTGGTGTGCAGGTCGCGGTCGTGCGCGACGACCCGGTCCACGAGATCCCGCTCGGTGAAGATTCCGACCAGGCGGGTGCCGTCGAGGACCATCACCGCGCCCACCTTCTTGCGCGCCATCAACTTGACGGCGGCGCTGACGCTCGTGTCGGGTGCGGCGACCAGAAGCTTGTGCGGCTCCATGACATTCCTGACCGATTCGCTCAACATCGCGGGGCACCCGGAAAACAAAACGACGTGCGCAGAGGCTAACGGCTCCGACCGCGGCCATTTTGATTGCAATCAAGTTCGGCGCTGGCTTTGCCGCGTGCTCGGATTTCCTTG
>CAZLUX010000119.1:0-8764 GCA_964562815.1 uncultured Enterobacteriaceae bacterium
TCCGCCACCGCCTCGCTCCAGTCCGCGGGATCGACGAGGTATCCCTCGTCGTCGATATCGATCGTACGGTTGTCGACCTGCAGCTGCACCGCTCCGCCTCTTCTTTCGCAGGCGCAAGATATATCACATCGCGAAAAAATCCGGCGGTGCGGAAAAAACTGATCAGGATCAAATAGCGCACGGAAAATCGCGGCACACTGGCAGGCGGAGGAGCGCACAAGAACTTTCATGAGCCTGATCCCGAAGGACCTCACCCCCGTGCTGCAGGCGACCGCGCTGCGCGGCGCGGGCGCGATCCGCTGGCAGCGGCCCGTCTACCGCAACCTGATGCCGCCGTGCAACGACGCCTGCCCGGCGGGCGAGAACATCCAGGCCTGGCTCGCCGAGGCGCAGGCCGGGCGCTACCGCGAGGCCTGGCTCAAGTACATGGACGAGAACCCGCTGCCCTCCACCCACGGGCGGGCCTGCTACCACCCCTGCGAGACCGCCTGCAACCGCGCCCAGCTCGACGCGCCGGTGGCGATCCACGCCATCGACCGCTTCCTCGGCGACCTCGCCTCGAGCAAGGGCTGGAGCATCCCCGCCGGCGCGGCCACCGGACGCAAGGTGCTGGTGATCGGCGCCGGGCCGGCCGGCCTCGCCTGCGCCTACCACCTGCGCAGGCTCGGGCACGAGGTCGAGATCCGCGACGCGATGCCCAAGCCCGGCGGCATGATGCACTACGGCATCCCCGCCTACCGCCTGCCGCGCGACGGCCTGATCAAGGAGATCGAGCGCATCGCGGCGATGGGGGTGAAGATCAGCTGCAACCACCGCGTCACCGACGTCGCCGCGGAGAAGGCCGCGGGCGGCTTCGACGCCGTCTTCCTCGGCCTCGGCGCGAGCGTCAGCAACCACGTCGACGTGCCGTCGATGGACGCCGGCAAGATGATCGATGCGATCAGCCTGCTCGAGAACGTCGAGAAGGGCGAGCGGCCGCTGCTCGGGCGCGTGGTCGCGGTCTACGGCGGCGGCAACACCGCGATGGACGCCGCGCGCGTGGCCAAGCGCCTCGGCGCGGAGGAAGCGGTGCTGGTCTACCGCCGCGACCGCGCGCACATGCCGGCCCACCCCTACGAGGCCGACGAGGCCTTCGCCGAAGGCGTCAAGGTGAACTGGCTCTCGACGGTGAAGAATTTCGGCCAGGAGCAGATCACGATCGAGCGCATGGAGCTCACGCCCGACGGCAAGGGCGTCGTCGGCACCGGCAAGCTCGACACCATCCAGGCCGACGCGCTGGTGCTCGCGGTCGGCCAGCACGCGGACGTCGGCTTTCTCAATGCGCTGCCGGGCCTGCGCGTGCTGCGCGGCGACCTGGTCGAGGTCGGCGCCGACCTGCAGACCGGGCACCCGGGCGTGTTCGCCGGCGGCGACGTGATCGGCGGGCCGCGCACGATGACCGCGGCGGTCGGCCACGGCAAGAAGGCCGCGCGCGCGATCGACGCCTGGCTCAGGGGCGAGGCGCCTCGGGCGCCCGCCCGCCCGCCGGTGGTCGAGTTCGGCATGCTCAACCTGCCGGTGTATCTCGACGCCGACCGGCGCGAGGAAGCGGCGCTGCCGCTCGCCGAGCGCACCGGCTTCGACGAGGTGGTCAAGGGCCTGCCCGAGCCCGAGGTGCGCTACGAGGCGCAGCGCTGCCTGTCGTGCGGCAACTGCTTCGAGTGCGACAACTGCTACGCCGCCTGCCCCGAGCAGGCGATCATCAAGCTCGGCAAGGGGCGCCTGTACCGCTTCGATTACGACCTGTGCACCGGCTGCGCGACCTGCTACGAGCAGTGCCCCTGCCACGCGATCGAGATGGAGCCCGAAGGCGAGGCCGCCCGGGCCGGCGAGGGACTGCTGCACGAGCCGACGCTGCCGTCGCACTTCAGGGTGCGGCCATGAGCCAGGGCGCGGTCTGGGCCACGATGGACGGCAACACCGCGGCTGCGCACGTCGCCTACCGCACCAACGAGGTGTGCGCGATCTTCCCGATCACGCCCGCCTCGCCGATGGCGGAGCTCGCCGACGCCTGGACCGCGCTGGGCTTGCGCAACATCTGGGGCGAGGTGCCGCAGGTGCAGCAGCTGCAATCAGAAGGCGGCGCCGCCGGGGCGCTGCACGGCGCGCTGCAGTCGGGCGCGGTGAGCGCGACCTTCACCGCGTCGCAGGGCCTGCTGCTGATGCTGCCCAACATGTACAAGATCGCCGGCGAGCTGACGCCCACGGTGTTCTACGTCGCAGCGCGCTCGGTCGCGACCCAGGCCTTGTCGATCTTCGGCGACCACTCCGACGTGATGGGCGTGCGCAGCACCGGCTTCGGGCTGCTCGCCGCCGCCTCGGTTCAGGAAGCGCACGACCTCGCGCTGGTGGCGCAGGCCGCCACCCTCGAAGGGCGCGTGCCGCTGGTGTTCTTCTTCGACGGCTTCCGCACCTCGCACGAGGAGAACAAGATCGCCGTCATCCCGGACGCCCAGATCCGGGCCATGATCGACGACGATCTGGTGCGCGCGCACCGCGCCCGTGCGCTCTCGCCCGAGCACCCGGTGGTGCGCGGCACCGCGCACAACCCGGACACCTTCTTCCAGGCGCGCGAGAGCGTGAACCCCTGGTACACGCGCATGCCCGACATCGTCGAGCGCGCGATGGAGCGCTTCGGCAAGCTCACCGGGCGGCGCTACGCGCCGTTCCGCTACCACGGCCACCCCGAGGCCGAGCGCATCGCGATCTGCATGGGCTCGGGCTTCGAGGTCTTGGACGAGACCGCGGCCTGGCTCAACCGGCAGGGCGAGCGCGTCGGCGTGCTGCAGGTGACGCTCTATCGCCCCTGGTCGGCCGAGCGCTTCCTCGCCGCGCTGCCGGCTTCGGTAAAGTCGATCGCGGTGCTCGACCGCGACAAGGAGCCCGGCGCCACCGGCGAGCCGCTCTACGTCGACGTGCTGAGCACGCTCGCCCGCGCGCTCGCCGACGGCGCGCGCAAGACGATGCCGAAGATCGTCGGCGGGCGCTACGGCCTGTCGTCGAAGGACTTCAACCCGGCGATGGCGAAGGCGGTGTTCGACGAGCTGAAGAAGCCCGAGCCACGCAACGGCTTCACGGTCGGCATCACCGACGACGTCTCGCACACCAGCCTCGAGGTCGACCCGGGCTTCGACATCGAGCCGCCCGAGGTGGTGCGCGCCCTCTTCTACGGCCTGGGCGCGGACGGCACGGTCGGCGCGAACAAGAACTCGGTCAAGATCCTCGCCGCCGACAAGGATCGCTACGCGCAGGGCTACTTCGTCTACGACTCGAAGAAATCCGGCTCGTACACGATCTCGCATCTGCGCTTCGGCCCGACCCGCATTCGCGCGCCCTACCTGCTCGAGACCGCGAACTTCATCGGCGTGCACAAGTTCGATTTCCTGTTCCGCTACGACGTGCTCGCCTCGGCGGCGCCGGGGGCGACCGTGCTGCTGAACAGCCCCTGGGGCGCCGACGAAGTCTGGGACCGGTTGCCCGAGCGCGCTCAAGCGCAGATCCGCAGCCGCGGGCTGAAGCTCTACGTGATCGACGCGAGCCGCGTCGCGCAGGGGCTCGGACTCGGCAACCGCATCAACACCATCCTGCAGACGTGCTTTTTCGCGCTCTCGGGCGTGCTGCCGCGGGAGGAGGCGATCGCGCGCATCAAGGCCGAGACCGAGAAGACCTACGCGCGCAAGGGCGCCGAAGTGGTGAAGAAGAACTTCGAGGCGATCGACACCGCGCTCGCCAACCTGGTCGAGGTCGAGCCGCCCAAGCGCGGCAAGCCGGGGCTCGCGCTTCCGCCCGCGGTGCCGGCCGACGCGCCCGAGTTCGTGCGCACCGTCACCGCGCCCATGCTGCTTGGGCGCGGCGATACGCTCCCGGTCAGCCTGCTGCCGGCCGACGGCACCTATCCGAGCGGCACCACCCGTTACGAGAAGCGCAACGTCGCCGACGAAGTCCCGGTGTGGGAGCCGCAGCTGTGCATCCAGTGCGGCCAGTGCGCGGTGGTCTGCCCGCACAGCGTGATCCGCGCCAAGACCTACGACCGGGGCCGGCTCGAAGGCGCGCCGCCGGGCTTCAAGGCGGTGGAGACCAACGCGCGCGGCTACCCCGATGCGCGCTACACGCTGCAGGTCTACGTCGAGGACTGCACCGGCTGCGGCGTGTGCGTCGAGAACTGCCCCGCGCGCGAGCCCGGCGCGGAGCGGCGCGCGATCAACATGCGGCCGCGCCTCGATGTGCTGGAGGACGAGCGGCGCGCGGTCGGATTCTTCGAGACCCTGCCCTGGGTCGACCGCACGCGGGTGAATTTCTCCAACGTGCGCGGCGTGCAGTTCCTCGAGCCGCTGTTCGAGTTTCCCGGCGCCTGCGCCGGCTGCGGCGAGACGCCCTACCTCAAGCTCATCTCGCAGCTCTTCGGCGACCGCGCGCAGATCGCCAACGCCACCGGCTGCTCGTCGATCTACGGCGGCAACCTGCCGACCACGCCCTGGACCCACGACGCCGCGGGCCGCGGCCCGGCGTGGTCGAATTCGCTGTTCGAGGATAACGCCGAGTTCGGCCTCGGCTACCGCATCGCGATCGACGCCCAATGCCAGGCAGCGCAGGCGCTGGCGCGCAAGCTCGCGCCGCGCATCGGCGCGGACCTGGTCGCCGCGCTGATCGAGGCGCCGCAGCTGAACGAGTCCGATTTCCGTCTGCAGCGCGAGCGCCTGGCGGCGCTCAAGGCGGTGCTCGCCGGGATGCAGGACGACCCCGACGCGCGCAACCTGCTCGCGCTGGCCGACTTTTTCGTGCGGCGCTCGGTGTGGATCGTGGGAGGCGACGGCTGGGCCTACGACATCGGCTACGGCGGCCTCGACCATGTGCTCGCCTCGGGCCGCAACGTCAACATCCTGGTGCTCGACACCGAGGTCTACTCCAATACCGGCGGCCAGGCCTCGAAGTCGACCCCGCTCGGGGCCTCGGCGAAGTTTGCGGCCGCCGGCAAGACCTCGGGCCGCAAGGACCTCGGCATGATGGCGATCGCCTACGGCAACGTGTTCGTGGCGCAGATCGCGATGGGCGCCAACAGCGAGCAGGCCCTGCTCGCGCTGCGCGAGGCCGAGGCCTACGCGGGTCCGTCGCTGGTGCTCGCCTACTCGCAGTGCATCGCCCACGGCACCGACATGCGCTACGGCATGAAGCAGGCCGCGCGCGCGGTCGCTTGCGCGCACTGGCCGCTGTACCGCTACGACCCGACCATGCGCCGCCACGGCATGAATCCGTTCCGGCTCGACTCGCCGCGGCCGCGCCTGCCGCTGGAGGACTACCGCTACCGCGAGGTGCGCTTCAAGGTGGTCGAGCAGACGCGCCCCGCCGAGGCCCACCGCATGCTCGAGCAGGCGCGCGGCGCGGTCATGGAGCGCTACCGCCTGTACGAGGACCTGGCGGCGCGCGACGGCAGCCGGTTCCAGCAGGCGCACCCACGACGCTAGGAGCGACCATGGACCTCTCCAGCCGTTACCTGGGCCTCGCGCTCAAGCACCCCGTGGTCGCCTCAGCCTCGCCGCTGACCTCGACCCTGGACGGCATCCGCCGGCTCGAGGACGCCGGCGCCGCCGCGGTGGTCATGAGCTCGGTCTACGAGGAGCAGATCCGCGCCGAGGACACCGCCTACGCGCTGTACACCGACCACGGCTCGCACTCGCACCCCGAGACGGCGAGCTACTTTCCCGAGCTGCCGGACTACGAGCACGGGCTCTCGGGCCGGCTCGAGACCCTGCGGCGCGCCGTCGAGGCGGTCGACATCCCGGTCATCGCCAGCCTCAACGGCGCTTCCGCCGAGGGCTGGATCGATTACGCCGTGCGCCTCGAGCAGGCGGGCGCCGCGGCGCTCGAGCTCAACGTCTGGTTCGTGCCCACCGACCTCGAGCAGAGCGGCGGAGACGTCGAGCGCCGCTACCTCGAGATCGTGCACGCGGTGAGAAAGACGGTGCGGATTCCGCTCGCGGTCAAGCTCTCGCCCTTCTTCAGCGCCACCGCGCACATGGCGCGCGCGCTGGCCGACGCCGGCGCCGACGGGCTGGTGCTTTTCAACCGCTTCTACGAGCCGGACGTCGACCTGGAAACGCTCGCGCCGCGGCGCGACCTCGAGCTCAGTTCGCGCTACGAGATCCGCTTGCCGATGATGTGGATCGCCCTGCTGCGCGGTCGGGTGAAGGCCTCGCTCGCGGCCACGCGCGGCGTCGAGACGTCGACAGAGGTGGTCAAGTACCTGCTCGCCGGCGCCGACGCCGTGATGACCACCTCGGCGCTGCTGCGCCACGGCCCGGGCTACCTGCGCAAGCTGGTGGCGGGGCTCGAGCACTGGCTGCAGGCGCACGGCTACGCCTCGGCGGACGAAGTGCGCGGCGTGCTCGGCTCGCAGCGCGCCGACGCCGCGGCCGAGATGCTGCGCAGCCAGTACATGCGGCTGCTGAGCGAGTACGTCCCGAGCCGCCTCGCGCTCTAGAAACGAAAAACGGGGGCCGCAGCCCCCGTTCCGGGATTCAGTCCGTCGTGCTCAATCGGACTTCTTCTCGCCGTCTTTCTCTTCGGTCTGCTTGTCTTCGTCGGTCGCTTGCTGCTTGTCCGAGTCCATCGGATGCGTGCCCTGCTCTGCGTCGGTCCAAGTCGCGGCGACCTGGTCGTAGGCCTTGACCGCGCTGGTGGCGAACGCGCCCGAGAACGCGATGGTGAAAAGCGCCGCAAACGCGGCAATGATCAGCTTCTTCATGATGATTCCTTGGTCAAGAAAATGCCCGGGCCGGGACAGGGAGGAAGGGAGGCTTCCGGCCCGGGCGGGGTGACTCAGTCCTTCTTGTCGCTGTCTTTCTCTTCGGTTTGCTTCTCTTCGTCCTGCGCGTCCTTCTTGTCGCTGTCGGCGGGCGACTTCGCTTCGTCACCCTTGTTTTCGTCGTCGGCGGCGACCTGGCCGATCTGCGCCTTCACCGTGCTGGTGGCGTAGGCGGTGGAGAACGCGAGCGCGAACATCGCGGCGAATACGGCGGCTAACAGTTTGTTCATGGTGGCTCCTGTCGAAATGGTGGGGTTGGGGGGCGTTACTTCTTCTCTTCGGGCTGCTCGGACTCTTCCTTGCCTTCTTCCTTCGCTTCTTCCTTGGCTTCTTCCTTCGCCGCGGGCGCCGCGGCTTCGGTGGCGGCCTTGGCGTCGGCGAGCTTCTGCTGGTCCTGCTCGGCCGGCGCGGCGGCTTGCGTCGGCTGCGCGGGCGCGGCGCTCACGGCCGGGGCGGCCGGGGCTTTGGATTCGGTGGAGTTCTCGGCGCCGCAGGCGGCCAGGCCGGCTGCCGCGAGCGCGACGAGCATGAGTTTCAGTTTCATTGCTGTGCTCCTGGTGGTTTTGGGGTCCAATGGACTGGCGGCCCATGCCGCTTCGTCGGAAAGCATTTGAACCCGGCGCTGTAACGGCGGGATTGCCCAGTGAGGGGACTTGGTTACGGCAAGCCCCGGTTTCGTTGCGCCGTGTGTCGGCGCGCCCCGCCCGTTACACGGCGTTACATGGCAAGCGCGGCGGCGGGTACCATAGCGCGGCCATGGACCCTCAGGACCACGCCCTGGTCGTCGACGACGACGCCGAGCTGCGCAGCCTGCTCGCCGAGTACCTCGGCAAGCAGGGCTTTCGCGTCTCGCTCGCGCGCGACGGGCGCGAGATGCGCCAGGCGCTGGAGAAGAGCCGGCCCGACATCGTGGTGCTCGACGTCATGCTGCCGGGAGAGGACGGGCTCGCGCTCTGCCGCGACCTGCGCGCGCGCTCGAACATCCCGGTCATCATGCTCACCGCGCGCGGCGAGGAGCTCGACCGCATCATCGGCATCGAGATGGGCGCCGACGACTACCTCGCCAAGCCGTTCAGCCCGCGCGAGCTGCTCGCGCGCATGAAGGGGATCCTCAGGCGCTCGCGCGCGCTGCCGCCCTCTCGCGGCGAAGGCCAGCGCCTGCGCTTCGCCGGCTGGACGCTCGACATGACGGCGCGGCACCTGATCGCGCCCGACGGCGTCGTAGTGGCGCTGAGCGGCACCGAGTTCCGCCTCTTGAGCGTGTTCGTCGAGCGCCCGAACCGGGTGCTCGACCGCAACCAGCTGATGGACCTCACACTGGGGCGCGAGGCGACGCCGCTCGACCGCTCGATCGACGTGCAGGTCAGCCGCCTGCGCCAGCGCCTGCGCGACGACGCGCGCGAGCCGCGCATCATCAAGACCGTGCGCAACGGCGGCTACGTGCTCGCGGCCGGCGTCGAGCGACTCGATTGATCCGCCTGCTGCCCCGCTCGCTGTTCGGCCGCACCCTGCTGGTGCTCGCCGCCGGCCTGCTGCTGGCGCAGGTCGCCAGCCTGATGATCAACCTGCTCGACCGCGGCGCCGCGGTCTACCGCCTCGCCTCGCAGCAGATGGCGGCGCGCATCGCCGCCGACGCGCGGGTGCTGGATCGTCTCGGCCGCGTCGAGCGCAATGCGGTCATCGACGCGATGAACGGGCGCGACCTGAGCGTGGCGGTCGGCGCGGCTCCACTCTCGGTGACGTACGGCTTCAGCGAGCTCGACCGCTACGAGCAGGCGTTCGCGGCCGCGATCCAGCGCAACATGGACACCCCGCTGCCGACTTCGGTCGAGATCACCGCGCGGCGCCCGGCGCCGGGCGAGAACAGCGACGGCGAAGGCGCCGCTGCGCGCTGGGTCGCGCGCCACTTCTACTTCCTGCTGC
>CAZLUX010000120.1:0-8686 GCA_964562815.1 uncultured Enterobacteriaceae bacterium
CGCGGTCGACGCCGGCTTCGTGCCGAACGACTGGCAGGTCGGGCAGACCGGCAAGATCGTCGCCCCCGAGCTCTACATCGCGGTCGGCATCTCGGGCGCGATCCAGCACCTGGCGGGAATGAAGGACAGCCGGGTGATCGTCGCGGTCAACAAAGACGAAGAAGCGCCTATCTTCTCGGTCGCCGACTACGGTATCGTCGGCGACCTGTTCCAGGTCGTGCCGCAGCTGGTGGAGGAGCTGAACAAATGAGCGCCTACGTCGCGCCCCTGAAGGACATGCGGTTCGTGCTCAACGAGCTGGCGGGGCTCGACGCGGTGGCGAAGCTCCCCGGCTACGAGGAAGCGAGCCCCGAAACGGTCGACGCAATCCTCGAGGAAGCTGCGAAGTTTGCGACGCAAGCTCTTGATCCATTGAATTTTTCTGGTGATCAGGAAGGCTCGAAATGGCACGACGGCGCGGTTACCACGCCGAAGGGCTTCAAGGAGGCCTACCGCCAGTTCGTCGAAGGCGGATGGAATGCGCTGCCGCTCGAGGCCGAGTGGGGCGGGCAGGGGCTGCCCAAGCTGGTCGCCACCCCGGTGGACGAGATGTGGGTGTCGGCGAACATGTCGTTCTCGCTTTGCCCGCTCCTCACCCAGGGGGCGATCGAGGCGCTGCTGACCGCCGGTTCGGAAGCCCTGAAGAAGGCATTCCTGCCGAAGATGGTCGAAGGCGCCTGGACCGGGACCATGAACCTGACCGAGCCGCAGGCGGGCTCGGACCTCGCGCTCGTGCGCACCAAGGCGGTGCGCGAAGGCGACCACTACCTGATCTCCGGGCAGAAGATCTTCATCACCTACGGCGAGCACGACCTGACCGAGAACATCGTGCACCTGGTGCTCGCGCGGACCCCCGACGCGCCGGAAGGCGTGAAGGGGATCTCGCTGTTCGTGGTGCCGAAATTCCTGGTCAAGCCCGACGGCACGCTCGGCGAGCGCAACCGCGCGAGCTGCGCCTCGATCGAGCACAAGCTCGGCATCCACGCCAGCCCCACCGCGGTGATGGTCTACGACAACGCCGTCGGCTACCTGGTGGGCGAGGAGAACAAGGGCCTCGCCTACATGTTCATCATGATGAATGCGGCCCGCTTCGGCGTCGGCCTCGAGGGCGTGGCGATCTCCGAGCGCGCCTTCCAGCGCGCGCTCGCCTACGCCATGGAGCGCCTGCAGGGTAAGGACCTGCTCGAGGGCGGCGCCACGGTGCCGATCATCCGCCACCCGGACGTGCGCCGGATGCTGATGCTGATGAAGGCGCAGACCGAGGCGATGCGCGCGCTGGCCTATGTCGTCGCCGCGGCAATGGACGTGGCGGGGAGGCACCCGGACGCCGCCATGCGCAAGCAGAACCAGGCCTTCGTCGACCTGATGATCCCGGTGGTCAAGGGCTGGTCGACCGAGACCGGGATCGAGGTCGCCTCGCTCGGGGTGCAGGTGCACGGCGGCATGGGCTTCATCGAGGAAACCGGCGCCGCGCAGCACCTGCGCGACGCGCGCATCGCCACCATCTACGAAGGCACGACCGGGATCCAGGCCAACGACCTCATCGGGCGCAAGATCGCGCGCGAAGGCGGAGCCACCGTCAAAGGCTGGCTCGAGCACCTGGCGAAGTTCGACGCCGAATTGGCCAAATCCGCCCACCCCGATGTCGCCCGCCTGCGCGAGACGCTCGCGGCGGGAGCCAAGGCGGTCGGCGAGTCGGTCGACTGGCTGCTCGCCACTTTCGGCAAGGACGTGCGGGCGGCCTCGGCCGGCGCGGTGCCCTTCCTCAAGCTGATGGGCGTGGTCGCCGGCGGCTGGCAGATGGCGCGCGCCGCGCTCGCGGCGGAGAAGAGGCTCGCCGCGGACGAAGGCGAGCAGGCCTTCTACAAGGCGAAGATCGTCACCGCGCGCTTCTATGCCGACCACGTCCTGGTGCAGGCCCCGGGGCTGCGCGACACGGTGCTCAACGGCGGCGCGGCCGCGATGGCGCTCGACGACGAGCAGTTCCTCGCAGCCTGACGCCCCGACGCTCAAGGCGTCGGGGTCGCCATGTTGTTCCGGTTGGTAACGAGCGAGACCCTGGCGCCTTCGGGCACCCCCGGCACCGTCTTTTCCCACTCGGCGTAGCGCGCGCGCATCGCGGCGAGCCGCTCGGGCTCGCGCTTGGCCCGGTTCGCGCGCTCGCGCGCGTCCGCCTCGAGGTCATAGAGGAACTCGCCGTCCTCGGTCGAGAGGTACTTCCAGCGCCCGGCGCGCAGCGCACGCTGGCTGCGGTGGTTCGCGCGCCAGAAGAGCTCGCGCTCGAAGGTGGCAGCCGGATCGTCGAGCACCGCGAGGAGGCTCGCACCGTCGAGCGGGTACTCCGGATCCGGTGCGACGCCCGCCGCCTCGAGCAGGGTCGCCACCCAGTCCATCGTGATGGCGAGCTGCGCCGTCTCGCCGCCCGCGGCGACCCGCCTCGGCCAGCGCACGAGGTAGGGTACGCGGATCCCGCCCTCGAGCAGGTCCATCTTCTTTCCGGTGAGCGGCCAGACATCCGAATAGCGCTCGCCGCCGTTGTCGCTGGCGAAGACGACGAGCGTGTCGCGCTCGGCGCCGATCGCCTTCAGCGTCGCGAGAAGGCGGCCGATGCCCTCGTCCATGTGATGGATCATTCGCAGGTAGGTGTCGACCGAGCCGCCCGAAAGGTGGCCGATGTGCTCGCGGTTGGCCGCGAGCAGCTTCGCCTCGGCCTCGTCGGCGCGCGTTTCCCAGGGCCAGTGCGGCGCGGTGTAGTGCAGCGAGAGAAAGAAGGGCTGCTTGACGCCGCGCCGCCGCTCGATCCAGTCGACCGCGCGCTCGCTGATCAGGTCGGTGAGGTAGCCGATGCGGTGCACCTCGGTCTCGCCGTCCCACAGGTCGTGCGTGCCACTGGTGTCGCGATGCGTGAAGTAATCCAGCCCTCCGCTCATCGCGCCGAAGAACTCCTGGTAGCCGCTCTTCAGCGGGCCGAAGTGCGGCGCGTAGCCGAGGTGCCATTTCCCGACCAGTGCGGTGGCGTAGCCCGCGTCGCGCAGCAGCGAGGCGAGGGTGGGGTGCTCGGGCGGCAGGCCGATGAGCGGGCTGCCGGTCGGATCCGTGCGCACCGCGCCGGCGATCGGCTCGTCCCAGCCGCCGCGCAGGCGGTACTGGTAGCGGCCGGTGGCGAGCGCGAAGCGGGTGGGCGAGCATACCGGAGAGTTGGAGTAGCCCTGGCTGAAGCGCAGACCTTCGGCCGCCATGCGGTCGAGGTGCGGCGAGCACGAGCCGCCCGCCGCGTGCAGCGAGCGCCCGCCATAGCAGCCGAGGTCGGCGTAGCCGAGGTCGTCGGCGAGGATGAAGACGAAGTTGGGCTTGGTCACCATTTGATCGAGGGTAGCCAGGTGGCGATTGAGGGGAAGGCGAAAAGCATTGCGAGCGCGACCAGGTCGGCCACGACGAACGGCATCACGCCGCGGAAGATCCGCGACAGCCGGATATCGGGCATCATCGCGCGCACCGTGAAGACGTTCATGCCGATCGGCGGCGTCACCAGGCCGAGCTCGACCACGATCACCATCACGATGCCGAACCAGATCAGATTGACGTCCTGGAAGACGAGGATCGGCAGGAACACGGGCACGATCAGCAGCAGGATCCCGATCGCCTCGAAGATCATCCCCATGACGATGCAGATGACGCAGATCGCGAACACGGTGCCCGCCGGCGAGAGGTGCATGCCGTCGACGATGTCGACGAGCGCGTTGGGCAAACCCGAGAGATTGATGAAGTTTGAGAAGACCTGCGCGCCGAAGATGACGATGAACAGCGCGGCGCTGATGCGGCAGGCCTCGAGCAACATGTCGTAGAGCTGCGCGAACGTGCGCAGCCGGCCGCGCCACCAGGCGAACGCGGCGGCGCCGGTGGCGCCGATGCCGGAGGCCTCGGTCGGCGTGAAGATCCCGAAGTAGATGCCGCCGAGCACGAGCACGAACAGCAGGAGGACCGGCCACACGTTGAGATAGGTGCGCAAGCGCTCGGCGCGCGGAACCGCCGCGCCGGCGGGCCCGAGCTCGGGGCGCAGGTAGACCACCGCGAAGACCGCCGCCATGTAGAGCGCGACCAGCAGCAGGCCGGGGGCGAAGCCGGCGATGAACAGCCGGCCGATGTCCTGCTCGGCCACGAGGCCGTAGATCACCAGCGGCACCGAAGGCGGAATCATGATCCCCAGCGTTCCGCCGGCGGCGATGACGCCGGCCGACAGCGTGTCGTCGTAGCCGTAGCGCCGCATGTGCGGCATCGCGACCTTGGTCATGGTCGCGGCGGTCGCCAGCGACGAGCCCGACACCGCCGCGAATCCGGCGCACGCGAGCACGGTCGACTGCGCCAGCCCGCCGCGAAAGCGCCCCACCAGCGCGTTGGAGGCGTCGAACAGGTCCTGCGAGATGTTGGCGCGGTGGATGAACACGCCCATGAGCAGGAACAGCGGGATCACCGACAGGCCGTAGTTCGCCCCCGTGTCGACGATCTGCTGCGCCATCATCGTCACCGAGGCGTGCCAGTCCCAGCCGCGCATGGCGGCGAAGCCGGCCAGGCCGGTCAGCAGCGTGGAAAAGCCGAGCGGAAAGCCGAGGAAGCAGAGAACGAGCAGGCAGGCGAATCCGATCAGCGCGACGGTCATCGCCGCCGCTCAGTCGAGGTGCTGTGCGGTGGCGCCGAGCCGGCCGCGGCTGCGCGCCAGCGCCAGCAGCAGCAGGACGAAGCCGACCAGCGAGAGCGCGGCCGCCGACATCGGCTCGATCCACTGCGGCAGGTCGAGCACCGCCGTGCGCTTGCCGCTGTGGAGCAGGTCCATCGCGTGCCTGAACATCTGCCAGCAGATCAGGAGCGTGCAGCCGACCGACATCGCGATCGACAGCCAGCGCTGCGGGCCGGGCATGACGCGCGAGATGAGCGGCTCCATCAGCGTCACGGTGATGTGCTCGTTCTTCGCCGTGATGAAGGCGAGGCCGGCAAACACCGAAACGATCATCAGCACCTCGATCATTTCGGCGGCGCCGAAGATCGAGTGATGGAAGCCGTAGCGCCCGATGACGTCGACGAAGGTGAGCGCCATCATCGCGAACAGCGCGACGGCGGCGATCACGCCGAGCGTGCGCGACGCGATCGCCTCGAAGCGCTGCAGCACCGGCCGCGCCGTCCTACTTGCGCTTCGCATCCTCCGCGGCGAGGACGCTGCGGTAGTAGGCGATCGCCGCCTTGCCGTCGACGCCCATCGCCGCGACCTTCTTCAGCCAGGCGTCGATCATCGGCTGGCCGATCTTCTTCAATTGCGCCAGCATCTCCGGATCGCCCTTGATCGCCTTGAGGCCGCCCTCGAGCAGCTTGGCGCGGCTCCTGTTGTTGACCCCGTCCTGGATCTGCCCGAAATGGCGCGCCATCTTCTCGCCGCTCACGGCGCGAATCGCCTTGCGGTCCGCCGGCGAGATCGTGTCCCACTTCTTCTTGCTGATGAAGAACGAGAAGCTGGGCGTGAAGATCTTGTCCGGGAACACCGTCACCGCCTTGGTGTAGTCGGTCAGCTTGAACGCGGTGATCGACGAGAAGGACACGCCGACGAAGCCGTCGACCACGCCCTTGGAGATGATCTGAAGCATCTGCACCGCGGGACCGGCGACCACCGCGGACCCGGTGGCCTTGATGATGTTGGCGGTCACGCCCGGCAGCGCCCACATCTTGCGGCTCTTGAGATCCGCGATGCTGTCGATCGGCTTGTCGTTCATCGACCAGAATTCGGCGCCGCTCGAGACGTAGTCGGTGAGCAGCACCACCGGCCCGTATTCGTGCTTCTTGGCGAAGAACTTGTGGTAGGTGCGCCAGAGAGCGACGCTGCCGGCCTCGGCGCTCTCCGTGCCGATGAAGGGCAGCTGGGCGATCTGGATTCCCGTCACCTTGTTCGAGATGAACTGGTTGAACTGGATCGCGCCGTCCATGACGCCGTTCACCACGCCGTCGTATTGGTCGGGCGGCGCGGCGAGGCTCTTGGGCGGGATGCTGAACTTGACCCGCCCGTCGGTCACCTTCGCGATCGCCTTGGACCAGTCGCGCAGCATCACGCGGCAGGTGTAGTGCTGGGGTGGAAAGAAGCAGTTGAACAGGATGGTCTGGGCGCTGGCGAGCTGCGGCGCCAGGCCCAGGGCTGCGAGCAGCGCGCAGGCGAGCGCCGCCCGTCCTCGGTTGAATCGGTTTTTCATGATCGTCTCCTCCTCGGGACGCAGCCTACCCGCGCTTTGCGAAAACCGGAAGGAGTACGATCCCGCATAGCGATAACCGGAGATTATCGATGCGCCTCAGCCAGATCCGCGATTTCCTCGCCGTGGTCGACGCCGGAAGCATGCGTGCGGCGGCGCGCGGCCTCGGCCTCAGCCAGCCGGCGCTCACCAAGAGCATCCGCCAGCTGGAGGAGGAGCTGGGCGCCGTGCTGGTCACGCGCAGCGTGCGCGGCGCCCAGGTGACGGAGGTCGGGCGCGCCTTTCTCGCCCGTGCGCGCTCGATCACCGCCGACCTGCGCCGCGCGCGCGAGGAGGTGGCCCAGCTGCGCGGCGCGCGGGCAGGCAGCCTCACCGTCGGCGCCGCGCCCGCCCCGGCGCTCGGGCTCTTGCCGAACGCCCTCGCGCGGCTGCGGCGGCGCTGGCACGAGGCGAAGATCTGCGTCACCGACGTCTCGCCGTCCGAAGTCATGCCGGGGCTGCGCGAAGGGCGACTCGACCTCGCGCTGAGCGTGCGCATCGGGCCCCTCGCCGAGCCCGGGCCGGACTGCCTGGCCGAGCCCCTCTACCTCAACGAGGCGCGGATCGTCGCGCGGCGTGGCCATCCGCTTGCCGCGGCGCGCTCGCTCGCCGAGCTGGCCGGTGCCGAGTGGGTGCGCACCGGAGGGACCGACAATACTTCGAGCCTGCCCGCCGCGTTCGAGGTCGCCGGACTGGGGCCGCCGAATTACCGGATCGAGTGCAGGTCGTTCTTCGCGCTCGCGGAAATCGTCGCGCACAGCGACCTGCTTGCGGTCGTGCCGTGGCAGCTCGCCGCGCGGGAGGCGGCGGCGGGGCGCGTCGTTCAGCTTCCGTTGCGGGAGGCGCTGCCGGCGCGGGAGATTTGCCTCTTCACCCGCGCCGATGTCCCGCTCACGCCGGTGGCGCGCGAATTCGTCGAAGTCCTGCGCGCGGCCGTCAGGTCGCGGCCGCCGAGGGAAGCTCGCGCGTCGCGCGCGTGACCGTCGCGTCCTGCGGGTGGTGCTTGAGGCGGAAGCCGAGCTTTCGCATCAGGCCGAGCATGGGCGCGTTGGTCGACAGGATCTCGCCGTGCATGCGCTTGATGCCGCGCCGCGCGGCGACCGCCATCAGCTTCTCCAGCATGCGCCGGCCGATGCCGCGTCCCTGCCAGGCGTCCGCCAGCACCAGCGCAAACTCGCAATCCTCGCCGCTCTCGTCGGCGACGTAGCGCGCCACGCCGATGATCGACTCGCGCTCGCCCAGCATGGTGATCGCGGCGAAAGCGGCCTCGCGCGACCAGTCCAGCTCGGTGAGGCGGCGGATGTACTCGTCGGAGACCTTGATCGCGCCGCCGAGCAGGCGGTTGTAGCGCGTCTCGTCCGACAGGCCGGTGACGAAGTCGCGCTCGATCGCGGCGTCGTCGGGCCGCAGCGGCCGGATCGTCACCGGCGCGCCGATGATCGGCTGGAAAGACTCGTCGTATTCCTCGGGGATCAGAACCTGATCTTCCCGCGCAGGATCTGCGACCACATCACCCAGTCGCCGGCGAAGCTGTAGAGCGGATAGGTGAAGGTGGCGGGGCGGTTGTGCTCGTAGAAGAAATGCCCGACCCAGGCGAAGGCGTAGCCGATAGCGAGTCCGGCAAGGATCCACCACCCGTTCAAGGTCGCGAGCGCCAGAATCAGGCACGCCAGACCGAGGCTCGTTCCGGCGAAATGCAGCCGCCGGCAGGTCCGGTTGGCGTGCTCCGACAGGTAGAACGGATAGAACTCGCGGAACGAGGCGTACTTCACAGCAGCTTGTGCTGGCATACGACGACTCCGTCTCGATCGGCGTAGAGCCACTCGCCGGGGCTGAACTTGATCCAGGCGAAAGTGACCGGGATGCCGCGCTCGCCGGGGCTCTTCTGCTGCGGCCGCGTCGGGTTGGCGGCCAGCGCGAGCAGGCCGATGTCCATCGCCGCGCACTCCGCGGTGTCGCGCACGCAGCCGTTGACCACGATGCCGGCGTAGCCTTGGTCGAGCGCGCGCCGGGCGACGTTGTCGCCCACCAGCGCGGCGCGCAGGCTGCCGCCGCCGTCGACGACGATCACGCGGCCTTCGCCCGGCTCGGCCACCTGGTCCTTGACCGCCTGGTTGTCCTCGAAGCACTTGACGGTGCAGATCGGGCCCGCGAAGCGCCGCCGGCCGCCGTAGTGGCGCAGGCCGGGCGCGGCGACCCGCACCTGGCCGGCGTGGGCGTCGTACAAGTCGGCGGTCTTGAATTCCATCGCGGGACTCGCGCTCACATGTTGGGGTAGTTCGGCCCGCCGCCGCCCTCCGGGGCGACCCAGACGATGTTCTGGGTCGGGTCCTTGATGTCGCAGGTCTTGCAGTGCACGCAGTTCTGGGCGTTGATCTGCA
>CAZLUX010000121.1:0-8662 GCA_964562815.1 uncultured Enterobacteriaceae bacterium
CGTCGCTCACCATGTCGCACAGGCCGTCCGAGCACAGCAGGTAGATGTCGCCGGGAGCCGTGCGGTATTCCCGGATTTCGGGATCGACGGTCGGATCGATGCCGAGCGCCTTGGTGACCAGGTTCTTGTGCTGAGCCGTCTTCGCCTGCTCGGGCGTGAGCAGCCCCGAGTCGATCTGCTCCTGCAGCAGCGAATGGTCGCGCGTCAACTGGGTCAGGCCGCCGTCGCGCATGCGGTACAGGCGCGAGTCGCCCAGATGCGCGACCATCATGCGGTTGTCGTAGAACAGGCAGGTCACCAGGGTGGTGCCCATTCCGGCGTACTGCGGCTGGCTCTGCGCCGACTGGTAGATCGAGGCGTTCGCCTTCAGGATCTGCTCGCGCAGCAGGCGCTCCGCCTGCGGCCTGCGCGACTGCGGGTCCGGATCCTGCGGCCGCACGCTCTCCAGCGCACGCGCCAGCTCCGTCGTGATGAGCGTGGTCGCCATTCCGCTCGCGACCTCGCCCGCGTTGTAGCCGCCCATGCCGTCGGCGAGCACCGCCACCCCGTGCGCCGCATCCGCGGCGACCGCATCCTCGTTGTGCGGGCGCACGATCCCGGGATCGGTGCGGCTGACGATCCGCAGTGCCTGGCTCAGGTCCATTCGGCGCTCACAGCTCGATGTCGACCGGAGGATGGGCCGCGGCACCGGCGGGGCCGCCGCCCGCGGCGGCGCGCAGCGCCTGGGCGAATTCCTCGCCGGTCTGGAACCGCTCGTCGGGGTTCTTCGCCAGCGCGCGCGCGAGGAAGGCGGCGAGCGCCGGCGGCACGGCCGGATTGACCGTCAGGATGTCGGTCGGCGCCTCGCTCGAGATCTTGAACATGAGCTGCGCCATCGACTCGCCCTCGAAAGGCAGCCTGCCGCAGAGCAGCTGGTACAGGCTCACCGCGAGCGAGAACAGGTCGCTGCGGCCCTCGATCTTCTTGCCGGCGAGCTGCTCGGGCGACATGTACGACGGGGTGCCGAGCACCATTCCCGTCTTGGTCTTGGAGCTGTCGGTCAGCCGCGCGATGCCGAAGTCGGTGACCTTCACCGCGTCCGTCTCCGGGTAGTACATGACGTTCGCCGGCTTGACGTCGCGGTGAATGACGCCCTGCCGGTGCGCGTAGCCGAGCGCTTCGGCCACGCGCGCCACGATCGAGACCACCTTGTCCTGCGGCAGCAGCTGGCCGGGCTTGGTGAACGGCACCAGGTCGCCCCCCTTGAGCAGCTCCATCGCGATGTAGCACAGGTCGTGCTCCTCGCCGGCGTCGTAGATGGTGACGATGTGCGGATGCGAGAGGCGCCCCGCGGTCTCGGCCTCGCGAAAGAACCGCTCCTTGACCTCGGCCAGCTCCTCCGGCTCGAACTCCTGCGCCAGCGCCATCGTCTTGATCGCCACCACCCGGCCGATCTTCGGGTCCTTGCCCAGGTAGACCACGCCCATCGCGCCCTTGCCCAATTCCTTTTCGACCTGGTAGCGCCCGAGCATCGGCTTCTCGACCGTGCCGCCGGCGCCGAGGATGCCGGCGTTGGTCGCGCCGCCCCCGGCTCCCAGCATCACCGTTTCGGACATCTGCTTGGCCCGCGACAGCCGCTGCTCCAGGTCGCGGAACTTCGGGCTGAAGGCGTGCATGTGGCGGAACACCGCCTCGGCCTTGTTGAACTGGCGCTTGCGCTCGAAATCGAGCGCCAGGTTGTAGAGGTTTTCGAGCACCGTGTCGGACATCGGCACCTGGCGGAACTTGTCCCACGCCATGTCGAGGTTGCCCTGGCCCTGGTAGGCGAGGCCCAGCATCCGGTTCGACTCGGCCGAGCTTTCGTCGGAGCGCAGCTTGGCGCGCTCGGTCACGATGAAGCGCTTGGTCACCAGCGCGAGATGGCCGAGCAGCAGCAGCGTCGCCGGCACCATCAGCGGCAGCCAGATGCCGCGGGCGGTCATCAGCCCGAAGTGCACCGCGATCAGCACGACCAGCGTCGCGCCCGTGAGCGTGGCCGCGAGGCCGGCCTTGAGCCGCGGCAGCAGGATGATCAGGTACAGGGCCACCAGCAGGAAGACGAACTTCGAGGCGGCCCAGGCCCAGGCCGGCGAGACGAAGAAGTCCTGCTGCAGGATCGACGACACCGCATGCGCCAGCGTCAGCACCGGCGGCATCGCGGGCGCGATCGGCGTCACCGAGGTGGTGCCGACGCCGGCGGCCGTGGCGCCGATCAGCACGATCTTGCCGGCGTACTTGCCCGCCGGGATCTTGCCGCTCAACACGTCGTAGAACGAGTCGACCTGGAACGCGGGCCTGCCGCCCCGGTCCTTGTAGAAGTAAGTGAGCATCTGCGTCGACGGGTCGGTGCCGATCCTCAGGTTGCCGAGCGATACCCCCTCGCCCAGGCGCACCGTCATGTCGGCCGGCCCGAGGTTGAGGCTCCGGGCCGCGATCTGCATCGCGAGCGACGGGTAGTACTGGCCGAAGTAATTCACCACCAGCGGCTCGGTGCGGATCGCGCCGTCGACGTCAGGATAGGCGTTCAGATGGCCCAGGCCGGCGGCGGCCATGCCGATCGACGGCACCGGGATCTGGACGGCTTCGGCCGGCAGCGCGAAACCCTGGTCGCCGCCGACGCGCTGGCAGACGTTGCGTTGCACGAAGTCCGGCAGCGGCCGGTCCGGCCGGCCGCGCGGCGTGCCGAGCGTGAACAGCATCGGCAGCAGCACGTTGCCCGCCTTCGCCATGCTCTCGCTGAGCTGGCGATCGGTGTTGAGCGAAGCCTCGGCCTGCGTCAGCAGCGCGACCATGGGCGCCATCGCGTCGCCCTCGGGCGTGCCGGGCCGCGTCTGGCGCGCCATCTCGAGCAGCTTGACGATGTAGCGGTAGCCGGGATCGAGCTGCGGCTCGCTGAAGAACACGGTGTAGCCGATGACCTTGGCCTTGGCGGCGGCGAGCAGGTCGATCATCTTCGCGTGCACGTCGCGCGGCCACGGCCAGCGGCCGATGTTGGCGATGCTCTGGTCGTCGATCGCGATGACCGCGATCTGGTCCGAGGGCGTGCGCGAAGACGCCTGCACCCCCATGTCGTAGGCCTTGCGCTCGAGGCTCTGCAGCAGGTCGCTGCCGCTGGCGAAGAAGACGAGCAGCGCCACCGCCAGGCCGAGAAACCAGTCTGACTTCCAGAACCTCGACTTCATGCGCGGGCGGCCCCCAAACAACCCCCATAAAACAAAAGCCTAATGCGCATTGTTGCAGTCGGATGTGAGCTGCGTCAAATGCCAAACCGCGGCAAATGCCAAATTTTGTACGCAGCCGCGGCCCTCCCCGGGGGGTCGGGAGGGGCCGGAAAGGGGGGTCAGCCCCCGAGCAGCATGCCGGCCTTGATCTGGCCGGTGCCCAAGAGGTCGGCGGCGGCCACCTTCTTGCCGTCGCCCAGCTTGGCGCGCAGGACCTCGATCCGGCCGCCCTGGGCGGTGACCTGGAAGCTCGCGGCGCCGACCTCGACCACCTCGCCGACCTTGCCTTTGACCGCCCCGAAAGTGCGCACGGGGTGCTTCTTGGCGTCGAAAATCTGCAGTTTCTGGCCGTTCAGCGTGGTCCAGGCCCCCGGCGCCGGGTTGCAGCCCCGGATCAGGTTGTAGGTGAAATCGACGTGGGTGTGCCAGTTGATGCGGGCCTCGGCCTCGCGGCACCAGCCTTCGTAGGTCGCCTTCGACTCGTCCTGCACCGTTTCCTTGTGCTTGCCCGCGACCACCAGGTCGGCCGCCTCGAGCATCGCCGCGACGCCCATCGGGAAGAGGCGCTCGAAGTACACGCTGCCGAGCGTGTCGTCGGGGCCGACCGGGGTCTCCTTCTGCAGCACGACGGGCCCTTCGTCGAGGCCGTCGGTGGGGCGGAAGATCGTCAGCCCGGTCTTGGCGTCGCCGCGGATGATCGGCCAGTTGATCGAGCTCGGGCCGCGGTACTTCGGCAGCAGCGACGGGTGGTACTGGATCGTGCCGTGCTTCGGGATCGAGACGAAATCCTGCGGCGCGAACTGCAGCACGTAGGCCATGATGCCGATCTCGGGGGCGAGGTCCTTGAGCGCCTTCTTCGCCTCGTCCGACTTGAGCGAGGCGAACTGGAACACCTGCACGCCCTTCTCCCCGGCCGCGACCTTGAGCACGTCCGGCCGCGCGCCGGGCTTCTCCGGCGCGCAGAACACGCCCGCCACCTGGTCGCCGCGCGCGAGGAAGGCCTCGAGCACCGCCTTGCCGAAGTCCTGCTGTCCGATGATCGCGATTTTCATCACGCCGCCTTCTTGGGTGGGGCCGAGAACGCGCCTGCGCTTCTCATCTTGGCGATTTTTTCCGATTCATAACCGAGAACTTCGCGCAGGATCTCGTCCGTGTGCTCGCCGAGCGTCGGCGAGCGCTTGATGGCCGCGGGCGAATCCGAGAGCTTGATCGGCATGCCGACGTTGAACCACTTGCCGCGCTGCGGGTGGTCGAGCTCGACCCACATCTCGCGTCCGCGCACGTGCTCGTCGTTGGCGAGGTCCTCGGTGCTCATGATCGGGCCGCAGGGCACGTCGAGCGGATTCAGGATCGCCATCAGCTCGCGCTTGGTGTACTTCTCGGCGAACTTGTTGATCAGGGTCCACATCAGCTGCTGGTTCTTGCGCCGCTCGCCGATCTTGGCGAAGTGCGGGTCGTCGGCGAGGTCCGGCATGCCGATCTCGGGGCCGATGCGCTTGGCGAGCGCGTTCCAGACCGCCTCCTGCACCACGATGTAGAGCCAGTCGTTGGCGCCGTGGGGCTTGCAGTGGATCGCGTTGCCGAGCTGGCCGCCGCCCGAGTCGTTGCCGGCGCGCGGGACCTCGCCCATCTCCTTGTAGGTCGGCACCGAATATTCCGACAGCTCGCCGCGCGTCAGGCGCTGGTGGTCGCGGAACTTGACCCGGCACAGGTTCATCACGCCGTCCATCATCGCCACCTCGACGTACTGGCCCTTGCCGGTGCGCCGCGCCTGGTGCAGCGCCGCCAGCAGCCCGATCGCGAGGTGCAGGCCGGTGCCCGAGTCGCCGATCTGCGCGCCGGTGACGAAGGGCGGGCCGTCGGGCACCCCGGTGGTGCTCATCGAGCCGCCCATCGCCTGCGCGACGTTCTCGTAGGCCTTGAAGTCGGAGTAGGGGCCGGTCGAGCCGAAGCCCTTGATCGAGCCCATGACGATCTTGGGATTGATGCTGTGGATCTTGTCCCAGCCGAAACCGAAGCGCTCGAGCACGCCGGGGCCGAAGTTCTCCATGATGATGTCGCACTTTTTCAGCAGGTCGGCGAACACCTCCTTGCCTTCGGCGGTCTTCATGTTCACGGTGATCGAGCGCTTGTTGCAGTTGAGCATCGTGAAGTAGAGGCTGTCGGCGTTCGGCACGTCGCGCAGCTGGCCGCGCGTCGCGTCGCCCTGCGGGTTCTCGAACTTGATCACGTCGGCGCCCATCCAGGCGAGCAGCTGCGAGCTGGTCGGCCCCGCCTGCACGTGGGTCATGTCGAGGATGCGTACGTCTTTCAAGGCTTCCATGCTGGTCTCCGGAGTCTCACTTTTTCTTGGCGCTGGGGTTCAGGTTGGTGATGCGGCCGCTCTCGGTCCCGGCGCCCTCGTCGATGATAGCGTTGATCAGGGTCGGCCTGCGCGAGCGGATCGCTTCTTCCATCGCCTTGCGCAGCTCGTCAGCGGTGCTCGCGTGCACGCCGACGCCGCCGAAAGCTTCCATCAGCTTCTCGTAGCGCGCGTCCTTGACGAACACCAGCGGCGCCGGGTCGGCGCCGCCCGCCGGGTTCTTCTCGTCGCCGCGGTAGACCCCGTTGTTGTTCAGGATCACCACGCACACCGGCAGCTTGTAGCGGCAGATGGTCTCGACTTCCATGCCGGAGAATCCGAACGCGCTGTCGCCCTCGATCGCGATCACCTGCTGCTTGCCGACCACGGCCGCCGCGACCGCGAAGCCCATGCCGATGCCCATCACGCCCCAGGTGCCGACATCCAGCCTCTTTCTCGGCTTGTACATGTCGACGATGCTGCGGGTGAAGTCGAGCGCGTTGGCGCCCTCGTTGACGAGGTAGGCGTCGGGGTTGGCCTTGACGATGTCGCGCACCACGTTGAGCGCGCTGTGGAAGTTCATCGGCGAGGGGGTTTTCGCCAGCGTCTCGGCCATCTTGGCGACGTTCTTGGTCTTCCTCTCGGCGATCGCGTCCAGCCACTCGGCGGGGGGCTTCTGGATAGTGCTCCCCATGGCGGCGAGCAAGGCGGACACGCACGAACCGATGTCGCCCACCACCGGCGCGTCGACGCGCACGTTGCTGTCGGCCTCCTGCGGCGAGATGTCGACCTGGACGAACTTCTGCCCGCCCCAGTCCTTCGGGCTCTTGCCGCCCCAGGTCTTGCCCTTGCCGTGCGACAGCAGCCAGTTCAGCCGCGCGCCGATCAGCATCACCACGTCGGCGCCGGGCAGCACGAAGGAGCGCGCCGCCGAGGCCGACTGCTCGTGCGTGTCGGGCAGCAGGCCCTTGGCCATCGACATCGGCAGGTAGGGAATTCCCGTTCTTTCGATCAACTCCTTGATTTCCGAATCCGCCTGCGCGTACGCGGCGCCCTTGCCGAGGATGATCAGCGGTTTCTTCGCGGAACGAAGCAGATCCACGGCGCGCTTGACGGCTTCCGGTGCCGGGATCTGGCGCGGCGCCGGATCGACCACCTTGATCAGCGAGCGGCGGCCGGCCTCGGCGTCGACCGACTGCGGGAACAGCTTCGCCGGCAGGTCGAGGTAGACCCCGCCCGGGCGGCCCGAGACGGCGGCGCGGATCGCGCGCGCGATGCCGACGCCGATGTCCTCGGCGTGCAGCACGCGGAAGGCCGCCTTGGCGAGCGGCCTGGCGATCGCGAGCTGGTCCATCTCCTCGTAGTCGCCCTGCTGCAGGTCGACCACCTCGCGCTCGGAGGAGCCCGAGATGAGGATCATCGGGAAGCAGTTGGTGGTGGCGTTCGCCAGCGCGGTCAGGCCGTTGAGGAATCCCGGCGCCGACACGGTCAGGCAGATGCCCGGCTTCTGCGTCATGAAGCCGGCGATCGATGCGGCGTAGCCCGCGTTCTGCTCGTGGCGGAACGCGATCACGCGCATGCCCGCGGCCTGCGCCTTGCGGGTGAGGTCGGTGATCGGGATGCCGGGCAGGCCGAAAATGGTGTCGATGCCGTTGAGCTTGAGGGCATCGATCACCAGGTGAAAGCCGTCGGTGACTTCCTGCGTCTGACTGACGTCCGCGGTGACTTTCGGCTCGCTGACGGTTGCGCCCATGATGTTCTCCTGTGCCTTGAATGCGCGTCTTGGGGTGCGCCTTGCTGAGGGTCGTTATGGTAGTGAGTGGGGCTCGAAAACGCCCTTGACTGAGGTCAAGGTTTCAATCGTCTAAAATGGCCGTCTTGCGGCGGCGCCGCGACGCAGCTTTCCGAATGGCCTCTCTCGCCACCCACCCGCAGCGCAACACGATCCGCCTGCAGCTGCGCCAGAGCCTGATCCTGCAGGACATGAGCGCGGCGCAATGGGACGAGCTCGAGCCGCTGCTGTCGGTGGCGGAGTACCGCAAGGGCGACCTGCTGGTGCGCCAGGGCGACACCGAGATGGAGCAGTTCTTCATCCTCGACGGGATGCTCAAGCGCGTCGTCTCCAACGCCGAGGGGCGGGAGATGATCCTGCGCTTCGCCGGCGAATCCGATCAGGACACCTCGTACGCGGCCTGGCGGCTGCACACGCCGATGCCCTACAGCATCGTCGCGGTCACCAAGGTGCGCACCGTCAAGCTCGGCCTGCCGCAGTGGGTCGAGTTCATCGAGCGGCATCCCGACGTCATGTCGCGCTTCGAGTACGACGTCATGAAGCTCATGTCCGAGGTGATGGCGCACACCATCACCCTGCACCTGCTCGACGCGCCGGGGCGCCTGTCGCGCTTCCAGCGCAAGCACCCCGAGCTCGCCGGCCGCATCCCCAAGAAGGAGCTCGCGGCCTACCTCAACCTCACGCCCGAGACGCTCTCCCGGCTCAAGCAGAAGCTCAACCGCGTCTAGCGCGCTAGCGCAGCCGGCGGTAGAGCCAGGTGATCGCGGGCCAGAACAGCATCACCATGCTGAGCGCCGTGATGCTGCCGACCAGCCCGTTCGACCAGAAGATCGAGAGGTCGCCCTGCGAGCCGAGCATCGCCTGGCGGAACGAGTTCTCGGTCCGCCCGCCCAGCACGATCGCGAGCACCATCGGCGCGAGCGGATAGTCCAGCTTCTTGAAGAGGTAGCCGATGACGCCGAACATGACCATGAAGACGAGGTCGGCCGGCGCGTTCGAGAGCGTGTACGAGCCGATGCCGCAGATCACGATGATGATCGGGGCGATGATCGCGAACGGGATCTTCATGATGCTCGCCCACAGCGGCACGGTCGAGAGCACGACGAACAGGCCCACCAGGTTGCCGAGGTAGATCGAGGCGATCAGGCCCCAGACGAAGTCCTTGTGCTCGACGAACAGCAGCGGCCCCGGGTCCAGGCCCCAGATCAGCAGGCCGCCGAGCAGCACCGCCGCGGTGGGCGAGCCGGGGATCCCGAGGGTGAGCATCGGCAGCAGCGCGCTGGTGCCGGC
>CAZLUX010000122.1:0-8610 GCA_964562815.1 uncultured Enterobacteriaceae bacterium
GGCCGCCACCTGTGGGCGATGGTGTACCTGCTTCACGCCTACTTCGGCCGCGACGGCCGCGAGGAGGCCGAGGAGCTGCTCGCGCGCCATTCGGGCGATTCCGACAAGCCGAGGATCCTGACCACCTTCAACGAGCCGATCTCGGATTGGCTGTCGCTGTACTGCTTCACCTACTTCACCGACCGCGACGGCAAGTACCAGCTCAAGAGCCTCGCCGAGAGCGCGTTCGATCCGCTCTCGCGCACCTGCCGCTTCATGCTGACCGAGGAAGCGCACCACATGTTCGTCGGCGAGACCGGCATCGGGCGCGTGGTCAAGCGCACGCTCGAGGTGATGAAGGAGCTCGGCACCGACGACCCGGCGCGGATCCGCGCGCACGGCGCGGTCGACCTGCCGCTGCTGCAGAAATACATCAACTTCTGGTGCTCCTCGTCGCTCGACCTGTTCGGCTCGGAGATCAGCTCGAACGCGGCGGCGAGCTACGCCAACGGGCTCAAGGGCCGGCCCGACGAGACGCAGTACCAGGACCACGTGCTGCGCGAAGCGAAGCTCGAGCTCGACACGCCCGAGGGCGTTCAGCAGGTGCCGATGCTGAACGCGATCAACGAGGTGATGCGCGAGTCCTACCTCAAGGACTGCGAGACCGGCCTCAAGCGCTGGAACCGCGCGATCGAGCGCGCCGGCCACGATTTCCGCCTCACCTTGCCCTCGTCGCGCTTCCGGCGCTCGATCGGCTCCTGGGTCGGGCTGCCGGTCGATCCGAGCGGCAAGCTGCTGCCGAAGGACGAGTACGAGCGGCGCCTCTACGAGTGGGTGCCGTCGCCGGAGGACAGGGCGTTCGTGAAGTCGCTGATGCAGAAGGTGGTCGAGCCGGGCAAGATGGCGGCCTGGGTCGCGCCGCCCGACCGCGGCATCAACAACCTGCCGGTCGACTACGAGTACGTGCACCTCGCATGAGCGAGCCCGCCTTCGAGCGCGACGAGTGGTGCGCGTTCCTCAACCGCATGCTCGAGGCCGAGCGCGCCGGTGCGCGGGCGCTGCTCGAGTTTCTCGGCGAATACCCGCGGGACGGCGGGGCCTGGAAGGCGCTGCGCAAGGTCCAGGGCGACGAGGCGCACAACTGCGTGCTGCTCGGCGAGCTGCTCAAGCGCGCCGGCGAGCCCTACAGCCACGCCACCGGCGAATTCCTCGACAAGGCGCTCGCGCAGAAGGGCCGCCGCGCGCGCCTCGAGTTCCTCTGCCGCGGCCTGGGCTGGTCGGTGCGCGAGATCGAGGCCGCGCTGCCGCGCGTGCCGGACAAGGCGGGAGCCGAGGCGCTCAGCCGCATCCGCGACACGCACCGCGGCAGCCTGGCGAGCTGCAACGCGCTGCTGAAGTCGAAGGACGTGGACTGAGGCCCGCGCGAGGCTAGCCGGCCCGCTCCAGGCTCTCGGCGCTCGCGCCGGCGAGCCGCTCCACCAGCCCGGTGTCGTCCGCGAGCTCGGCGGCGCCGCCGGAATACACGACCTGCCCGTCGCTCAGGATGTAGGCCCGGTCGGCGATCGACAGGGCGAGCGGCACGTTCTGCTCGACCAGCAGCACCGACAGTCCCTCGTCGCGCATCGCGCGCACGACCTTCATCACTTCCTGCACGACGAGCGGCGCCAGCCCCTGAGAGGGCTCGTCGAGCAGCATGATCTTCGGATTGGTCAGCAAGGGCCGGGCGATGGCGAGCATCTCCTGCTCCCCGCCCGAGAGCTGCCGGCCCAGCTGCGAGCGGCGCTCGGCGAGCCGCGGGAAGAGCGCGTAGACGCGCTCGAGGGTCCAGGGGCCCGGCGCGGCGCGCGGCACGAGCAGGTTCTCGGCGACCGTCAGGGCGCCGAAGATCTTGCGCCCCTCCGGCACGTGCCCGATGCCGAGACGCGCGATCCGGTACGCCGGCCAGCCCGCGGTGTCCCTGCCGAAGATGCGGATCGAGCCGCTGCGCGGGGGGACGTGGCCCGTGACGCTGAGCAGCGTCGTGCTCTTGCCCGCGCCGTTGCGCCCGAGCAGCGTGACGATCTCGCCCTCGCGCACCTCGAGGTTGACTCCGTGCAGGATGTGGCTCTTGCCGTAGTAGGTATGGACGTCGACGACCTCCAGCACCGGCTTCACGCGGCTTCTCCCAGGTAGGCCGCGCGCACGCGGCGGTCGGCGCCGACCTCCTCCGGGGTGCCTTCGGCCAGGACGCGTCCCTGGTCGAGCACCGTGATGCGCTGCGCGATGCCGAACACGACGTCCATGTCGTGCTCGATGAAGAGGATGCTCAGCCGCTGCTTGTCGTGCAGCCTGCGGATCAGGCTCACCATGTTGTCGGTCTCCTCGTCGCCCATGCCCGCGGTCGGCTCGTCGAGCATCAGCAGCTTGGGCTCGAGACTGAGCGCGATGGCGACCTCGACCACGCGCTGGTCGCCGTGCGCGAGCTCGCTGACGACGCGCTCGGACTTCTCCGCGAGGCCCGTGACGGCGAGCAGCTCGTCGACCCGCCGCTCCAGGGCGGCGCGCCGCCCCCGGCTGATCCACGGCAGCGCGTTGGAGCGCGCCGCGGTCTCGACGCCGATGCGCAGATTCTCGAACACGGTCAGGTCGGGAAAGATCTCGGTGATCTGGAAGGTTCGCACGATGCCCAGGCGCGTGCGCCGCTCGGCGCTCAGTGCGTTGATCGTTCGGTCGGCGAACCACACCGTGCCGCTGCTCGGCGGGAAGAGCCCGGTGACCATGTTGAACAGCGTCGTCTTGCCCGCCCCGTTGGGGCCGATCACCGCCCGCAGCTCGCCGGCGGGCATCTCGAGCGAGACGTCCTCGAGCGCGCGCAGGCTGCCGAAGCTGCGCGAGATGTTCTGCAGGCGCAGCAGGCTCATGCCGACCTCGCCTTCATGCGCAGCATGCCGAGCATGCCGCGCGGGAAAAGCAGCACCACCAGGATGAAGATCAGGCCGATGAAGCTCTGCCAGTTGTCGGTCAGGCTCGAGAGGTAATCCTGCGCGTACAGGTAGATGATCGCGCCGACCAGCGGCCCCCAGAAGCTGCGCATGCCGCCGAGCACGGCGATGATCACGAAGTCGCCCGACAGCACCCAGTACAGGTCGAGGGGCGAGGTGAAGTTGTTGAGCATGGCGTTGAGCCCCCCGGCGAGCGCGGTGACGAACCCGGAGATCGCGAACGAGGCCCAGACGTAGCGCTCGACCGGGATGCCGAGGAACTGCGCGCGGCGCCGGTTCTCGCGGATCGCGACCCAGGTGTGCCCGAGCGGCGAGCGCAGCAGGATTCCCATGATCGCGGTGGCGAGCGCGAAGCAGAACAGCACCAGGTAGTAGAACGCGACGTCGTGCAGGGGCAGCACGTGATGCCCGAAATGCAGCGGCTGGCGCACGAAGCCGGTGAGGCCGTCCTCGCCGCCGGTGACGTTGTTCCAGCGAACGACGATGAAGTAGAACAGCTGCCCGAAGGCGAGCGTGATCATGGCGAAGTACACCCCGCGCCGGCGCATCAGCGTCGGCCCCAGCAGCGTCGCGGCGACGCCGCCGACCAGCGTGCCGACGACCAGCGCGAGCGGCGTGCTCGGCGCCAGGTACTTCAGCGTCAGGCCGACGCCGTAGGCGCCGAGGCCGTAATAGGCGGCGTGGCCGAACGACAGCCCGCCGGTGAAGCCGAGCAGCAGGTTGAGCCCCATCGCCGCGAGGGCGTACACCAGAACGCGCGTGCCGAGCTGGGTATAGCCGCCGACGAGCGGCAGCCACCAGGGCACGGTCAGCAGCAGCAGCCACAGCACGCCGAGTCGGACGTAGCGCGAGTTCATTCGAACATTCCTTCCTGGCCCATGAGCCCGCGCGGCCGCACGATCAGCACGAGCGCCATGATGCCGTAGATCACCGCGTCGCTCGCGGCGGGATAGTAGGTGGTCATCACGCCCGCGGCGACGCCGATCAGCAGCCCGCCGAGGACGCTGCCGAGGAAGCTGCCGACGCCGCCGACGATGATCGCGACGAAGCTCGGCATGATCAGGCTTTCGCCCATCGTCGGCGTGAGGCCGAGCTGCCCGGCGGCGAGCACGCCGGCGAGGCCGGCGAGCAGGCAGCCCGCGCCGAAGTTCACCGCGCGCAGGACGTAGATGTTGACGCCCAGACCGGAGACCGTCTCGAGGTCGCGGATTCCGGCGCGAATCCGGATGCCGATGCGCGTATAGCGCATCACGAGCATCAGTCCGACCACCGCGAAGAACGCGATCGCGACCACCACCGCGCGATAGCCCGTCAGGAAGAAGAACGACGAGCTGAGCGAGGAGTTGAGCGCGTCCGGAATCGCGAAGGGCAGGCCCGCCGGGCCCCAGATGGTGCGCGCGACGTCCTGCATGATGAGCGCGAGGCCGAAGGTGAGCAGCAGGCTGTAGACGGGGTCCTCGCGCTTGTAGATCGGGCGGATGAGGACCCGCTCGACGATCAGGCCGAACACCATGGCGATGACCGGTCCGGCGACCAGCGCGCCCCAGAAGCCCAGATAGGGCTCGAGCGTGAACGCAAGGTACGCGCCGAGGATGAGAAAGCCCCCGTGCGCCATGTTGACGACAGAGTTGAGCGTCAGGATCATCGACAGCCCGAGCGCCATCAGCGCGTAGAACATGCCGACGATCAGGCCGTTGAACGCATCGTAAAGCAAGAGCTCCACATGCCCCCCTTGTGTGCGGTGCGGCTCCGGTAATCAGGGACGGCGGAGGTGCGCCGCTGGCGCACCTCCGCTGTTGTTAGGCCGGGTAGTCGAGCTTGCAGCCGGTTTCCGACACCGGCAGGGCGATCTTGTCGCCCTCGATGACGTCGACGTACTTGTACATGTGGGGATAGCTCGGGTGCTTCGGGATGTAGCCCGGGTACTCCGAGGACATCAGCTGGTGGTCGCCGGCGCGGAAGAACACCTTCTTCGGCTGCAGCGCGATCTCCGGCGGCAGCTCCATGCCTTCGAGCGCGCGCGCGACCTTCACCGCGTCGACGCTCTTCGCATTGTTGGCGGCCATCGCGAGCGAGTGCATCCCGGCGTAGCCGAACCAGCTGCGCGCGGTCGGGTAGTTGAACTTGCGCCGGTCGAGCTTGCGGTACTCGTGCACGAACTGCTTGACGTGCGGCACGCCGGGCTGGTCCCAGTACCATTCGAACACCCACCAGCCCATCAGCGCCGCCGGCGGCAGCGCGACCAGGTTCTCCATCTCCTGCAGCGAGCCCGAGATGGTCATCTTGTGCTGCAGGCCGAACTGGACCGCCTGCTTGAGGCAGTTCACCGTATCGTTGCCGCCGGTGAGGATCATCAGCACGTCGGGCTTCGCCTGCTCGGCCTTGATCAGGTAGGACGAGAAATCGGTCGTACCCAGGGGCGAGAGCGCGTTGCCCATCACCGTGCCGCCGAAGCTCTCGAGCAGCTTGGCGTAGTCCGCCTGCAGGCCGTGGCCGTAAGCGTAGTCCGGCGTGATGAAGTACCACTTCTTGCCGAACTTGTCGGCGATGGTCTTGGCGTTGCCCGCGGCCAGCATCCAGGTCGTGGTGCAGATGCGGAAGGTCGTCCAGTGACAGTCCTTGCCGGTGACCGCGTCGATGTGGCCGCCGGTGTCCATGTAGACGACGCCCTTTTCCTTCGCCACCGGGCTCACCGCAAGGGACACCCCCGACGAGACCGACCCCATCAGCATGCTGCAGCCGTCCTTCTCGATCAGCTTGTGCGCCTTCTGCACCGACAGGCCGGGGTTGGCGGCGCTGTCCTCGACGACCAGCTCGACCGGCCGGCCGAGAATGCCGCCCTTGTGGTTGATCTGATTGAGGGCGAGCTTGGCGCCGTTGATCTCGCTCGTGCCGAGCGCGGCGTAGGTGCCGGTGATCGGGTCCACCATCCCGATCTTGATCGGCGTCTCGCCCCGCGCCTTGATGATGAACGGCGGCACGAGCTGCAGTGCGCCGGCGGTCGCCGCCGCCTTGAGCACGGTGCGGCGGCTGACTTTCTTGCTGAAATTATCCTCGATTGTCATGGCTGTCTCCTCGGTTCGGTTTCGTGTGACCGAAGCCGACCTCGGGCACGCGACCTGTCACTCCCCATATGAATTGGCGTGGCGTCGGGCAGGCAAGCTCGCCCTCGTTCCATCTTCTATTCGGCCAACAAAGTCTACTTATCGAGCCTGTCCGGGCGCTTGCCGGTCGCTGACAAGATTCCGGCAACCGAACAGGCTCGGCGCAAGCTTCGGACGCTAGAATGGAGGCGCTCTAGAGGGAGGGCGTGCAAATGGGGGAGCGTCCGCAATCCGTTCGATTTCGCGCGGCGGTGCTGAGGCAGTCGGGCGCCGCGCGGCCCTACGCCGCCAGCCGCCCGCTCGCGATCGAGACCGTCGAGCTGCCGCCGCCCGCGGCGGGCGAGGTGCTGGTGCGTATCAAGGCGGCGAGCATCTGCCACTCGGATCTGTCGGTGGTGAACGGCGACCGCGCCTGGCCGCTGCCGATCGTGCCGGGCCACGAGGCCGCCGGCGTGGTGGCCGAGACCGGACCGGGCGTCGCCTCGGTCGCCGAGGGCGATCACGTGGCGCTCATCTTCCTCACCCAGTGCGGCGTCTGCGAGCGTTGCGTCGAGGGCAAGTCCTACCTGTGCGCGCGCGGCACGCAGGCCAACCGCGAAGGAAGGCTGATCACCGGCGGCCCGCGGCTGTCGCTCGGCGGCGCGCCGCTGCACCACCACATGGGCCTCGCGGCCTTCGCCGAGTACGCGCTGGTGTCGGAAAAGTCGCTGGTCAAGATCCCGCCCGAGCTCGGCTTCGTCGAGGCGAGCCTGTTCGGCTGCGCGGTGATGTGCGGCGCGGGCACGGCGCTGTATTCCGCCGGCATCGCGCCGGGCGAGAGCGTCGCGGTGGTGGGCCTGGGCGGCGTGGGCCTGGCGGCGGTCATGGGCGCGCGCCTGGCCGGCGCGACGCGCATCGTCGCGGTCGACCGCAACGCGGACAAGGGCGAGCTCGCGCTGGCAGTCGGCGCAACCGCCTTCCATGCAAATGATGAACTGAGTGAGAAGAACTTCGATGTCGCCCTCGAGGCCACCGGAACGGTGGAGGGCTTCGAGCTCGCGCTCGAGCTCACGCGCCGCGGCGGGCGAACGGTCACGGTCAGCCTGCCCGATGCGCAGCGCCGCTTCAGCTTCCCGCTCTCGCGCCTAGTGGCCGAGGCGCGCACAGTGGCCGGCAGCTATATCGGCTCCTGCCTGCCGAGCCGCGACATCCCGGCCTTCGTCGAGCTCTACCGCCAGGGCAGGCTTCCCGTCGACCGGCTCGTGACGCGCACCCTGGCGCTGGACGAGATCAACGAGGCGATGGACGCGCTCGCCGAGGCGCGCGTGCTGCGGCAGGTCGTCGTCTTCTGAATCGGTGGGCGCCGCCCTGCACCGCCTCGTCTCGCGTGCGGTCGCGGTCAGGCCCGGGGAGCTGCGCGCGCTCGCGTGGTCGTTCGCCTATTTCTTCTGCCTGCTCGCCGGTTACTACGTCCTGCGCCCGCTGCGCGACCAGATGGGCATCGCCGGCGGCGTGCGCAACCTGCCCTGGCTGTTCACGGCCACCTTCGTCGCACTGCTGCTGGCCCAGCCGCTCTACGGCGCGCTGGTCGCGCGCCTGCCGCGCGCGCGTTTCATTCCGCTGGTCTATCACTTCTTCGTCGCCAACCTCGCGCTGTTCTGGCTGCTGCTCACGCTGCACGCCGGCAGCGCCTGGGTCGCGCGCGTGTTCTTCGTCTGGGTCAGCGTCTTCAACCTGTTCGCGGTGGTGGTGTTCTGGTCGTTCATGGCCGACCTTTTCTCGAGCGAGCAGGGCAAGCGCCTGTTCGGCTTCATCGGCGCCGGCGGCACCGCGGGCGCGCTGCTCGGGCCGGTGGTGACGATCGGCCTCTCGGTCCCGCTCGGGCCGGTGAACCTCCTGCTCGTCGCCGCGGCGCTGCTGGAACTCGCCGTGCTCTGCGCGTGGCGGCTGGAAAGGGCGGCCGCACCGGCGGCGCGCGCGCCGGCCGCGGCAGATGCGCGCATCGGCGGCGGCGCCCTCGCCGGTCTCGCCGAGGTCGCCCGCTCGCCCTACCTGCTCGGCATCGCCGCCTGGGTCAGCCTGCTCTCCTTCGGCGGGACCTTCCTCTATTTCCAGCAGGCCCACATCGTCTCGACGACGCTGCACGGCGCCGCGCAGCAGACGCGCCTGTTCGCCGGCATCGACCTCGCGGTCGGGCTGTTGACGCTGGCGACGCAAACCTTCGTCACCGGGCGCTTCCTCAAGCGCTTCGGCGTCGCGGCCGGGGCCGCCGCCCTGCCCGCCGTCTACGTGGTCGCCTTCGCCGTGCTCGCGCTCGCGCCCGGCCTCGCCGCGGTGGTCGTCTTCCAGGCGATTCAGCGCACCGCGAATTTCGCCATCGCCAATCCCGCGCGGCAGGTGTTCTACACGGTGGTGTCGCGCGAGGAGAAGTACAAGGCGAAGAACCTGGTGGACGTAGTCGTGTTCCGCGGCTCCGACGCGCTCTACGGCTGGCTCTTCGACAGCCTGCAGGCGCTCGGGCTCAAGCTCGCGGCGATCGCCGCCTGCGCGGTTCCGGCCGCGCTCGG
>CAZLUX010000123.1:0-8501 GCA_964562815.1 uncultured Enterobacteriaceae bacterium
GAAGGTCAGCGCGAAGCCGAGCGAAAGCGCGTAGTTGATCGAGCCCAGCAGCAGGACAACGAGCGTCGCGCCGTACATCCATCCCATCCGGGTCGGCACGATGTACACGCGGCGGTGCCGCAGGATCACGACTCCGCGTTCCGGAGGCGTGAAGCCGTAAAGCCAGTTGGCGAAGCGCGGGTTGGCGAGAAGCGCGCGCAGGATCACCCTCGTGCCTATCTAGTCGGTCGGGCCGTCGTAGCTCCAGCGTCCCCGCCAGGCCCTGAGCACCTTGTCCGGATACGCTGCCTGTCCCAGTGTACCGTTGTAGCGGCCCAGCGCGCGGAAGTAGTTCCCTTTTTCGATGTCGAGGTAGTGGCGCAGGATCACGCAACCGTAGCGCAGGTTGGTTCTGAGGTGAAAAAGGTTGTCACGCTTCCGGCCGATCAGCTTGACCCAGAAGGGCATGACCTGCATGTAGCCGCGCGCGCCCGCGGACGAGACGGCGTACTTGCGGAACTTGCTCTCGACGTCGATCACGCCGAGCACCAGCTGGGGATCGAGGCCCGCGCGGGTCGCCTCGTACTGCACCGATTTCAGCAGACGCAGCCTCACGTCGACGTCGGGAATGCGCGAGGCCAGGCGGCGCGACATTTCGAGCAGCCAGCGGGTGCCATCCGCCTTGTGGCGGAAGTTGAGCGTCGGCGGCGCACGGTCGCTGACCGCGGCGCTGAGCGCGGTGCGCACCGCGTCGGCAAGAGGCTCGTAGATCTGGGCGCCGGCGAGCGCCGGCAGGGGAGCGAGCAGGGCCAGGGCGAGGGCGAAACGGCGCAGCGCGGCCCGACCACCGGTCATGTCGTCCCGAGTCGTTCCTTGAGGAAGGCGACGATGCCGTCGAGGGCGATGTTCTGGGGCTGCGCATCCCGCCTTGCCTTGTACTCGGCGGTCCCGGTTGCCAGGCCGCGCTCGGAAAGTACCAGCCGGTGCGGAATGCCGATGAGGTCCATGTCGGCGAAGAGCACCCCGGGACGCTCCTCGCGGTCGTCGAGCAGCACGTCGACGCCCGCTGCGGTGAGCTCGGCGTAGAGCCGATCGGCCGCCTCGCGCACTGCCGCGCTCTTGTGATAGCCGATCGGCACCAGGCTCGCCTCGAAGGGCGCCATCGGGTCCGGAAAGCCGATCCCGCGCTCGTCGTGATTCTGCTCGATCGCCGCCGCCACGATGCGCGTGACCCCGATGCCGTAGCAACCCATCTCCATCGGCCTGGTCTCGCCCTTGTCGTCGAGGAAGGTCGCCTTCATCGGCTCGGAATACTTGGTCCGCAGCTGAAAGATGTGCCCCACCTCGATCCCGCGCAGGATTTCGAGCCTGCCTTTGCCGTCGGGGCTGGGGTCGCCCTCGACGACGTTGCGGAAGTCGTTCACCTTGGCCGGATCGTCGGGCAAGTCGCGGCCCCAGTTGACGCCGGTGAGGTGGTACCCGGCCTCGTTCGCGCCGCAGACGAAATCGCTCATCGCCGCGACCGTCCGGTCGGCGAATACCGCCACCTTGCCCCCGACGCCCACCGGGCCGATGTAGCCGGCGCGGCAACCGAGCTCCCGCTGGATCTCCTCGTCACTCGCAAAGCGAAAGGCTCCGACCGCCTTTTGAGTCTTGACCTCGTTCAAGTCGTGGTCGCCGCGCAGCAACACCAGAGCGAAATAGCCGACATCGCCGTAAGTCACTGCCTCGCGCACCAGCGCGATCGCCTTGACGGTGCGCTCTAAGGGAAGCTTGAGCAGCGCCGCGACGTCCTCGCAGCGGGTCTTGCCGGGCGTGGCCACCTTCGACATCGATTCGGCGGCGGGCTGGCGCGCCGTGGCCGGCGCGATCGCCTCGGCAAGCTCGATGTTGGCGGCGTAATCGGAAGCGGGGCAGTACGCGATCGCATCCTCGCCCGAGTCGGCCAGCACATGGAACTCGTGCGAGCCCGTGCCGCCGATCGCGCCCGGGTCGGCCGCGACGGCGCGAAAGCGCAGGCCGAGCCTGGTGAAGATGCGCGTGTAGGTGTCGTACATGTTGCGGTACTCGCGCTGGAGGTCCGCGAAGTCGGCATGGAACGAGTAGCCGTCCTTCATCAGGAACTCACGCGCGCGCATGGCCCCGAAGCGGGGGCGGATCTCGTCGCGGAACTTGACGTGCATCTGATAGAAGTGCACCGGCAGCTGGCGATAGCTCTTGATCTCGCGCCGCGCGATGTCCGCGATCACCTCCTCATGCGTCGGGCCGAACAGGAAATCGCGCTCGTGGCGGTCCTTGATCTTGAGCAGCTGCGGGCCGAATGCTTCCCAGCGCCCGGTTTCCTGCCACAGCTCGGCGGGAATGACGCAGGGCATCTGCAGCTCGAGCGCCCCGGCGCGGTTCATCTCCTCGCGCACCACCGCCTCCACTTTGCGCAGCACGCGCAGCCCGAGCGGCATCCAGGTGTAGAGGCCGGAGCCGAGCCGCCGGATCAGGCCGGCCCGCAGCATTAGCCGGTGGCTGGCGAGCTCTGCCTCCGCCGGGGCTTCCTTGATCGTGCTGATGAAGTATCTCGAGGTGCGCATCGTTGTTCTTCCGCCAGCCCGGCGGGCGGGGCGGCGTTGTGTTTGCCGGATGGCTGTGGAAAAATCGTTGAGAATTTTAACGTAAGGCGGTGCGTCCATGCTCGATAAAGACGGCTACCGTCCCAATGTCGGCATCGTCCTCGCGAACCAGCGTAACGAGGTTTTTTGGGGCAAGCGCATCAACCAGCATGCCTGGCAGTTTCCGCAGGGCGGCATCAAGCACGGTGAAACGCCTGCGCAGGCGATGTATCGCGAGCTCGAGGAGGAGATCGGGCTGCTGCCCGAGCACGTCAGGATCCTGGGCCGCACGCGGGATTGGTTGCGCTACGAGGTGCCGGAGCAATGGGTGCGGCGCGACTGGCGCGGCACTTACCGCGGGCAAAAGCAGATCTGGTACCTGCTGCGGCTGATGGGACGTGACTGCGACGTGCGGCTGCGCGCCAGCGGCCACCCGGAGTTCGATGCCTGGCGCTGGCACCAGTTCTGGGTCCCGCTCGACGCGGTCATCGAATTCAAGCGCGAGGTCTACCGGCAGGCGCTCGCCGAGCTGCACCGCTTCCTGGGCACCGACCGGCGCCCGAGAGGGCGGCGGGCCGAGATCGTGTCGAACTGAGGTTGAACTTTGCGCCGGGCGGGCGCTCCGTTGCTATATGGGTACGGGAGGCGGCATGGAACGCAATTTCTTGTCACTGCCGAGTCACAGCCTCGGCGACAAAGCCGGGTTCAGGCGCCCGAGCCAACCGAAGGTCGTGCTCGAATCGCCGGCGCTGACGGTAATGACAGACCTGACTCGGGTCAGTCCGGCGACGATCGGCCCCGACGTCTCGATCGACGAAGCGAACCGCTTCATGATGAGGCGTGGCGTGAGGCTGCTGCTGGTGGCGGACGAGCGCGAGGACCTGCTGGGCGTGATTTCGGCTACCGACATCCTGGGGGAGCGCTCGATGCGGGTGGCGGCCGGACGCGGGCTGCGCCGCGGCGAGCTGGCGGTCGCCGACGTCATGACCCCGGCCGAGCGGGTGGAGGTGATCGCGCTGGCCGACATCGAGGGCGCGCGGGTGGGGCACGTGGTGGCGACCCTGTTGCACGCCGGCCGCCAGCACGCGCTCGTGGTGGACAGCGAGACGGGTTCGGGCCGCGTCATGGTGCGCGGAATCCTGTCTCTGTCGCAGGTCGCCCGCCAGCTGGGCGAGCCGCTGCAACTGAGCGAGGTCGCGCGCACCTTCGCCGAAATCGAGGCCGTCCTGAGTCGCTAGCGGTGTGCCGCGGGGATTCCATAGCGACAGTCAATTGAATGGATTGCCAAAATCGATTTGATCAATCGAGCTGGGGCGGTTAGTCTCTCGTCGCCAGAGTCGGAATCGGCAAAACCATCAGGAGGCACGCAATGAAGCTCAAAGGCACCAAAACCCACGAAAACCTCAAGGCCGCGTTCGCCGGCGAGAGCCAGGCCAATCGCAGGTATCTCTACTTCGCCGCCAAGGCCGACGTCGAAGGCCAGAACGACGTGGCGGCGCTGTTCCGCTCCACCGCCGAAGGCGAAACGGGCCATGCGCACGGTCACCTCGAGTATCTGGAGCAGGTGGGCGACCCGGCGACCGATCTGCCGATCGGCCCGACGCGCGCCAACCTGAAGGCGGCCGTTGCGGGCGAGACGCACGAGTACACCGACATGTACCCCGGCATGGCGAAGGCCGCGCGCGACGAGAAGTTCGACGAGATCGCGGACTGGTTCGAGACCTTGGCCAAGGCCGAGCGCTCGCACGCCAACCGCTTCCAGAAGGCGCTCGACGCGCTGCAAGACTGAAGTCCAGGCCGGCCGTGAAGGAGCGGTCGCACCGACCGCTCCTCGCGCCGCCGCAAGAGGTCCACGCATGCCGCAGATTGCAAGAGAAAGCCTGATGACGCTCGAAGCCTACGCGAGGCAGCGCAAGGAGTTTCGCGCCAAGGTCATCGAGCACAAGAAGCAGCGCACGGTGCACATCGGCGATCACGTCACGCTGCAGTTCGAGGACGAGCTGACGATCCGCTATCAGGTGCAGGAGATGCTGCGCATCGAGCGCATATTCGAGGAAGAGGGCATCCAGGACGAGCTGGACGCCTATAATCCGCTGATCCCGGACGGCGGCAACCTCAAGGCGACGATGATGATCGAATATCCGGACCCCGAGGAGCGCCAGCGCATGCTCGCCAGGCTCAAGGGGATCGAGGACCGCGCCTGGGTCCAGGTCGAGGGTTGCGAGCGTGTCTACGCCGTCGCCGACGAGGACCTCGAGCGCGAAAACGACGAAAAGACCTCGTCGGTGCATTTCCTGCGCTTCGATCTGAGCGACGAGATGCGCAAGGCCCTCAAGTACGGCGTCGGCATCGCCGTCGGCGTCGACCACCCGGAATACCGCGCGAGCGTCGAGCCGCTCCCGCCGGAAGTGCGCGCGTCGCTGGTTTCCGACCTGCGATAAGGGCCGCGGGTGCGCGCGCTCGCATCGGTCGGCATTTGCCTAGCACTGCTCGGTTGCGCTGCGTCCGGACCGCTCGAAAGCGACTGGCAGCGCGAGCAGGAGGCGAAGAACTGGCACGAGGAGCTCGCCACGCTTCCGCCCTACCCGAAGCGCGGGAGCCTGATCGAGTTCGACGCCGGTCCCGCGACGGACTTCCGCTTCTTCGTGGACTCCGCCTCCCTGAGCGTGGGCGATGACGGCGTCGTGCGCTACGTTCTGGTCGCGCGCAGTCCGCAAGGGGCCGAGAACGTGAGCTTCGAGGGCCTGCGCTGCAGCAACGGCGAGTACAAGATCTATGCGACCGGGCTCGGCGACCGCAGCTGGGTGAGAAACCGGGACGCGCATTGGCGCTCGTTGGCGCAGCGTGCGGGAATGTGGCGCTGGGTGCTGGCGAAGGATTACTTCTGTCCGAACAGGATTCCCATCCGCAGCATCGCCGAGGGCGTCGAAGCGCTCAAGAGCGGCGGCAATGCCCGCGCCACGGGCCTGCGCAACGACACCGGGCGCTAGAGCAGGACCAGGTTGTCGCGGTGGATGAGCTCGGGTTCCTCGACGTAGCCGAGGAGCCCCTCGATGTCGCCGGACGCGTGGCGCATGATGCGTCGGGTTTCCGAGGCGGCATAGTTCACCAGCCCGCGCGCGACCTCGCGGCCCTCCGGGTCGATGCAGGCCACCACTTCGCCGCGTTCGAAGCTGCCGCTCACGTCGACCACGCCGATCGGAAGCAGGCTCTTGCCGTCGCGCACCAGCGCCTTGGTCGCGCCGGCGTCCAGGCGCAGCCGCCCGCTGACGGTCAGGTGGTCGGCCAGCCATTGCTTGCGCGCGGCGAGGGGAACGGTCCGCGCGGTGAGCAGCGTGCCGAGCTGCTCGCCCTGCGCCAGCCTGAGGAGAACGTCGTGCTCGCGGCCGGAGGCGATCACGGTATGCGCGCCGCTGCGCGCGGCACGCTTCGCTGCCAGGACCTTGGTGATCATGCCGCCCTTCGCGAACGCGGTGCCGGTTCCGCCGGCGACGGCTTCAAGGCGCGGATCGTCCGCGTAGGCGTGCTCGATCAGCTTCGCATCCGGCTTGCGGCGGGGATCCGCGTCGTAGAGCCCGGCCTGATCGGTCAGGATGATGAGCGCGTCGGCCTCGACCAGGTTCGTGACCAGCGCGCCGAGCGTGTCGTTGTCGCCGAACTTGATCTCGTCGGTGACGACGGTGTCGTTCTCGTTGATGACCGGTATCGCGCCCAAGTCGAGCAGGGTGCGCAGCGTCGAGCGCGCGTTGAGGTAGCGGCGCCGGTCGGCCATGTCCGCGTGAGTGAGCAGCACCTGCGCGGTCGGCAGGCCATGCTCGCGGAAGCAGGTCTCGTAGCACTGGACCAGCCCCATCTGGCCGACGGCCGCTGCGGCCTGCAGCTGGTTCATTGCGTGCGGTCGGCGCGACCAGCCGAGCCGCTGCAGGCCTTCCGCGATCGCGCCGCTCGAGACCAGGATCGAGCGCTTGCCGAGCCGGTGCAGGCCGGCGATCTGCGACGCCCAGCGGGCGATCGCTTCTACGTCGAGCCCGCGGCCGGCGTTGGTGACCAGCGAGCTGCCGACCTTGACGACGAGGATCTTGGCGGCGGCAATGGGCCCGGACATCGGTCGATCGCTCAGGCCGCGCGACTCGCCCTCGACGCGGGCTTCTTGCCGGCGCTCAGGAACCGATGTGCCGCGGCGCAGGTTTCGCGGCAGCCCGCGCCGGTGAGCGCCGAGACCGCGAACCAGGGGCCTTTCCAGCGCAGCGCGCGCAGGATCCGGCGGATTCGCACTTCCGCGTCCGGCACCAGGTCGATCTTGTTGAAGACCAGCCAGCGCGGCTTGCGGTAAAGGCGCTCGTCGTACTTGCGCAGCTCCCGCGCGATCGCGCGCGCGTCGCGCACGGGGTCCGCGCCCTCGTCGAGCGGCGCGACGTCGACCAGGTGAAGCAGCAAGCGCGTGCGCGCCAGATGCCTCAGGAACTGGTGTCCGAGTCCCGCTCCCTCGGCGGCGCCCTCGATCAGCCCGGGGATGTCCGCGATGACGAAGCTCGCGTCGTCGCCCACGCGCACCACGCCGAGCGAAGGGTTGAGCGTGGTGAACGGGTAGTCGGCGACTTTCGGCCGCGCGCTCGAGACCGCGCTGATGAAGGTGGACTTTCCCGCATTCGGCAGTCCGAGCAGACCGACGTCGGCAAGCACGCGCAGCTCGAGCGCGAGCTCCCGGCTTTCGCCCGCGCCGCCGGGCGTGAACTGCCGCGGCGCGCGGTTGACGCTCGACTTGAAATGCAAATTGCCGAGCCCGCCGGCTCCGCCCTTGGCGATCAGCACGCGTTCGCCGTTCTTCGCCAGGTCCGCCAGCACCTCGCCCGTCTGCAGGTCGCGGATGATGGTGCCGACGGGCATGCGCAGGACGACGTCCCGTCCGCCCTTGCCGTAGCAGTCCGAGCCGTGGCCCTTCTCGCCGTTCTGCGCCCGGTGGATGCGCGCGTAGCGGTAGTCGATCAGCGTGTTGAGGTTGCGGTCCGCGACCGCGTAGACGCTGCCGCCGCGGCCGCCGTCGCCGCCGTCCGGGCCGCCGCGCGGGATGTACTTCTCGCGCCGGAACGACGCGGCCCCGTCGCCGCCCTTGCCGGCGTGCACCTGGATCCTGGCTTCGTCTATGAATTTCATGGCGGCGGATACAAAAAAGCCCTACCGCGAACGATAGGGCTTTTCGCGGGCGGGCGCGAGGTCAGGCCGGGACGACGCTCACCGTGGTCTTGCTGTCGGCGCCCTTCACGGCGTACTCGACCTTGCCCGCCACCTTCGCGAACAGGGTGTGGTCGCGCCCCATGCCGACGTTGGCGCCCGGACTCACCCGGGTGCCGCGCTGGCGCACGATGATCGCGCCGGGGTTGACCTGCTGTCCGCCGTAAATCTTCACGCCGAGCCGCTTGGCCTGCGAGTCGCGCCCGTTGCGCGAGCTGCCGCCGGCTTTCTTGTGTGCCATGATGAATATCCTCCGAAACGATCAGGCGCCGGCGACGATGTCGTCGATCCGCACCTCGGTGTAGGACTGGCGATGTCCCTGCGACTTCATATAGTGCTTGCGCCGGCGCATCTTGAAGATCGCGACCTTGTCGCCGCGTCCGTGCGACACCACTGTGGCCTGCACTTTGGCGCCGGCCACGAACGGCGCGCCGACGCGCGCCTGGTCGCCCTCGCCGACCATCAGCACCTCATCGAAGGACACCGCAGCGCCCACCTCCGCGGGCAGCAGCTCGATGCGCAGCTGCTCGCCGGAGCTGACCCGGTACTGTTTCCCGCCGGTCTTGATTACCGCGTACATGACGAAAATCCCGTTCGTGGCCCGCAAAGACTTGGAATTATAGGGGATTTCGGCCGCACGCGTCAAAATTGTGTATGTTAAGCTTCGCGCCCCGCCGCCGTCAGCGC
>CAZLUX010000124.1:0-8463 GCA_964562815.1 uncultured Enterobacteriaceae bacterium
TCGCGCAGCTGCCCGGCGCGGCCGAGCGCGCGCAGCATCGTCTCCTGCACCAGGTCGTCGGCCAGTGCCGCGTCGTGGCACCAGGAATACGCCAGGCGATACAAAGGCTCGCGCTGAATCTCGACCCGGGCGCGGAACTGCGCCGATACCCCGAAAAGATCCCGCATTCTCATGTCCCTGTGACGCTGCAGGCCGCCAGTTTATTCCATGGAATAAAACCTGTCGGCGTGCCGTCTTATCGGTGCGGCGGGCGCGGTCCGCCCCGCACCATCCATCAGAAAATAGAGAGGAGCTCCAATGAAACAGGTACTTGCGATACTCAGCCTCATCGCCGGCGTGGCCGGCTACGCCTTCGCCCCCTCGGCACTGGCGGCAGGCAAGACGACGATGCACCACGCCGTCATCCAGGTCAGCGACGGCGACCCGCACAAGTGGAACCTCGCCCTCAACAACGCGCAGAACATGCAGCAGGCCCTCGGCAAGGACAATATCCAGATCGAGATCGTCGCCTACGGTCCCGGGCTCGGCATGTTCAAGGCCGATTCCAAGGTCGCGCCCCGCATCAACGCCGCGCTCGACCACAACGTCCAGCTCTCCGCCTGCGGCAACACGATGAAGAAGATGAAGGTCACCAAGGCCGACCTGGTCGGCGGGGTCGGCGTCGTCCCCGGCGGCGTGATCGAGATCATGAAGCGCCAGTCGGAAGGCTGGGCCTACATCCGCCCGTAACGGCCGGGAGAACCGTCTTGAAGCGATTCGTTGCGGTTCTCTCGCTTGCCGCCGGCCTCTGTCTGGCCGGCGGCGCTCATGCCACCGGGCCGGTGTCGAGCGCGCACGGCAAGTACAAGCTCGTGATCCAGGTCACCGAGAACAACCCCGCGACCTGGAACCTCGCGCTCCACAATGCGCTCCTGTTCAAGCGCAACGTCGGCGAGGGCAACTCCGAGATCGAGATCGTCGCCATCGGGCCGGGCCTCAACATGCTCAAGAGCGAGTCGAAGGCCACCGCCCGCGTCGAGCAGGCGCTCGATCAGAGCATCGACGTCGTCGCCTGCGGCGAGACGATGCACGCGATGAAGCTGACCAAGAACGACCTGATCGGCGGCGTGCGCATCGTCCCCGGCGGTCTGATCGAGCTCGCCAACCGCGAGCGCGAGGGCTGGATCTACTACCGGCCCTAGCCGGCCTCCCGCGGCGCTTGCTCGGCGAGCGCCGCCTCGTACACCAGCCGCGCGGCGGCGGCGTCCTCGACCGCCTGGCCGAGCGACTTGAACACAACCGTCGCGCCCTCGGGCGGGCGGGCGACGCGGCCGAGGATGAGCTCGCCGATCTCGGCGTAGACCTTCGCCCCGGACAGGATCACGTCGCCGGATTCCTTGGTCGCCGCCTCGCGGCTGTCGACGATCACCACGTTCGCCATCGCGGCGTCGTCGAGCTCGCGCCAGCCGGGGCGCGGCGCGCCGACCGCGGCGACGAAGCTGCCGGGCTCGAGCCAGGCGCCGCGCAGCACCGGCTCGGAGGCGTTGGTGACGGTGCAGACGATGTCGGCGCCGCGCACCGCTTCCTCCGCGCTCGCGCAGGCGACGCCGCCGGTGTCTTCGGCGCAGCGCCGCACCTTGTCCGGGTTGCGGCTCCAGATGCGCAGCTCTGAGACGGGTCGCACCTCTCGCAGCGCGGCCGCGTGGCTGCGCGCGAGCGCGCCGCTGCCGAGCAGCGCGACGACTTTCGGCCCCGGCGGCGCGAGCAGGTCCGCGCCGAGCGCCGACACCGCCGCGGTGCGCTGCTCGCTGAGCCAGGTGGCGTCGATGACCGCCTGCACGCCGCCCGTCTCCGGATCGAGCAGAACGAGCGTCGCGAGCATCGTCGGCAGCCCGCGCGCGGCGTTCGCCGGCATCTGCGTGATCAGCTTGGTGACCAGCGCGCCGGCGGCGAGCGCGGGCTTGACGAACAAGAGGCTCCCCGGCTGCGGCAGCTCCATCACGGTGCGCAGCGGCTGCAGCGCCCGGCCGGCCGAGAAGTCGGCCAGCGCGCGCCGCATGGCCTCGAGCAGCGCGCCCGGCCGCAGCAGCCGCCGCACCGCGGCGTCGTCGAGGACCCGCATCGCGCGGCGCGTCGGCGGCGCGCGGCGCTCAGTTGCCGCTGCGTTTCACCAGGTCGCCGAGGGCGCCGAGCAGGTTGACCGGCACCGGGAACACGATCGTGTTGCTCTTGTCGCCGGCGATCTCGGTCAGGATCTGCATGTATCGCAACTGCATCGCCTCGGGCTGCGTGGCGAGCTTCGCGCCCGCCTGCAGCAGCTTTTCGGCGGCCTGCGCCTCGCCCTCGGAGTAGATCACCTTGGCGCGCCGCTCGCGCTCGGCCTCGGCCTGGCGCGCGATCGCGCGCACCATGCTCTCGTCGAGATCGACGTGCTTGATCTCGACGTTCGCGACCTTGATGCCCCAGGCGTCGGTCTGAGTGTCGAGCACGGTCTGGATGTCGAGGTTGAGCTTGTCGCGCTCGGCCAGCATCTCGTCGAGCTCGTGCTTGCCCAGCACCGCACGCAGCGTGGTCTGGGCCAGCTGGCTGGTGGCGCCGAGGTAGTCCGCAACCTGAATCACCGCCTTCTCCGGGTCGACGACGCGGAAGTACAGCACCGCGTTGACCTTGACCGAGACGTTGTCGCGCGAGATTACATCCTGGCTCGGCACGTCGAGCACCACCGTGCGCAGGTCCATGCGCACCATCTGCTGGATGCCCGGGATGACGATGATCAGGCCCGGACCCTTCACCTTGTGGAAGCGCCCCAGCATGAAGATCACGCCGCGCTCGTATTCGCGCAGCACCCGCAGCGAGGTCACCACCAGGATGATGATGACGATCAGCACGCCGTAGCCGAAACTGAATCCTAAGTCGAACATCTCTATCCCCTCCTGTCGTTGTCCGCTTCCGGCGCGACGTCGAGCACCAGGCCCTCGATCGCCGTCACGCGAAGCTTCTGGCCCTTGCGCACCGGCTCGCTCGCGCGCACGCGCCAGGTCTCGCTGTGCACCCGCGCCCAGCCTTCGCCGGCGAAATCCTCCAGCGCGACGCCACCCGCGCCGACCATCTCTTCCCGCCCGCTCACCACCGGCCGGACGCGGCCGCGGGCGAGCATGCCGACCACGAAGATCAGGAAGCCTGCGCTCGCCACCGCGATGCCGCCGATCAGCGCGTACGGGATCGTGAACCCCGGCGCGTCAGTGTCGAACAGGATGATGGAGCCGATCACGAACGCGATCAGCCCCCCTATGCCGAGTGAGCCAAAGGCGGGCACGAAGGCCTCGGCGACCATGAACGCGATACCGAGCAGGATCAGCGCCAGCCCGGCGTAGTTGACCGGCAGGAGCTGGAACGCGTAGCCCGCGAGCAGGAGGCAGATCGCGCCGGTCACGCCGGGCAGCACCAGCCCCGGATTCGAGAACTCGTAGATGAGCCCGTAGATGCCGACCAGCACCAGCAGATAGGCCAGGCTGGGGTTGGTGATCACGCCGAGCAGCTTGGTGCGCCATCCGACCTGGTAGGTCTCGATCTCGGCACCGGCCAGGTGCAGCGTGCGCGCGGTGCCGCCCGCCTCCACCTTGCGCCCGTCGAGCTTCTTCAGCAGCGCCGGCACGCTGTCGGCGATGAAGTCGATCACGTGCATCTTCTCGGCCTCGGTCGCGGAAAGGCTCACCGCCTCGCGCACCGCGCGCTCGGCCCACTTGGCGTTGCGCCCGCGCTTCTGCGCCAGGCCACGGATGTAGGCCGAGGCGTCGTTGACCATCTTGTGCTCGAGCGTGCTGCCGCCCTGCTCGCCCTTCTCGCCCTTCTTGCCGCTCGGAGCGGGCGCGGGCGACGACGGCGCGCCGATCTGGATCGGGGTCGCAGCGCCGAGGTTGGTCGCCGGCGCCATGGCCGCGAAGTGGCTCGCGTACAGGATGTAGGTCCCGGCGCTCGCGGCGCGCGACCCGGAGGGCGCGACGTAGGCGGCCACCGGTACCGGAGAGGCGAGGATGTCCTTGATGATCGAGCGCATCGAGCTGCTCAGGCCGCCCGGTGTGTCCATCTTCAGCACCACCAGCTGCGCGCCGCCCTCTTTCGCCGCTTCGAGGCCGCGGTGGACGTAGTCCGAGGTCGCCGGCCCGATCGCACCGTCGATGGTCAGCACCAGCACCGGCGCCGGCGCGGCGCGCGCCAGCGTCGGGACGAGCAGGATCGCCGCCAGCAGCAGCAGTTTGTGCAGCTTCAATCCCTTCTCCTTGCGCGGCCTTCTCCAGACCATACAATACGCCTCCTCCCGGCATTGCGTACCCGTGAAACTCGAATCCTTCCCGGCCGAGGCGATCGTCGTTCGCGGCGCCCGGCAGAACAACCTCAAGAACCTGACCCTGTCGATCCCGACCGGCGAGCTGGTCGTGGTGACCGGGGTGTCCGGCTCGGGCAAGTCCTCGCTCGTCTTCGACACCCTCTACGCCGAGGGCCAGAGGCGCTACGTCGAGACCTTCAGCCCCTACGCGCGCCAGTTCCTCGACCGCATGGACAAGCCGCAGGTCGACGGCATCGAGGGCATCCCGCCTGCGATCGCGATCGACCAGACCAACCCGGTGCGCACCTCGCGCTCGACGGTCGGCACCATGACCGAGCTCAACGACCACCTCAAGCTGCTCTACGCGCGCGCGGCGACGCTGTACTGCCGCGGCTGCGGCAGGCCGGTGGCGCGCGACACGCCGGATTCCATCTACGCCGCGCTCGAGCAGCGCTGCGCTGCGCACGGCGACCCGCGGCTGGTGATCGCCTTCCCGGTGCCGGTGCCGAAGAACTTCAGCGAGGAGGAAGTGCTGCAGCTGCTCGAGCGCCAGGGCTACACCCGCATCCATGCGCGCGCCAAGGGTCTGCTCGAGGTGGTGCAGGACCGCCTGCGGCTGTCGTCGGCCGGGCGCGCGCGCGTGATCGAGGCGCTCGAAGCCGCCCTGCGCGTCGGCCAGGGAAAAGTCGGCGTCCACACCGAGAACGAAACCTGGAAATTCTCCTCCGACCTGCACTGTGCGGACTGCGACATCCACTACGCCGAGCCGACGCCCGCCGCGTTCTCGTTCAACTCGCCCCTCGGCGCGTGCGAGACCTGCCGCGGCTTCGGCCGCGTCATCGGGGTCGACTTCGGCCTGGTGATTCCGGACGAGTCGAAGACCCTGCGCGAAGGCGCGGTGCGGCCGTGGCAGACCGCGAGCTTCAAGGAGTGCCAGGACGATCTCGCGAAGTACGCGAAGAAGAGAGGAATTCCCCTGGATATCCCCTGGAAGGAACTCTCTGAAGAACAAAAGACCTGGGTCCTCGAAGGCGAGCCCGAGTGGGTGAGCTGGCGCAAGAGCTGGCCCGGCACCTGGTACGGGGTGCGGCGCTTCTTCAAGTGGCTCGAATCGAAGGCCTACAAGATGCACATCCGGGTGCTCTTGTCGAAGTACCGCGCCTACACCGAGTGCGAGGCCTGCGGCGGCACGCGCCTCAAGCCCGACGCGACGCTGTGGCGCATCGGGCCGCACTCGATCCACGACCTGATGCTGCTGCCGATCGAGCGCGTGCGCGCCTTCATGGACGCGCTGGCGCTGCCGGCGCCGGTCGACGAGGCGACCGAGCTGCTGCTCTCCGAGATCCGCTCGCGCCTGCGGTTCCTCTGCGAGGTCGGGCTGTCCTACCTCACCCTGGATCGGCAGTCGCGCACGCTCTCGGGCGGCGAGGTGCAGCGCATCAACCTCACTACCGCGCTCGGCACCTCGCTGGTGAACACGCTCTTCGTGCTCGACGAGCCCTCGATCGGGCTGCACCCGCGCGACATGGGGCGCGTGATCGAGGTCATGCGGCGCCTGCGCGACGCCGGCAACTCGCTGGTGGTGGTCGAGCACGACCCGCAGATCATGTTCGCCGCCGACCGCATCCTCGACATGGGCCCCGGCCCGGGCGAGCGCGGCGGCGAGGTGGTCTTCTTCGGCGCGCCGCAGGAGCTGAAGCGGACGAACACGCTGACGGCCGACTACCTGTCGGGACGCCGGCGCGCCGACGCGGGAATCACAACGAATCCCCCCGGAAAAGACAAACTCGAAATCAAGGGCGCGAGCGAGCACAACCTCAAGGATCTCGACGTCTCGATTCCATTGCAGCGCCTGGTCTGCGTCACGGGCGTGTCGGGCTCGGGCAAGTCGACGCTGGTGCAGGACGTGCTCTATCCCGCCCTGCTCAAGTCGAAGGGCAAGCCGACCGAGGCCCCAGGCGCGCACCGCGCGCTCTCCGGCGCGGAGAAGGTCGCCGAGGCGGTCATGGTCGACCAGTCGCCGATCGGCAAGACCACGCGCTCGAACCCGGCGAGCTACGTCGGCGCCTGGGACGCGATCCGAAACCTGTTCGCGCGCACCGAGCTCGCGAAGGAGCGCAAGTACACGCCCGGGACCTTCAGCTTCAACGCCGGCAACGGCCGCTGCCCGACCTGCGGCGGCAACGGCTTCGAGCACGTCGAGATGCAGTTCCTCTCCGACGTCTACCTGCGCTGCCCGGACTGCGACGGCAAGCGCTTCCGCCCCGAAGTGCTCGAAATCGCGCTGCGCGAAAAGAGCATTTCCGACGTGCTCGAGATGACGGTGTCCGAGGCGCTCGCCTTCTTCGCCGGCGAGCGCGAGGTCGAGGCGCGCCTGGCGCCGCTCGCCGACGTCGGCCTCGAGTACCTGCGCCTCGGCCAGCCGGTGCCGACGCTCTCCGGCGGCGAAGCCCAGCGCCTCAAGCTCGCCGGCCACCTCGCCGAAGCGGCCAAGGGCACGGGCGCCGACAAGCTGTTCCTCTTCGACGAGCCGACCACCGGGCTGCACTTCGAGGACATCGCCAAGCTGCTCAAGGCCTTTCGGCGGCTGCTCGCCGCCGGCCACTCGCTGGTGGTGATCGAGCACAACCTCGACGTCATCCGCGCCTCCGACTGGATCGTCGACCTCGGCCCCGAGGGCGGCGAAGCCGGCGGCGCGCTGGTCTGCGAGGGCACGCCCGCGCAGGTGATGCGGCACGAGACGTCGCATACCGGGAAAGCTTTGCGAGAGTATGAAAACGCATTTCTTCAAGAACCCATCAAAGAAAGAACAGAAGAACCCCAAGCCCGTTACCTCGGCCATGCCATCCGCATCCACAACGCGCGCGAGCACAACCTCAAGAACATCGACGTCGAGATCCCGCGCAACCGCTTCAGCGTGATCACCGGCGTCTCGGGCTCGGGCAAGTCGACGCTCGCGTTCGACATCCTCTTCGCCGAGGGGCAGCGCCGCTACCTCGAGTCGCTCAACGCCTACGCGCGCCAGTTCGTGCAGTCGGCCGCGCGCCCCGACGTCGACGCGATCTGGGGCATCCCGCCGACGGTGGCGATCGAGCAGCGCACCAGCCGCGGCGGCAGGAAGAGCACGGTCGGCACGCTGACCGAGATCCACCACTTCCTGCGGCTGCTGTTCGTCAAGCTCGGCACCCAGCACTGTCCCGACTGCAGGGTGCCGATCGAGCCGCAGAGCGAGGACGCGATCGCGGCGCGCATCCTGCGCGAGTACCGCGGCCAGCGCATCGGCCTGCTCGCGCCGCTGGTGGTCAACCGCAAGGGCGTCTACACGGATCTCGCGAAGTGGGCCAAGGCGAAGGGCTACACCAGCCTGCGCGTCGACGGCGCTTTCCTGCCGCTCGAGCCCTTCCCGCGGCTGGACCGCTTCAAGGAGCACACCATCGAGCTGCCGGTGGCCGACCTGCGCGTCGAGCCGGCGAACGAGCGCGCGCTGCGCGAGGCGTTGTCCACCGCGTTGGAGCACGGCAAGGGCTCGGTGCACCTTCTCGCCGACCTCGACGCGCTGGTGAAGGCCGCGGCGAAGGCGAAGGGAGCCGTCGAGCTGACCCTGCACCAGGCGCAGTTCTCGACCAAGCGCGCCTGCCCTTCGTGCGGGCGCAGCTTCGCCGAGCTCGACCCGCGCCTGTTCTCGTACAACTCGAAGCACGGCTGGTGCCCGGGCTGCTACGGCACCGGGCTCAAGCTCGCCGAGGTCGGCTGGGACGAGGAGCGCTCGCGCACCGGCGCCGAGGACCACGTGCTCGACTCGTGGATCGAGTGGCTCGAGGTCGACGAGGCCTGCCCCGACTGCGGCGGCAAGCGGCTCAACCCCGAGGCGCTGGCGGTCGCCTGGCGCGGCAGGTCGATCGCCGACTACGGCGCGCTGCCGGTCGAAGTGCTCGAAAAGTTGTTTTCGAACGTCGCGCTCGAGGGCCGCGAGCGCGAGATCGCGCGCGACCTGGTCGCCGAGCTGCAAAGCCGGCTCGGCTTCCTGCGCGAGGTCGGCCTCGACTACCTCACGCTCGACCGCTCGGCGCCGACCCTCTCGGGCGGCGAGGCGCAGCGCATTCGCCTGGCGGCGCAGCTCGGCTCGAACCTGCGCGGCGTGTGCTACATCCTCGACG
>CAZLUX010000125.1:0-8460 GCA_964562815.1 uncultured Enterobacteriaceae bacterium
GTTCCTGCAGCAGGTGGCCGAGGACACGGTGAGGAAGTTCTACGGGCGCTGAGCCTCTCCTTCGACCAGCAAATCCCGGCGACGCTGACGCCGTGGCGGCATGCGTCCACGCCGCCTACCGCCACTACGTGGAGCGCATCGGCAGGCCCCCGGGGCCAATGACCGATGACTACGCCGACGTTATCCGAAGGCGTCAGGTCACGGTCGCCGAGAGCGGCGGACGCATCATCGGGGTACTGGTGCTCTCGGTTACGCAGGAGGGCTTTCTGCTGGAGAACGTGGCGGTCGAGCCGTCGCGTCGGGGTACCGGGCTCGGCAGAACGCTTCTCGAGCTTGGCGAGGCGGAGGCACGGCGCCAAGGGTTTGGGTCGATCTATCTCTACACGCACGAGAAGATGATCGAGAATCGCGCGCTGTACGCCGGAATCGGCTACGCTGAATACGATCGACGCGTCGAAGATGGGCTCGCGCGCGTGTACATGAGAAAACCGCTGCGCTGAAACACGGGCGGCGCATGGCATACGACCAAGGTCTAGCCGAGAGGATTAGAGACATTTTGCGCGGGCGGCGCGACATCGTGGAGAAGAAGATGTTCGGCGGCCTTGCCTTCATGTCGCGCGGCCATATGTTTGTCGGCATCACTGACAACTTTCTGATGGTCCGCGTCGGTCCGGACCGCTACGTCGAAGCCCTGAAGCGCCGGTACGTGCGCGAGATGGACTTCACCGGCAAGCCGTTGAGGGGCTACGTATACGTCGACCCGCCCGGTTTCGAGAGCGATGCGGACCTTTCGGACTGGGTCGAAAGCGGCCGTCTCTGGGTTCGCTCGCTGCCGCCGAAGAAGCGCAAGTGAAATCGATAACAATCTGACGGAGACGGCTATGCGCCATCCTTACGTCGAGCAGCTCGGAATCAAGTGGAGCGAGCGTCCCGCGGGCGGGCGCAGCCGCTGCACGCTCGCGGTCACCGAGGCCCTCCACAATCCGCACGGCGTGGTGCACGGCGCCGTGCTGTTCGCCATGGCCGACACCGGCATGGGCGCGGCGCTCTATCCGACGCTCGACGCGGGCGAGATCTGCGCCACGATCGAGGTCAAGATCAACTATTTCAAGCCGGTCGTTTCGGGCGAGCTCGCCTGCGTCACCGAGCTCGTCAATCGCGGCAAGACTGTCGCCAACCTCGAGTCGAGCATCTACCTTGGCGAGACGCTGGTGGCGAGGGCGAACGGCAACTACGCGATCTTCAGGCCGGGCAAGAGCGCGGCTTGAGCTGCGCCGCTCGACGCGGGCCACCGCACGCGGTAACGTGCGGTAAGAAAGGAGCGTGGGAATGTCCGAGGGATTCATCTTCTGGCGCCGGCCGCTGCGCGTCGTGGGGCCGCATTCGCAACGGGACGCGCTGGCGCGGCTGCGCGCGCTCGTCCAGGGGCGGCGCTTCGGAGTCGGCACGCGCCTGATCGGAACCATCGCCGGTTCGGACTCGGCACCTTCGATCCGGGTCTGGCGCAAGGGACTGCTGTCCGCGGCCGGCGACGTGATCGAATTCCGCGGCACGGTGCGCGCCGAGGGCGAGGGCAGCGCGTTCGAAGGCGAGCTGTGCTACGCCTTCGGCACCAAGTTCCAGTTCGTCGGGCTGCTGATCATGGGCGCCGTGCTGCTGTTCGCGGGCGCGGTGCGAGAGCTTGAGGCTGCTCCGCGCGATCAGGGCATGCTCGGCGTAGGCCTGGTGGTGGCGCTCGTGGCCGCGATCTGGATCTATTCGAGCAGCCGCACCCGCGACGACCAGATCCGCTTCATCGAGGAGCACCTCGAGTCCTGCGCGGGCAGGGAATGACCCAGCCGCGCCGCACCTGGCTCTTCGTTCCCGGCGCCGACGAGAAGGCACAGGCCGCCGCGGCGCGCAGCGGCGCCGACGTCCTGATCCAGGAGCTGGAAGACTTCACGCCGCCGCCGGCGAGGCCCCGGGCGCGCGCTCTGGCGGCGCGGCTCTACCCGGCGTGGCGCGCCGCGGGGGCGCTCGCCGCCGTGCGGGTCAATCCGCTCGAGACCTGCGGCCGCGAGGATCTCGAGGCGGTGCTCGCGGCCAGGCCCGACATCGTCCTGATGTCGAAGGTGGCGCGCCCGGAGCAGGTCCAGGCGCTGGCGGCGATCGCGCACGGCGTCGAGCTGGTGCCCAACATCGAGAGCGCGGCGGGGCTGGTTCGGGCCGGCGAGATCGCCCGCGCCAGCCCGCGCGTCACCGCGATGCTGGTGGCGAGCGAGGACATGGTCGCGGACCTCGGCGCCGAGCGCTCGCGCGGCGGCGAGGAGCTCGCCTACGTGCGCGCGCGCTTCCTGATCGAATGCCGCGGCGCAGGGGTCGAGGCGATCGACTGCCCCTACACTTTCGGCGACGCCAAGGGCGCAGCGGCCGACGCCCGCCGGGCCAAGCGCCTCGGCTACCGCATGAAGAGCCTGGTGCATCCGGTGCACGCCGCCCCGATCAATCGCGTGTTCTCGGTCGAGGCGCGGGAGCTCAACCGCGCCAAGCGGATCGTGCGAGCTTTCGACGAGGCGCGCGCGAAGGGCAGGGAGCGCGCCCGCGTCGACGGCCGACTGGTCGAGGTGCCGGTCTATGCCGCGGCTAGGCGGCTGCTCGAGTCAGCCGCGCGTACGTCACCGCCGCGGCGAAGAAAACGAGACTGAGGACGATCTCGGCCGCGGCGAGCGCCTGCCCCGCGCCGCGCTCGCCCCAGGCGCGCACCACGCCCTCGGTGAAGTAGGCCAGGATCAGCATGCTCGCCCACTGAAAGGTGTAGCGCTTGCCGGCGACGACGCCCCGCAGCGGCAGCGCGAGCGGCAGCGCCTTGAGCGCCATCAGGCTGCCGCCGGGCCTGAGCGGCGCGAGCCACAGCTCCCAGGCAAGGCACAGCACGATCAGGGCGGCGAGCGAGCCCGCGGCGGCGAGCCGGGCCGCCTTCATCGGGCGAGCTTGAGCGCCACTTCCGCCAGGCGCCGCCCTTGCGCGATGCACAGAGCGCGCTCTGCGTCCGGGACCGGGCGGTCGTCGGCGATGCCGGCGAAATGGCTCGCGCCGTAGGGCGTGCCGCCGTCGCGCGTCGCGTTCAGCTCGGCCTGCGTGTAGGGCAGGCCGACGATCAGCATCCCGTGATGGAGCAGCGGCAGCAGCATCGAAATCAGCGTCGTTTCCTGGCCGCCGTGCAGGCTGGCGCTTGAGGTAAAGGCGCAGGCGGGCTTGCCCGCGAGCGCGCCGCGCTGCCACAGCGCCGCGCTGCCGTCGAGGAAGTGCTTGAGCGGCGCAGCCATGTTGCCGAACCGCGCCGGGCTGCCGAGCGCGAGGCCGGCGCACTGCTCGAGATCCTTCAGCTCGGCGTAGGGCGCGCCTTCGGGCGGCACCGGCGGCGCGGCGACCTCGGTTAGCGGCGCCACCCGCGGCACCGTTCGCAGGCGCGCCGCCGCCCCCGGCACGCGCTCGATGCCGTCGGCGATCAGCTCCGCCAGCCGGCGCACCGATCCGCCGGAGCTGTAGTACAGAACCAGAATGTCCGCCACGGCAGGTATGATACCGGCATCCCATGAACGAGCCTTCGACCCGAGCCGTGAGCCGCCGCGAGCGCCTGATCGTGGCGCTCGACGTTCCCGACGCCGCCGAGGCACGCGCGCTGGTCGAGCGCATCGGCGACGCCGCCTGCTTCTACAAGATCGGGCTCGAGCTGTTCACGTCGGGCGGCTACTTCGAGCTGCTCGAATGGCTCGTCGCGCGCGGCAACAAGGTGTTCGCCGACCTCAAGCTGTACGACATTCCCGAGACGGTGCGGCGCGCAGTGGCGAACCTTCGCTCCAGCGGCGCGACCTTTCTCACGGTCCATGGGCACCGCTCGATCCTGGAGGCCGCGGCGCGCGAGAAGGGCGCGATGAAGATTCTGGCGGTGACCGTGCTCACCAGCTTCGACAAGAGCGACCTGGCCGAAATGGGCGCCGGCGCCGACGTCGGCGCGCTGGTGCTTTCCCGCGCGCGCCACGCGATGGAAACCGGCTGCGACGGCGTGATTTCTTCCGGCCTCGAGGCGCCCGCGATCAGGGCCGAGTTCGGCGCGCGCCTGCTGGTGGTCACGCCCGGCATTCGTCCGGCGCAAGGCGGCCGAAAGGATGACCAGAAGCGCACCGTCGACGTGGCGCAAGCCTTCGCCAACGGCGCCGACTACATCGTGGTCGGCCGGCCCGTGCGCGATGCCGCCGACCCGCGCGCGGCCGCCGAGGCGATCCAGGCGACAATTGGTTCGCTGTTCGATCGCTGACGGTCTGATATCCTTTCGACTGATTCGCTGGAGGCAGAGGAATGAATCCGCTCTTTGTCGACGACGTCGGAAAGCTCACCTTGCGCCTGACGCTCGGCATGCTGATCCTGTTGCACGGCATACACAAGATCCTTTACCCGGCCGCGCTCGGCTTTATCGGAGGCAGGCTGGCCGACCTCGGGCTGCCGCACGCCATGGTTTACCTCGTCTACGTGGGCGAGGTCGTCGCCCCGGTGATGCTGATCCTCGGGGTGTATTCGCGCATCGGCGGGCTGCTGGTGATGATCAACATGATCTTCGCCCTCGTGCTGGCGCACGGCACCCAACTGCTTTCCCTGGGCAAGACCGGCGGCTGGGCGGTCGAGCTGGAGGGCGTGTACCTGCTTTGCGGCCTTGCCGTCCTGATGCTCGGAAGCGGCAAGGTCGCAATCCGGCCGGACTGAGCGGGCCGCCGTGCCCAGGCGCGCCGGCTCTGCCACGCTGCGCGCGAGCGAACATCGCAGGTCGGCGACACGTGCGGGGCTGCGCTACGTCACCGACGGCGTCGCCGGCATCCGGCGCAAGCGCTCGGGCAGGGGCTGGGCCTACTACGCGCCCGACGGCCAGCGCATCGCCGACCCGAAGGTCAGGCGGCGCCTCAATTCACTGGCGATTCCGCCTGCGTGGACCGACGTCTGGATCTGTCCCGATCCGGACGGCCACATCCAGGCCACCGCGCGCGACGCGCGCGGCCGCAAGCAGTACCGCTATCACCCGTCGTACCGCGAGGCGCGCGACCGCTCGAAGTTCCGCCGGATGCTCGAATTCAGCGAAGTGCTGCCGGCATTGCGCGAGCGCGTCGAGCACGACCTGCGGGTCGAGGATCTGAGCCTGCGCCAGTTGCTGGCGACGGTGGTGCGGCTGCTCGACCGCACCCTTATCCGGGTCGGCAACGACGAATACGCGCGCGAGAACCGCTCCTTCGGCCTCACCACGCTGCGCCGGCGGCACGTCAAGGTGGACGGCACGATGATGCTGTTCAGCTTCCGCGGCAAGAGCGGGGTCGAGCATTCGGTCGCGCTGACGGATCGGCGCATCGCGCGCATCATCCAGCGCTGCCAGGATCTGCCCGGTCACGAGCTGTTCCAGTACCTCGACGCCGACGGCAAGCGGCAGGCGGTGACCTCCGACGACGTCAACGCCTACCTGCGCGAGATCACGGGGCGGGACATCACGGCCAAGGACTTCCGCACCTGGGGCGGGAGCATGCTGGCGGCGATGGAGCTGCGCGAAATGGGTCCGGCGGCAAGCAAGCGCGAGGCCGACCGCAACGTCCTGCGCGCGATCGACGCGGTCGCCGAGCGCCTGGGCAACACGCGCGCGGTCTGCCGCAAGTACTACGTGCACCCGGCGCTGGTACAGGCCTACCTGCTCGGCATGACCGTGCCGCAAGCGCCGACGCGGCGCGCCCGGCGCGGCCGTGGGGCGCCGGCATTGCGCCGCGACGAGGTCGCGGTGCTGCAGTTCCTGCAGGAAAAGCTGCCGCGCTGAATCAGGGAATCGGGACCGCGGCGACCAGCTGCGCGCCGATGTCGACCCGCCGCGTGCCGTCGTGCGCGGGGCGCAGCCGGTGCGTGGCGACGCCCGCCAGCACCGCCTGGACGTCTTCCGGGATGACCTTGTCGCGCCCCTCGAGCAGCGCCCAGGCGCGCGCCGAGTGCACCAGCGCGAGCGCAGCCCGTGGCGAAAGGCCGGCGGCGTAGTCCGGCGAGCGGCGGGTGTGCTCGACGATCGCCTGCACGTAGTCGAGCAACGCGGGCGCCACGTGTACGGCGCGCGCGTTGTCCTGCAGCGCGAGCAGCTCGGCCGGCGACATGCAGGGCTCCAGGTGCGCGAGCAGGTCGCGCCGGTCGACGCCCGACAGCAGCGCGCGCTCGGCGCTCCGGTCGGGATAGCCCAGCTCGATGCGCATCATGAAGCGGTCGAGCTGCGACTCGGGCAGCGGGAAGGTGCCGAACTGCTCGGAAGGATTCTGCGTCGCAATGACGAAGAACGGCTCCGGCAGCTTGCGGGTCGCGCCTTCGGCCGTGACCTGATTTTCCTCCATCGCTTCGAGCAGCGCGCTTTGCGTCTTCGGCGTCGCGCGATTGACCTCGTCGGCGAGGATGACTTGCGCGAAGATCGGCCCTGGATGGAACTTGAAGGATCCGGTGCCGCGGTCGTAGACCGACACGCCTACGATGTCGGCCGGCAGCATGTCGCTGGTGAACTGGATGCGCTGGAACTGCAGGCCCAGCGTGCGCGCCAGCACCAGCGCGAGCGTGGTCTTGCCGACCCCCGGCAGATCCTCGATCAGCAGGTGACCGCGTGCGAGCAGACAGGCCAGCGCCAGCCGCAGCTGCTGATCCTTGCCCAGGATCACGCGCCCGGCGGCGTCGAGCACGCGGGCGATGGGCGCGTCCTGAGCCTTCAGAAACTGGGGTTTGAGCAGCACGAAAGGATTGTACTCGAAAGCCCCCGCGCCCGAGGCCCAGCAGCGGCGCGGATTCGGCTAAGATTCCGTGACGGAATGCACGCATGACGACAGCTTTTATCACTCACGCCGACTGCCTCAGGCACGACATGGGGGCGCACCATCCGGAATGCCCGGAGCGGCTCGCCGCGATCGAGGACCAGCTGATCGCTTCGGGGGTCGTGCAGTACCTCCAGCGGCACGAAGCGCCGCTCGCCAGCGACGAGCAGCTCGCGCGCGTGCACCCGATCGATTACGTGCGCGCAATCCGGGACGCGGCGCCCGCCCACGGGACGGTGCACCTCGACCCGGACACCGCGATGAATCCGTACACCCTGAACGCGGCGCTGCGCGCCGCGGGCGCCGCGGTGCTCGCGACCGACCTGGTGATGGCGGGCGAGGCGGAGAACGCGTTCTGCAGCGTGCGCCCCCCGGGGCATCACGCCTGCCGCGCGCGGCCGATGGGCTTCTGCTTCTTCAACAATGCGGCCGTCGCGGCGCGCCACGCGGTGCACGCGCACGGAGTCGAGCGCGTGGCGATCGTCGACTTCGACGTGCACCACGGCAACGGCACCGAAGACATCTTCGCCCACGACACCAACGTGCTGATGGTCTCGACCTTCCAGCACCCGTTCTATCCCTACTCCGGCACCGAGGACCGTGCGCCGAACATGATCAACGTTCCGCTCGCCGCCGGCGCCGGCTCGAAGTCGTTCCGGGAGGCGGTGAGCGAGGCCTGGCTGCCGGCGCTCGAGGGCTTCGAGCCGCAGCTGGTGATCTTCTCCGCCGGCTTCGACGCCCACGCCGAAGACGACATGGCGATGCTCGCGTTCAAGGACGCCGACTACGGCTGGGTCACCGAGCAGGTCAAGGCGGTCGCCGACCGCACCGCGGGCGGGCGCATCGTCTCGATGCTCGAGGGCGGTTACGCCCTGTCCGCGCTCGGGCGCTCGGTGGTGCAGCACCTGCGCGTGCTGGCGGGCCTCAACGCCTGAGCGCGAATGCGCGACCGGGCCGTCCTTCACGAACTGGTGGTGGACTCGCTGGAGGAGCAGATCGCGGTCATCGACGAAACGGGCGCGATCGTGGATGTGAACTCGGCCTGGAAGAAGTTCGGAATCGAAAACGGGCTGGCGCAGGATTCCGCCGGCGCGGGCGCGAACTATCTGGAGGTGCTGCGCGCCGCCGTCGCCGGCGGCGACGAGCTCGCAACGGACGCAGCCCGCGGCATTTCCGACGTCATGAGCGGCAGGGCGGCCTCCTTTTCCTGCGAGTACCCTTGCCACAGCCCGGTCGAGAGGCGCTGGTTCGCAATGCGCGTCGCCCGGCTTCAGGGCGGTTTAGAGAGGCTGTTCGTGGTCTCGCATCACGACATCACCCGGCGCAAGCTGGCCGAGGAGCGCGCCGAGCACCTCGCGCTGCACGACGAGCTGACCGGGCTGGCCAACCGACGCCTCTTCGGCCGTTTCCTGGGCGAAGAGATCCGGCGCGGCGCGCGCAACCAGTCCCCGGTCGGCGTGGTCGCATTCGATCTCGACGGGTTCAAGGAATACAACGACGAGCTCGGGCACCTCGCGGGCGACCGCTGCCTGGCCGGCGTGGCCGGGGTCCTGGCCGCGCACGCGCGCAGGGCGACCGATCTCGCCGCGCGCCTGGGCGGGGACGAGTTCGC
>CAZLUX010000126.1:0-8440 GCA_964562815.1 uncultured Enterobacteriaceae bacterium
CCGGCTTGCCGTCACTTCCGGCGATGGAAGATCGCGCAGGACGCTACCTGGATCGGCACGACCTGAGTGTAGCAATTCTCGAACCTGTCCGGGCCCATCATCGTGCCGGCGGGCTGGCCGTCGCTGTCGACGCCGATGTAGTTCTTGCCGGTGTGGTCGAAGACGGCGAGCCAGGGCTCTTCCTGGGTCGCGGAGACGATCCGCCCCCAGAATCGCCTGCCGTCCTGGTGCTCGACCTTCAGGGTCAGGACGACGCTCGCGGCGCGTGGCCGGTGCTTGCCGCTGTCGTCGACGTAGTGCGCGCCCGAGCCCGGGACGATGGCGTGGGTCGGCTCCGACAGCCAGGTGCCGGTCATGCTGGAAATGTCCTGGGCAAGCACGGTCACTGGGTCGGCCGCGAGGAAACCGGACAAGACTGCACAGAAGAAAGTGGACATCGAGAGACGACCGCACTGGCATAGATGATTCTGATATTTTCCTTCGCTTGAACTCCGCGCCCCGCGAGAACATCGACCGTTTCGTTGATGCAGCGATTGCGCTCTCGGCCTCGACGGCCCGTAGCTTCTGTGTTAAGGCCACCGGGCGCGCGCCGGTGGCTGCGGACGTTAGCCGAGCGTCCGCGCCTAGCCGATTGCGGACTTCTGGGCGCGGGCGCAACCGTGGAAGCTTACGAAAGCGTCCCGCTCTACATCCGACTTTCTCGATTTCCAGCGACGCTACGGAGCAAGAGTCTAGAACGGGCCGGACGGCAGGATAAAAGCGCGCGCGCAACGCTCTTTTCGGGCGCGGTTTTTTGGGCGAAGCTGCGCCCGTGCGACGGGATCCGTCAGCCGCCGAAGCCGTCGGCGACCATCACTTCGAGCAGGCGCGGGCCGCCGCTCGCGGCCGCCTCGCGCAGCGCCGGCGCGAAGTCCTGCGGCTCGACGACGCGCTTCGCGGGCACGCCCATCGACTGCGCGAGCGCGCAGTAGTCGATCGAGGGCTCGCGGATGTCCATGCCGATGAACCGGTCGCTCTTGCGCATCGAGATGAGGCGCTCCTTGAGGATGCGGTAGCTGCGGTTGTTGGTGATGACGTAGGTGATCGGCAGCTTCTCGTGCGCCGCGGTCCACAGCGCCTGGATGCCGTACATGGCGCTGCCGTCGCCGACCACCGCGACCACCGGGCGCCCGGGCAGCGCGAGGCTGACCCCGATCGCGCCGGGCAGGGCGAAGCCCAGGCCGCCGCTCGCCAGGCCGTAGTAGCTCTGCGGGTCGCGCAGCGCGAGGAAGGACGGCAGCGAGAGCGAGGAGGTGAGCGCTTCCTCGACCACCACCGCGTCCTTCGGCAGCGACTCGGCGATGCGCAGCATCAGGTAGCGCGGATCGATCGGCTTTTCCTCGGCGGCCTCGAGCGCGGCGACGCGCGCCTTGTCGCGCTGCGCCGACCAGTTGCGCGGCGCGAGCGCGGCCAGGCGCTCGTCGGCGGCCGCCGGGCGCGCGGCGCGCACCAGCGGCAGCAGCGCGCGCAGGGTCTCCTTCACGTTCGCCTGCAGCGCGAACTCGGTGGGATGGTTCTTGCCCAGCTCCCAGTCGCGCTCGCTGACGTGAACCACCGGCATGCCCTCGGGCAGCGGGTCGACCGGGCTGTAGACCGACATGCGAAGCAGGTCCGCGCCGAGGCAGATCGCGAGGTCGAACGGCGCGAGCGCCTCGCGCACCTGCTTCTGGTTTCGGGTCAGCGCGCCCAGGTAGGCGCGGTGCCCGGTCGGGAACTGCGCGCTGTAGGCGACCGTCTGCTGGTACACGCCCGCGCCGAGCAGCTCGGCGAGCTCGGCGGCCTCGCCGAAGGCGTCGTGCACCGCGAGCTCCTGGCCGGCGATGATCACCGGGTTCTTCGCCGCGAGGAGCTTCTTCGCGACGCGCGCCAGCGTCTCGTCGGAGGGGCGGTTGCGCGCGTCGATGCGGGTCGGCGCCGCGGGCTCGAGCTCGGCGTCCTCCTCCAGCACGTCGCCCGGCAGCGAGATGAACACCGGGCCGGTGGGCGGCGTGAGCGCGACCTTGGCCGCGCGCCGCACGATGAGCGGCAGGTCCTCGGCGCGCGTGACCTCGACCGCCCACTTGACGAAGGGCTGCGCCACCGGCACCAGCGGCGCGTACAGCAGCGGCTCGAGCAGGCCGTGGCCCTGCTCCTGCTGGCCCGCGGTGAGGATCAGCGGCGAGCCGGAGAACTTGGCGTTGTAGAGCGCGCCCATCGCGTTGCCCAGGCCGGGCGCCACGTGCACGTTGCAGGCGGCGAGCCGGTTCGAGGCGCGCGCGTAGCCGTCGGCCATGCCGACCACCACCGACTCGTACAGGCCGAGAACGTACTTGAGCTGCGGGTAGTCGGGCATCACCTCCATGATCGGCAGCTCGGTCGTGCCGGGGTTGCCGAACATGTGGGTCACGCCTTCGTCGACGAGAAGACGCAGGAAGGCGCTGCGGCCGCTGAGCTTGATCTTCGCCATGGTGGCGGAATTCTAGCCGAGCGCTGAGGAAGCGATCCTTTATGCCGCCGTCGGTTCGCCATGTCGCATTGCCCGCGCTCTGGATGCTCGTCGCGAGCGCGCTGTTCGCGGTCCAGGCGGGGCTGGTCAAGAGCGCGCTCGCCACGCTCGGCGCGGTCGAGCTGGCGTTCTTTCGCGGCCTGTTCGCCGCCGCCGCGGCGCTCGCCTACCTCGGGCTGCGCGGCATGCCGCTGCGCACGCCGCAGCTTCGCGCCCAGATCGCGCTCGGGGTGGTCGGCTGGGCGTCGCTGGTGTGCTATTTCATCGCCCTCGGCCTGGTGCCGCTCGGCACCGCGACCGCGCTCAACTACACCGCGCCGATCTTCCTCACGGTGTTCGCCGCGGTGCTGGCGGTCCACCGCCCGCGCCCGCTGGCGGTGGCCGGGGTTCTGCTCGGGCTGGCGGGCGTCTGGGTGCTGCTGTCGCCCTCGCTCGCGGGGCAGCGCTGGGCCGGGATGTCGATCGGCCTTTTTTCCGGCGTGAGCGGCGGCCTCGCCTACCTGCTGCTCAGCCGGCTGGGCGCGGCGGGCGAGCCCCCGTGGCGTACCAGCCTGTACTTCTCGGCGGTCGGCTGCGCGCTGGGCGGCGCCGTCGTGCTCGCGCGCTCCGGCTTTTCGATCTCCAACTGGCACGAGGTCGCGCTGGTGGCCGCGATCGGCGGCCTGGCGACGCTGGCGCAGGTCGCAATGGCCGCGGCCTACTCCTTCGGCGTGCCGGTGATCCCGGCGACGTTTTCCTACGCCGCGGTCGTGTTTTCCAGCCTGCTGGGCGCGTGGTACTGGGGCGAGCGCCTGAGCGCGACGGCCTGGAGCGGCATCGCGCTGGTGATCGTCAGCGGGATCATGGTTTCGGCGCAGCGCCCCGGCGCCGCGAAAGCCTGAAGGAGACGGCGTCGCAAGGTATCATCCGGACATAGGGATAAGACCATGCAGACCAGCGCCCAGGGATTGCGAGTGCTCGTGACCGCCGGCGCGGCGGGGATCGGCCGCGCCATCGCCAACACTTTTCTCGAGCACGGCGCGCGCGTGCACGTGTGCGACGTCGACGAGGCGGCGCTCTCGAGGCTGAAGCGCGAGCTGCCGCGCGTGACGCAGACCCGCGCCGACGTCTCGCTGCGCGACGACGTCGACCGCCTGTTCGACGACGTCGGGCGCGAGCTCGGCGGGCTCGACGTGCTGGTGAACAACGCCGGCATCGCCGGCCCGACCGCGAAGGTCGAGGACATCCGCCCCGAGGACTGGGAGCGCTGCATCGCGGTCGACCTCAACGGCATGTTCTACTGCACGCGGCGCGCGATGCCGATGATCAAGGCGGCCGGCGGCGGCAGCATCGTCAACCTCTCGTCGATCGCGGGGCGCCTCGGCTTTCCGCTGCGCACGCCCTACGCCGCGGCGAAGTGGGCCGTGGTCGGCTTCACCGAGAGCCTCGCCGCCGAGGCCGGCCCCGACGGCGTGCGCGTGAACTGCATCCAGCCCGGCGTGGTCGAGGGCGAGCGCGTCGAGCGCGTGATCGAGGCCAAGGCGAAGGGGCTCGGCATCTCGAACGAGGAGATGCGCGGCCGCCTGCTCCAGAGCGTGAGCCTGCGCACCGCGGTCAGCGCGCAGGACGTGGCGAACACCGCGCTGTTCCTCGCCACCGAGGCGGGCCGGCACATCAGCGGCCAGTCCATCTCGGTCTGCGGCGGTGTGCGCTACATGGTTTAGAACGAAGAAACGAGGGAGAGCTTAATGGCTGCAGCCCAGGGCAAGGTCATCATCACCTGCGCCGTCACCGGCGCGATCCACACGCCGACGATGTCGCCGCACCTGCCGATCACGCCGGACGAGATCGCCGAGGCCGCGGTCGGCGCCGCGCAGGCCGGCGCCGCCATCGTTCACCTGCACGCGCGCATGCCCGAAGACGGCCGCCCGACGCAGGACCCGGAGGTGTTCCGGCGCTTCCTGCCGCTGATCAAGGGCAGCTGCGACGTGGTGATCAACCTCACCACCGGCGGCGCGCCGACGATGACGGTCGAAGAGCGGCTGCAGCCGGCGCTCAAGCTCAAGCCCGAGGTCGCCTCGCTCAACATGGGATCGATGAACTTCGGCCTCTACGAGATGCTCGGGCGCTACAAGGAGTTCAAGCACGAATGGGAGAAGCCGTATCTCGCCGAGAGCGACGACCGCATCTTCAAGAACACCTTCAAGGACATCGCCCACATCCTGCGCTCCTGCGGCGACAACGCGACGCGCTTCGAGGTCGAGTGCTACGACATCGGCCACCTGTACAGCGCGGCGCACTTCCTCGACCGCGGGCTGTTGAAGCCGCCGCTCTTCATCCAGTCGGTGTTCGGCATCCGCGGCGGCATCGGGCCGCACCCGGAGGACGTGCTGCACATGAAGCGCACCGCCGACCGGCTCTTCGGCGACGCCTACCTGTGGTCGGTGCTCGGCGCCGGACGCAACCAGATGCAGATCGCCGCGCTCTCGGCGGTGATGGGCGGCAACGTGCGCGTCGGCCTCGAGGACAGCCTGTGGATCGGCAAGGGCCAGCTCGCGCGCTCGAACGCCGAGCAGGTGGGCAAGGTGCGCCGCATCCTCGAGGAGCTCGGACTGGTGATCGCCACGCCCGACGACGCGCGCCAGATGCTGAAGCTCAAGGGCGGGAACAACGTCAATTTCTAGGGCCGCGACCCGCTGGCTCGAGCGCAACGTCCTTGAGCTCGGGCGCGAGCTGCGGCTGTCCTATCTGCCGCCGCTCATGGTCTACCTGGCGGCGGGCATCTCCGGGCTGACCGGGATCGTCGGCACCTTCTTCGTCAAGGAGTACCTCGGGCTGTCGGCGGCGTTCCTCGCCGCGCTCGGCTTCTGGGCGGGAATCCCCTGGGCGCTCAAGATGCCGGTCGGCCACCTGGTCGACCTGATCTGGCGCTGGAAGGCCTGGCTGGTGCTCCTCGGCGCGGCGATGATCGCGGCGAGCCTCGCGGTCATGGTCGGGCTGATCGAGCACACCGCCGCGATGCGCGCGCTGATGCCGGTGCCGCACTGGTTCGTGCTCGCCACGCTGCTCGCGCCGACCGGCTACATGGTGCAGGACGCGGTCGCCGACGCGATGACGGTCGAGGCGGTGCCGCGCGTCGACGCCGCGGGGCGCCCCTACGGCGCGGCAGAGCGCAAGCTGATGCACACCACGATGCAGACCCTCGGGCGCGTCGCGATCATCGGCGGCAGCGTCCTGGTGGCGCTCGCCAACGTGATCCTGTTCCAGGGCGCCGACGGCCTGCCTGCGGCGCAGAAGGCGGCCCTCTACGCGAGGATCTACGAGCTCGCGCTGATCATCCCGGCGGTGTCGCTCGTCGGCGTGGCGCTCGCCGCGGTGCTGCAGCGCAGGCAGTGGGCGCGTCTTCGCCGCCAGGGCCATGCCGAGGCCGAGATCGGGCGGCTGCTCGCGGTGCACGGCGAAGAGAAGACCGAGCCCAACTGGTGGGTGCTCGGCGGCAGCCTGGTGTTCGTCGCGATCACGCTGAGCGTCGGCCTGTCGGAGCTGCGCTTCGCCAAGGAAATCATCTTCTCGGGCTCGCTCGGCGTCCTGCTGTTCCTCCTCTGGCGCCTGGCGCGCGAGCTCGAGCCCGCAGCGCGCGAGGTGCTGGTGGCGACGGCGCTGGTGCTGTTCGTCTTCCGCGCCATGCCCGGCCCCGGCGCGGGCTCGACCTGGTGGATGATCGACGACCTGCACTTCGACCAGGCCTTCCTCGCCGAGCTGTCGCTGATCGCCTCGGCGCTGACGCTCGCCGGCATGTTCATCTTCCGCCGCTACATGGCGGAGAAATCGATCGGCGAGATCATCGTCATGCTCACCTTCGCCGGCACCGCGCTGGGGCTTCCGATCATCGGCATGTTCTACGGCCTGCACCACTGGACCGCGGCGCACACCGGCGGCATCGTCAACGCGCGCTTCATCGCGCTGGTCGACACCGCGCTCGAGTCGCCGCTCGGGCAGATCGCGATGATCCCGATGCTCGCCTGGATCGCGAACTCCGCGCCGGCGCACCTCAAGGCGACCTACTTCGCGGTGATGGCGTCGTTCTCCAACCTCGCGCTGTCGGCGGCTCAGCTCGGCACCGAGTACCTCAACCGGATCTTCACCGTCACGCGCGAGGTGAAGAATCACGCCACCGGCGCGGTGCTGATGCCCGCGGACTACCACGAGCTGGGCGAGCTGCTGATCAGCGCGACCGTGATCGGGCTCGTGCTGCCCCTGATCGCCGTCGGAATCGTTAGAATTGCCGGACTTCGCACCGCCTGAACGCCCGTGAACCTCGCCATTCTGGACGATTACCAGCACCTCGCCCTGCGGTCGGCCGACTGGGACCGGCTGCGCCGGCGCGGCGTCGAGATCACCGACTTCCACGACGCCTTCGCTTCCGAGGAGGACGCGGCTGCGCGCCTCGCGCCGTTCGAGATCGTGTGCCTGATGCGCGAGCGCACGCCGTTTCCGCGCAGCCTCGTCGAGCGCCTGCCGAAGCTCAAGCTCGTGACGCTCACCGGCGTGCGCGCGCCGAGCCTGGACGCGAACGCCTGCGCCGAGCGCGGCATCCCCGTGAGCCACACCCGCGGCGGCGACACCGGCGCCTCGACCAGCGAGCTCGCCTGGGGGCTGATCATCGCCGCCGCGCGCGACCTCGCCCGGGCCGGGCGCGGCATGCGCGCCGGCGGCTGGCACGAGGGCGTCGCCGGCGGCATGGTGCTCGAGGGCCGGCGCCTGGGCCTGCTCGGCCTGGGCAAGCTCGGCGCGCGCATGGCGCGCATCGGCGCCGCCTTCGGCATGCAGGTCGCCGCCTGGAGCCAGAACCTGACCCGCGAGCGCGCGGCGGCGGCCGGGGCGACGCTGCTCGGCAAGGACGAGCTGCTCGAGACCTCGGACGTGGTGAGCATCCACCTGGTGCTGGGCGAGCGCACGCGCGGCCTGATCGGCGCGCAAGAGCTCGCGCGCATGAAGCCGGGCGCGATCCTGGTCAACACCTCGCGCGGGCCGATCGTCGACGAGACCGCGCTGATCGCGGCGTTGAAGAGCGGCCGCCCGGGGCACGCCGCGCTCGACGTCTACGACCGCGAGCCGCTGCCCGTCGACCATCCCCTGCGCAGCATGGACAACGTGACGCTCTCGCCGCACCTCGGCTACGTCAGCCTGGACGTGATGCGCGCGTTCTACGCGGACACGGTGGAGAACGTCGAGGCCTGGCTCGACGGCAAGCCGCTGCGCGTGCTCAACCCGCGGGCGGCGGCGTGAGCACGACGCGCCTTTGCCTGGTGCGCCACGGCGAGACCGCCTGGAACGCCGAAGGCCGCGTCCAGGGCCAGACCGACGTGCCGCTGAACGAGCTCGGGCGCGCGCAGGCGCTCGCGGTGGCGACGGCGCTCGCCGGCGAGCGCTTCGACGCGATCTACTCGAGCGACCTCGTGCGCGTGCGCGAGACGGCCGCGCCGGCGGCCGAGCGCCTGGGCCTGCCGGTCGCGCTCGACCCGCAGCTGCGAGAGCGGCACTACGGCATTTTCGAGCGCTACACCTACGCGGAGGTGCGCGACCGCTTTCCCGCCGAGTACGCGCGCTTTCGCGACAAGGACCCCGCTTTCGATTTCGTCAGCGGCGAGGCCCTCAAGGCCTTCGAGCGGCGCGCGCTCGCCTGCGTCGCCGGGCTGGTCGAGCGCCATGCGGGCCGGAGCCTGCTCTTGTTCACCCACGGCGGCGTGCTCGAGATGGTCTACCGCCAGGTCACGGGGCGCGGGCTGTCCACGCCGCGCGATTTCGAGATCCCGAACGCGGCGCTCAACCGCGTCGAGGTCCGGGCGGGCGCGTGGCGCATCGCCGCCTGGGCCGAGGTCGCGCACCTCGAGCGCGCGCTGGACGATCTGCCCGGATGAGCCCGCGCCGCGCTCT
>CAZLUX010000127.1:0-8401 GCA_964562815.1 uncultured Enterobacteriaceae bacterium
CGGTCGGTCGCGACGACTTCGCCGAGCGGCGCGAGCGCGCGCTCGAGCTCCCAGCCGACCTGCCCGTTGCGGCCGGTGAGGAGGATCCTCAAGGGTAGGTCTCGGCCTCGCCGAGCGGGGTGCCGCGGCGGTCCTTGTCGCTCATCATGGGCTCGCCTTCGAGCGGCCAGAGCACGCCGACGCTGCGGTCGTTCCAGGCGAGCGTGCGCTCGTGCTCGGGGGCGTAGTAGTCGGTCGTCTTGTAGTTGACGATCGCCTGCTCCGAGAGGACCAGGAAGCCGTGCGCGAACCCTGCCGGGATCCAGATCATCGACTTGGTTCCCGGGGAGAGCATGGCGCTGGTCCACTTGCCGAAGGTCGGCGAGCCGCGGCGCAGGTCGACCGCCACGTCGTAGATCTCGCCCACCACCACGCGCACCAGCTTTCCCTGCGGCTGCTTGATCTGGTAGTGCAGGCCGCGCAGGACGTTGCGCGCCGAGACCGACTCGTTGTCCTGCACGAATTCGACGTCGAGACCGGTCGCTTCGCGGAAGCTGCGGCGGTTGTAGCCCTCGAAGAACTGCCCGCGCTCGTCGCGGTAGACCTTCGGCTCGAGGATGAGCACTTCCGGAATCTCGCTCTTGGTGACTTTCATCAGAAGAGTTTCTCCGAGAGGACGCTCTTCAGGTACTGGCCGTAGCCGCTCTTCTCGAGCGGCTTCGCCAGCGCTTCGAGCCGGCCCGCGTCGATGTAGCCCATGCGGAACGCGATCTCCTCCGGGCAGGCGACCTTCAGGCCCTGCCGGCGCTCGATCGTCTCGATGAACGCCGAGGCCTCGAGCAGGGTTTCGTGCGTGCCGGTGTCGAGCCAGGCGAAGCCGCGGCTCATCGGCATGACTTCGAGCTCGCCGGCCTCCAGATAGACGCGGTTGACGTCGGTGATCTCCAGCTCGCCGCGCGCCGACGGCCGGAGCTTCTGCGCGATGCTCACCACGCGGTTGTCGTAGAAGTAGAGCCCGACCACAGCGTAGCGCGATTTCGGGTGTCTCGGCTTTTCCTCGATGCTGACAGCTTTGCCTTGCGCGTCGAACTCGACCACGCCGTAGCGCTGCGGATCCTTGACCGGATAGGCGAACACCGTGGCGCCGCGGCCGCGCGCGGTCGCGCGCTGCAGCAGCTCGGCCAGCTCGTTGCCGTAGAAGATGTTGTCGCCCAGCACCAGCGCGACCGGATCCTTGCCGATGAAGTCGCGCCCGAGGATGAACGCCTGCGCGAGGCCCTCGGGCCTGGGCTGGACCACATAGCTCAGGCTGATCCCCCATTGCGCCCCGTCGCCGAGCAGCTGCTCGAAGCGCGGCGTGTCTTCAGGGGTCGAAATCACCAGGATGTCGCGGATCCCGGCCAGCATCAGGGTCGAGAGCGGGTAGTACACCATCGGCTTGTCGTACACCGGCAAGAGCTGCTTCGAGACGACCTGGGTCACCGGGTACAGGCGCGTGCCCGAGCCGCCGGCGAGGATGATGCCTTTCATGCCCGTCCCCTTGCGCTGTAGTTCTGCTCCACCCAGTTGCGGTAGGCGCCGCTCGTAATGTCCTCCGTCCAGGCGCGGTTGGCGAGGTACCAGTGCACGGTCTTCTCGAGCCCGGACTCGAAGCTCTCCCCCGGCCGCCAGCCGAGCTCCGTGCGGATCTTCGCGCTGTCGATCGCGTAGCGGCGGTCGTGCCCCGGGCGATCCTTCACGAATTCGATCAGCTCGGCGTAGCGGCCGCCGTCGCGCGGCCGCGCCTCGTCGAGCAGAGCACAGATCTGTTGCACGACGTCGATGTTGGTGCGCTCGCTCCCGCCGCCGATATTGTAGGTCTCGCCCGGCCGCCCCGCATCGAGCGCGAGGCGCACCGCCGCGCAGTGATCGAGCACGTAGAGCCAGTCGCGAACGTTCTTGCCGTCGCCGTACACCGGCAGCGGCTTTCCCGCCAGCGCGTTGTGGATGACGAGCGGAATCAGTTTTTCGGGAAACTGGTAGGGGCCGTAGTTGTTCGAGCAGTTGGTGGTGAGCGTCGGCAGGCCGTAGGTATGGTGGTAGGCGCGCACCAGATGGTCCGAAGCGGCCTTGGAGGCCGCGTAGGGGCTGTTGGGCGCGTACGGCGTGCGCTCGCTGAACGCGGGGTCCTGCGGCCCGAGCGAGCCGTAGACCTCGTCGGTCGAGACGTGCAGGAAGCGGAACGACGCCTGCTCCGCGGCGGGCAGCGCGCTCCAGTACGCCCGCGCCTCCTCCAGGAGGCTGAACGTTCCCGTCACATTGGTCTGCACGAATTCGCCGGGCCCGTGGATCGAGCGGTCGACGTGGCTCTCGGCGGCGAAGTGCACGATCGCGCGCGGCCGGTGCTCGGCGAGCAGGCGCCACACCAGCGCGCGGTCGCAGATGTCGCCCTGCACGAACGCGTGGCGGGCGTCGCCCGCGAGCGCATCGAGGTTGTGCAGGTTGCCGGCGTAGGTCAGCTTGTCGAGATTGACCGTCGCTTCGCCGGTTTCCGCGACCGTGGAGAGGACGAAATTCGAGCCGATGAAGCCGGCGCCGCCGGTGACGAGGAGCATGCCGGAATTCTACTGGAGCGCGGCCGTCTGCTCTTTCGCGTACTGGATCCGGTACAGCTTGGCGTAGGCGCCGTCGCGCGCGAGCAACTCGGCGTGGCGGCCGGCCTCGACCACCCGCCCGCGCTCGAGCACCACGATGCGGTCGGCGTTCTCGATCGTCGAGAGGCGGTGGGCGATGACGATGGTGGTGCGCCCGCGCATCAGGACCTCGAGCGCGGCCTGCACCTGGCGCTCGGATTCCGAGTCGAGCGCCGAGGTCGCCTCGTCGAGGATCAGCACCGGGGCGTCCTTGAGCAGCGCCCGCGCGATCGCCAGGCGCTGGCGCTGTCCGCCCGAAAGCCGCAGGCCGTTCTCGCCGATCAGGGTGTTCAGGCCTTCCGGGGTCTCGCGGATGTAGGTCATCGCGTGCGCGGCTTCCGCCGCTGCGATCACCTCTTTCTCGCTCGCGCCGCCGAGCCGGCCGTAGGCGATGTTGGCGTAGATCGTGTCGTTGAACAGCACCACGTCCTGGCTCACCAGCGCGACATTGGCGCGCAGGCTCTCCAGCGTCAGGCTCTGGATGTCGTGACCGTCGAGCAGGATGCGGCCCGAGGTCGGGGTGTAGAAGCGCGGCAGCAGGTTGACGAGCGTGGTTTTCCCGCCGCCCGAGCCGCCGACGAGCGCCACGGTCTCGCCCGGCTTCACCGTGAGGCTCACTTCGGCAAGCGCCGGCTCGGTGCGGGTCGGGTAGACGAAGCTGACCTTGTCGTACACGAGCTCGCCGCGCGCACGACCCAGCTTGACCGTGCCGAGGTCCTCCTCCGCCGGCGCGTCGACCATGCCGAAGACGCTCTCGGCGGCGGCCAGCCCGCGCTGCATCGGCGCGTTGATGTCGGTCAGGCGCTTGAGCGGCGCGAGCAGCATCAGCATCGCGGTGATGAACGAGGCGAACTCGCCCACCGTGGCGCGCACCCCGAGCGTTTCCTGGAGCGCCAGGTAGACGATGATCGCGAGCGCCACCGCGGCGAGGATCTGGGTGATCGGCACGATCGCGGTGGCAGGGACGGTGTGGCGCATGTTGAAGCTGCGCACCATCTCGTTCGCCCTGCCGAAGCGCTTGGACTCGTAGTCCTGGCCGCCGAACACCTTGACCACCTTCTGGCACTCGATGGTCTCCTCCAGCACGTGCGCGAGCTCGCCCATCGCGTGCTGCGCCCCGCGCGCCATGTTGCGCAGCTGGCGCGAGAACAACCGCACCGTGAGCATCACCAGCGGGCCGATCGCGAGCGCGATCAGGGTGAGCTTCCAGTTCAGGTACAGCATCCAGCCGAGCAGGCCGGCCACCGCGATCGAATCCTTGACCAGCACGGTGAGCACCGTCGTCGCCGCGCCGGTGACGCCGGCGACGTCGTAGGCGACTTTGGACAGCAGCGCGCCCGAGCTGTGATCGTCGAAGAAGCGGCTGGGCATGCGCACCAGGCGCGCGAACATCGCCGCGCGCATGTCGAGCACCACGCGGTTGGCGACCCAGGCCATGAAGTACGACGAGGTGAAGGTCAGCAGCCCGCGCAGGACGAAGATTCCGACCAGGGCCGCCGCGAACAGCGCCGGCGGCAGGGTGGTCGCGCCGTGCGCGGCGGCGAAACCGCCGTCGAGCAGCGGCTTCATCAGGGCGGGAAACAACGGCTCGGTCGCGGCCGCGCCGATCATGCCGAGCACCGCGACGGCGAACACTTTCGCGTGCGGGCGCACGTACGACAGCAGCCGCAGGTACAGCTCGCGGCTCTGCTCGCTCAGGTCTTTCATTTCCGTTGCGAACGGATGCGGTTCACGAATTCCTTGGCTTCAGTGCTGCCGTTCTTGGCCGCTTCGAGCATCCAGGCATAGGCCTGGCGCGGATCCTTCTTCACGCCCTCGCCGTTCGCGTACAGGAGGCCGAGCTGGAACTGCGCGGGGGCGAAGTTCTGGTTGGCGCTGCGCTGCAGCCACACGAGCGCCTTCTCCTTGTCCGGCTTCAGTCCCAGCAAGCCCTTCCAGTACGCGCCGAACAGCACGTACTGGGCGTTCGGATAGCGCCGGTCGGCGGACTTCTTCAGCCACTCGAGCGCCTTGGCCTCGTCCTTGGCGACGCCCACGCCGTCGACGTACATCAGGCCGAGCTCGAACTGCGCCTCGCGCACGCCCCCTTCGGCCCCTTGCGTGATGAGCTTCAGGCCGCGCGCGGTGTCCTTCTCGACGCCGCGGCCTTCGCGATACATCTTGCCGAGCAGAAACTCGCCGAAGGGCTCGTGCTGCGCCGCCGCCTTGTCGAGCCACGCCTTCGCCTGCGGCAGGTCCTGCGCCGTGCCTTCGCCCTCGATCAGCATGTACGCGAGGTTGGCCTGCGAGCGGGCGTAGCCCTTGTCCGCCGCGGCGCGAAACCACTTCAGCGCCTCGGGGACGTTCCTGAGCTTGCCGGGCGTGCGCGCGTAGACCACCGCGAGGTCGTGCATCGAGGGCACGTCGCCCTGCTCGGCGGCCTTCTTGAACCACTCGATCGCGTACTCGTCGCTCTGCGGCACGCCGCGCCCGCGCGCGTACAGGGCGCCCATAAAGCGCTGCGCCACCGGGTCGCCCGCCTTGGCGTGCTTCTCGAGGGTCTCGCCGGCCTTCGTGTCGCCCTTCTCCGCCTTCATCTCGAGGCTGCGCGCGTCGCTTTCCGTGAGCACGGTCGCGCACGCAGCCAGGCTGAACAGGACCGCACACAGCGAGAGGATCAGGCGCATGACCGGATTGTAGCGGCTGGCGGGTAGAATTGCCCCGCCCCCATGAAAGTCAGCGGATTCACGTTCCTGCGCAACGGCAGCCTGCTGGGCTACCCCTACCTGGAGAGCATCCGCTCGGCGCTGCCGCTGTGCGACGAGTTCGTCGTCGCGGTCGGCGAGAGCGAGGACGACACCCTCGAGCGGCTGCGCGCGATGAACGAGCCCAAGCTGCGCCTGATCGAGACCCGCTGGAACGAGCGCATGCAGGACCGGGGCTACGTCTACGCCCAGCAGAAGATGATCGCGCAGTTCAACTGCGACGGCGACTGGGCCTTCTACCTCGAGGGCGACGAGGTGCTGCACGAGCGCGACCTCGAGGCGGTGCGGAGCGCGATGCGGCGCCACCTCGAGGACCGCCGCGTCGAGGCGCTGGTGTTCGACTACCACCACTTCTTCGGCAGCCCGCAGTGGCTCGCGGTCGGCCCGGGCTGGTACCGGCGCGCGCCGCGCATCATCCGCAACACGATCCGGAACTACTCGCCCGACGGCCTCTTCTTCGTCGTCATGGACCGCAACAAGCGCGGCCGCTACCCGCGCGCGGCGCTCGCCGGCGCGACCATCCACCACTACGGCCACGTGCGCAGCATCGCCGCCATGCGCGAAAAGACCGCGCGCGTGGGCAAATACTGGAAACACGATCACCCGCTCTTCAAGGGCTACGTCATCGACCCGAAGATGCTGGCGCCTTTCGGCGGCGAGCACCCCGCTCTCGTGCGCGAATGGCTCGCGACCCAGGCCGAGCAGCATTACGAGCCCGACCCGGCCTACGCGCCGACGCGGCGCGACCGGAAGCACCGCCGAATGATGACCCTGGAGCGCTGGTTCGGCTGGGAGCTCTCGAAGAAGCACTACACGCTGGTGCGCTAGAGAGGACTCGACGTCTTCCCCTGTTCCAGCGCGGCGAAGACCTGCGCCGGCGTGATCTCGGCGAGGCAATGCCTGCCCGAATGACAATCCGGCGAGTTCCCGTCGCAGGTGCACACACCACCGGTCAGCGAACGATGCTTTTCTCCGATCGGGGCCCACTGGACCGCGCGCGTGGGGCCGAACATCGCAACCGTCGGAACCCCGAGCCCCGCGGCGAAATGCAGCGGCCCGGTGTCTCCGGAAACGAACATCGCCGCGCGCCCCAACACCGCGAGGAACAACGGGAGCTCCTCGATCAACGGCAGGACCTCCGCATCCGGCACGAGCGCCTTGAGACCCGCCATGAGCGAGCGTTCGCGCTCGCCTTTCGCCGTGGTGAAGGCCATGCGGCGCCCCGCGCTGGAAACCAGCCTGTGCAATTCGGCCCAATGGGCCATGGGCCACTCTTTCTTCGGCTGGCTGGAGGCCACGTGGCAGACGATCGTCCGCCTGTCCGGGAGAATCTTTGCGGCCGCCTCGCTCTGTGCGGGGTCGGCACGGATTTCGGCTTCGAGCGAGCGAGGCAGCGGCACGCCCCAACCTGCGAGGAGCTGCGCGAGCCTCAAGGACTCGTGCATCACGCCCCCCTTCGGCGCGACACGGTCGGTGTAGAGAAACCGGCGGCCGAAGAAGCCCCCACCCTCCGCCCAGCCGAGCCGGCGACGTGCGCCGACGAGGAAGCTCAAAATGGCGCCGCGGTCGTTGCCGGCGAAATCCACCGAGCGATCGAAGCGCTCGCGGCGCAAGGCGCGGACGAGCGGCAAGGTTTCGCGCAGGTTCGCGCGCCCGCGGCGCCGCGGCATGGCCCAGACGCGGGTCAGCCAGGGCAGATGCTCGAAAAGCGGGGCGATCTCCGCCGGTACCAGCAACTGAATGTCCGCTTCGGGATAGGATTCGCGCAGCGCCCGAAGCGCGGGCGTCATCAGCACCGCGTCGCCGAAGTACTTGAACTGCAGTGCAAGAATTTTTTCGCGCCGGGAAAGCATGGTTCAATTGAGCCGCGCCACCGAACCGTCAAAAAGCAATTATGATGTGCGACTTGCGCAACGGTAAGTCCCGCCGGCAGAAAGAAACTCAGGTTCACCTGATCGAGCCCACGCTGGAGGACTATTCGGGCCACTGTTACGGGCTGGTGCGCAGTTTTTGCGATGCATCCGGCGGGCTGCGCGTGACGGTGTGGGGCGGACGCGGCTCGGAAAAGCTCGACTTCCCGCAAGTCGTCGAGGTCAACCCTCGGTTCCGCAGGCAACTGCGGATGCCGCAATTATTCGCTCTGTTCCTTCGGCTGCTGCGCGGCGGCGGGCGTGTCGTGGTGATGACCGCGCGCCGCGGCGACCTGCTGCTCGCCCGGCTCGCGGCCGGCTCGGCGCTGCCGCCAGGCAGGCTGTTCTTCTATTTCCACTGGTATCGCGAAACGCCGCGCAGGCTCGCGTTCCTGGAAAAGGCGGCGCAAGCTCAGCCCGAAGTCACGATCCTCGCGACGACGCAGTCCGTGGCCGACACGTTTTCTCGTGCCGGGTTCCGCAACGTGCTGCTCCTGCCGTATCCGCTGACTGCCAGACCGGCCGCCACGGTCGATGCGCAGCCCTTCACGCATCTGCTTTACGCGGGCGCGGCGCGGCAGGACAAAGGCTTTGGAAAGGTGGTCGCGCTGGTCGAGCGCTTGCGCGAGCAAGGTGAACATTGGCCGATCAGCGTTCAGATCTCGGCTGACCATTACGGGAAATACGACGACCAGACGCTCGCCGATATCGCGCGCCTGGAACGTTGCGACTATCCCGGGTTGCGATTGATCCGTACTCCATTGAGCCCAACCGGCTACTCGGCGCTGTTCCCTGGAGGTATTTGTTTGCAGCCGTATGATCGAAGCGAATTTCGGGACCGGGCCAGCGGGGTGACGATGGATGCGCTGGCAAACGGCTGCCCCGTGATAGCGCCTTCCGGCACCTGGATCGCGGAGTTGGTGACGCGGAATCGCGCGGGCGTAGTGCTCGAGGAATTCGATCCGGATTCGATCATTGCCGCCGCGCGGCGCGTCATCGAAGACTACACGGGCTACCGGAACAATGCTCTAGCCGGTGGCGCCGCACTTCGCGAGCGGTCCTGGGAGCCCCTGCTGGCGCAGCTTCGCGTAACGGT
>CAZLUX010000128.1:0-8361 GCA_964562815.1 uncultured Enterobacteriaceae bacterium
CCGACGAGCAGCAGGCGTTCATCGCCCTCAACAAGGAGCTGGCGGCGAGCTGGCCGCCGATCATCGAGCGCAAGCCCGCCCCGGCCGACGCCGACGACTGGGCCAAGAAGAAGGACAAGAAGGACCTGCTCGAGCGCTAGGCCCACACCGGGTAGCCCTTGGCCTCGCGCGCATAGCCGCCGAAGAGGTCCATCACGCGCTCGCGCCAGGCGAACACCGGGTCGTCGGGCTCGAGCAGGCGCGTCGGCGAGACCGCGCGCGCCCACTGGAAGGCGCCGAAGAGCAGGTAGTCGGCCAGCCCCGGCGCCCGGCCCGCGACGAAGGGCCGCTCGACGAGCACCGGGCGCAGCGGCTCGAGCGCGCCGCGCAGCGCCTTGAGCGCGCCGTTGCGGTCGGCGGCGTGGGCTTCGAGCGTCGTGCCGAAGCGCTTTTCGCGCGATTCGCGGAAGTACGCCCGGTCCCTGTCGTGCAGGTGGTTGAAGAGGTCGAGCACGACGAGCTTGAGCACCGGCGGGTGGATCTCGCGCTCGACCCAGTGCTTGAGGAAGTAGGTGAGCGTGCGCGCCTCGTCGCCGCTCAGCAGCAGCGGCCGGTCGGGGTAGGCCTCGTCGAGGTATTCGGCGATGGCCCAGCTGTCGTGCACCTCGCGCCCGCCGTCGGTGATCACCGGCACCCGGCCCTGGCCCGAGAACGCGATCGCGTCCTTCTCGGTGAAGCGCCAGGGGATCTCCTCGGCCTGGAGCCCCTTGTGCCGCAGCGCCATCTTGACGCGCCAGCAGTAGGGCGAGAAGCGCCGGTCGTCCTCGGCGCCGGCGAGATCCCAGAGCCTGATCGTCACGGCGCGCGCCGCCTCAATGCTCGTACATCCCGGCGCGCGCCTTGCCGCGGAACACGCGGTAGGAGAACGCGGTGTAGGCGGCGATCAGCGGCACCACCACCAGCGCGCCGACGAGCACGAACCTGAGCGCCGAGGGGTCCGCCGCCGCCTGCCACAGCGTCATGCGGTCCATCACCAGGTAGGGAAACAGGCTGTAGGCGAGGCCGGCGAAGGCGAGCACGAAGATCGCCACCGTGCCGGCGAAGGGCTTCCAGTCCGAGCGCCCGAGGCTCCGCCACACCCACACGCCGCAGGCGACGGTGGCGAGCGGCAGCAGCATCAGGCCGAGCGTGCGCGGGAAGTCGAACCACTTCATCCTCACCGTCTCGCTCGCCAGGGGCGTCGCGAGGCTCACCAGCGCGACGCCGAGCGCGACCCAGCCGAGGCCCCAGCGCGCCCAGCCGATCGCCTTTCGCTGCAGCGCGCCCTCGGTGCGCAGGATCAGCCAGGTCGCGCCGAGCAGCATGTAGCCGCCGCACAGCCCGCCCGCGACCACGAGCGAGAAGAGCCAATATCCGAAGCCGCTGTCGTAGCCGGTGATCGTGCGCCCGAGCATGAAGCCCTGGGCGAGCGAGGCGAGGAAGGAGCCGAACCAGAACAGCCAGTTCCACAGCTCGCGGTGCCAGCCGAGCGCCTTGACGCGGAACTCGAACGCGGCGCCGCGCAGCATCAGGCCGACCAGCATCGCCGCCACCGGCAGGTAGAGCGCGCCGAGCACGATGCCGTGCGCCGCGGGGAAGGCCACCAGCAGCAGGCCGACGCCGAGCACGAGCCAGGTCTCGTTCGCGTCCCAGAACGGGCCGATCGAGGACACCATCACCGCCTGCTCCTCCTCGCTCGCGGCCGGCATCAGCATGCCCACGCCGAGGTCGTAGCCGTCGAGCACCACGTAGGCGAGGATCGCCAGGCCCATCAGCGCGGTGAACACCAGCGGCAGGTCGAGGCTCATTTCTCTCCTCCGTCGCCCTCGCCGGCGAGGTGGGTCAGGACCACGATGTAGGCGAGCAGCATCAGCGAGTAGGTGATCACGTAGCCGGTCAGGCTCGCGCCGAGCTTGGCGCCCGAGATGTCGCCCACCGCGTCGGCGGTGCGCAGCAGCCCGCTGACGAGCCAGGGCTGGCGGCCCATCTCGGTCACGATCCAGCCCGCCAGCGTCGCACCCCAGCCGATGAAGGTTGCGGCCGCGAAGCCCCACAGCAGCCAGCGCGGCGCGGCGCGGGCGCGCCGCGTCATCCAGGCGCCGAGCCACGAGAGCGCGAGCATCGCGAAGCCGAGCCCCACCATGATGCGGAAGGCGAAGAACACCGGCGCCACCGGCGGGACGTCCGGCTCGAAGGCGTCCAGCCCCTCGAGGCCGCCGTTCGGGTCGTGGGTGAGGATCAGGCTCGCGCCTTTCGGAATGCTGATCGACCAGTCGTTGTGCTTCGTCGCCGGGTTGGGGATCGCGAAGAGCTCGAGCGGGATGCCGCGCCCGCCCTTCCAGATCGCCTCGATCGCCGCGATCTTGGCCGGCTGGTACTCGAGCGTGTTGAGGCCGTGCGCGTCGCCGGCCGCGATCTGCAGCGGCGCGAGCACCGCCGCGATCACGATTCCGGTGCGCAGCGTGCGCGCGGCGGCCGCGTCCGCGGGCGCCTTGAGCAGGCGCCAGGCCGACAGGCCCGCGACCACGAACGCGGCGGTCAGCCCCGAGGCGAGCGTCATGTGCACGAAGCGGTAGGGGAAGGACGGATTGAAGATCACCTCGAGCCAGCTGCCGGCGACCAGCTTGCCCGCCTCGTTCCAGGCCCAGCCCGCGGGCGTCTGCATCCAGGAGTTGAGCGCGAGGATCCAGAACGCCGACAGCGTGGTGCCGAAGGCGACCAGCACCGAGGCGGTCATGTGCACCCAGCCGGGCACGCGGTTCATGCCGAAGAGCATCACGCCGAGGAAGGTCGCCTCGAGGAAGAACGCGGTCAGCACCTCGTAGGCGAGCAGGGGCCCCGCGACGTTGCCGACGGTGTTCATGTAGCCCGGCCAGTTGGTGCCGAACTGGAACGACATCACGATTCCGCTGACCACCCCCATCGCGAAGGTGAGCGCGAAGACCTTGGTCCAGCGCCGGTAGGTGGCGAGCCAGGCGGCCTCGGCGGTCAGCGCGTAGCGCGCGCGGAAGTAGACCAGCAGCCAGGCCAGGCCGATCGTGATGCTGGGGAACAGGATGTGGAAGCCGATGTTGAGCCCGAACTGGACTCGCGCGAGTTGCAGGGCGTCGCTCGCCTCCATGGGGCAATTATGCGGCCGGGCGCGCGACGAAGACAAATTGCGCGTGCCTGACAAGGCCTTGCGCTTTGCGCGCGCCCCGGGTGCCCTGCGTCAAAGGCCCGCGGGGGCGCCCAAGGCTACACTCCCGGCATGGCCTTTGCGACGCCCGAGACCGAGGACGGCTACCGCCTGGCGCGCTACGAGGAGTACCGCGTCTTTTCGCTGCGGGTGAGCTTCGCCGGCGCGCTGCTGACGCTCGGGCTGTGGCTGCGCGACTACGCCACCGACCCCGCCGGCGCCCACGGCACGATGGCGATCCGCGTCCTCATGGCCGGCGGCGTGCTGATCTACACGTTCGCGCTGTGGCTGCGCCTGAGGCGCGGCCTGGCGCTGCTCGCGGGCTACGTCGCGCTGCTGGTGATCGAGTTCGTCCTGCTGCTGGTCTGGGAGCGGCTCGCCGGCGGCTTCGCCGCGGGCTTCCCGGGCTACATGTACATCTACCTGCTGACGCCGCTGATGATGCTGCCGTTCTCGCTGCTGGAGGTCCTGCCGGCGATGGTGCTGATCGGGGTGGTGCCGAACCTGCAGGTCGCGCTCGGCATGGCCCCCGGGTTCCCGCTCGTCGCGTTCAACGTGCTGGTGTGGCCGGCCTGCGCGATCGTCGCCTTCTCGCTGGTCGAGTTCGACCGCCTGATCCGGCGCCTCCACGCCGCGCGCCTGGCGGTGCAGGAGCTGGCGCTGAAGGACTCGCTCACCGGGGTCGGCAACCGGCGCTTCTTCGAGGAGCGCGCGAAGGCGGCGCTCGCGGGCGCGAGCCGGCGCAAGGCCCCGCTCGCGCTCCTGATGATCGACATCGACCGCTTCAAGGAGGTCAACGACCGGCACGGCCACGCCGCCGGCGACAACGTGCTGCGCGCGCTCGCCCACACGCTCGCGCACTCGCTGCGCGGCGGCGACGCCTGCGCGCGGCTGGGCGGCGAGGAGTTCGTCGCGGTCCTGCCGGACCAGGACCACGCCGGCGGCGCCGCGACCGCCGAGCGGCTGCGCATCGCGATCGAGCGCCTCAACATCGGCGCCGGCGGCAGCGACTGGATCACCTTCACCGCCAGCGTCGGCGTCGCGGCCTACCCGGAGGACGGCGAAACGATCGCGGCCCTGATGCGGCGCGCCGACGCGCGGCTCTACCAGGCCAAGGAGGCGGGGCGGAACCGGGTGGTCGCCTCCGGTTGAGGCCGGGAGCGGCTATCCTTGCGCGATGGAGCCGGACTACCTCGAGTCGCGCTACGCGCAGTACCGCCGCTTCGCGCTGCGGCTGGGAGGGGTCACCGTCTTCCTTCCGCTCGCGCTCTGGCTGCGCGACTACCTGGACGACGCGCAGGGCGGCCTGCGCACGCTGCCGTACCGGATCCTGATGAGCGCCGGGGTGCTCGCCTACGTGCTGGCGCTCGCCGTGCGCGCGCCGCGGCGCGTGGTGCTGCTGACCGCGTACGTGGCGGTGCTGACGATCGACTTCGTCGCGTGCGCCGTATGGGGCTGGGTGCCGATCCACGCGGTACTCGGCTACTCGGACTACATGTACATGTTCCTGCTCGCGCCGCTGCTGCTGCTGCCGTTGTCGCTGCGCGCGGTGGCCGGGGTGCTCGTCATGGCGTGTCTGGTGCCCAATCTCTACGTCGCGTTCGGCATGCCGCTCGGGTTCTCGCTCGGGCTGTTCAACCTGGTGGTGTGGCCGGCATGCGCGCTCGCCGCGTTCTGGCTCTACGAGTTCGACGGCGTCTCGCGCAGCCTGTTCACCGCCCAGCGGCAGATGCGCGAGCAGGCGATGCGCGATCCGCTCACCCAGCTCGGCAACCGGCGCCATTTCGAGGATCGCGCGAAGGCCGCGATCGCGGCCGCGCGCCGCCACGCGCGCCCGCTCGCGGCGCTGATGATCGACATCGACTCGTTCAAGGCGGTCAACGACCGCCACGGCCACGGCGCGGGCAACGAGGTGCTGCGCGCGCTCGCCGGCACGCTGACGGCGTCGCTGCGCGAGAGCGACGTCACCGGCCGCATCGGCGGCGAGGAGTTCGCGGCGGTGCTGCCGGAGCAGGGCCTCGAGCGCGCCGCGGCGGTCGCCGAGCGCCTGCGCGCCGCCGTCGAGCGGCTGAGGGTCGACGCCGGCAGCGCCCACGGCCGGGTCGAGGTCACGATCAGCATCGGCGTGGCCGCCTTCCCGGGCGACGCCGAGACGCTCGAGGGGCTGCTCGAGTGCGCCGACGCGCGCCTGTACCTCGCCAAGCAGGCCGGCCGCAACAGAGTGGTGTCGACCGGCTAAGATTCGGCCCATGCCGGGCCGCGCGATTTCCAGGCAGGAGCTGTTCGAGCGCCTCGCCGAGGGGCAGGCGGCGCGGGTGGCCGCGCAGGTTACCGTGGTGACGCCGAACCGGCGCCTCGCGCAGGAGCTCGCGCGCGAGTTCGACCGGGGCCAGGCCGAGCGGGGCCTCGCCGTCTGGGAGAGCGCCGACATCCTGCCTTTCTCGGCCTTCGTCGAGCGGCTCTACGAGGACGCGCTCACCTCCGAGCTCGCGCCCGGGCTGCCGCTGCTGCTCACCGAGGCGCAGGAAATCGAGCTCTGGGAGCAGGTCGTTCGCGCGTCCCCCTGGGGAGACGAATTGCTCGATCTCTCCCACACCGCGAGGCAGGCGATGCGCGCCTGGCGCCTCGCGCACGGCTGGAGGATCGCCGGCGCGCTGGCGAGCTTCCCCGGCAACGAGGACGCGCAGGCCTTCGCGCGCTGGGCCGCGGCCTACGCGAAGGGCGAATCGACCGACGCCGCGCGCCTGCCCGACGTCGTCGCCCCGCTCATCCATCACGCCGCGCTCAGGACGCCGAAGCTCCTGGTCGCCTACGCCTTCGACGTGATGACGCCGCAGGAGCGGGAATTCCTCGATGCCTGCGCCGCAACGGGGATCGAGCTGGCGACCTGTGGCCAGGGAAGAACCGATTCGGTTCCGAAGCGCATCGTGTTTCAGTCGGCCCGGCACGAGCTCGAGGCGGCGGCGCAATGGGCGCGCGCGAAGGTCGAGGCGGGCGCGATGCGCGTCGGCGTCGTCGTGCCCGAGCTCGCCGCGCGCAGGAGGGAAGTGCTGCGCGTCTTCGCGCGCAGCATGAACCCCGCGCACGCCCTGCCCGGAAGCGAGCCGCGCGCGCTCCCTTTCAACGTCTCGCTCGGCGAGCCGCTCGCGGAGACGCCGCTCGCGCACGCGGCGCTCGCGATCCTCGCGCTCGCGCTGGGCGAGGTGCCCTTCGAGGCGGCGAGCCGGCTCGTGCGCTCGCCCTTCGTCGGCGGGGGGGACGACGAGATGGCCGCGCGCGCGCGCCTCGACGCGAAGCTGCGGGAGAGCGCGCCGGCGCGCGTCTCGCTCGGCAAGCTGGTGGGCCTCGTCGAGGGCTGCCCGCAGCTGAGGCAGCGCCTCGAGAACCTGTTCGCGGCCGCGAACCCGGAGGCGGCCTCGCCGCACGAGTGGGGCGAGCGCTTCACGCGGCTGCTCGAGGCGGCGGGCTTTCCGGGCCGCAGCCTCGACTCGGCCGAGTACCAGGCGCGCGCGAAGCTCAACGAGCTGCTCGCCGAGTTCGCGAAGCTCGAGCGCGTCGCGCCGCGGATGGGCGCCCGGCACGCGCTTTCGCGCTTCGAGCGCCTGTGCCGCGACACGCTCTTCCAGCCCGAGTCGCCGGCGGCGCCGGTGCAGGTCCTCGGCGTGCTCGAGTCGGCGGGGCTCGCCTTCGATGCGTTGTGGCTTTCCGGCATGACCGACGAGGCCTGGCCGCTCGCCGCGCGGCCGAACCCCTTCCTTCCCCCCGCGCTGCAGAAGAAGGCCGGCATCCCCGAGGCCTCGGCCGAGAGCGCGCTCGCGCTCGACCGGCGCATCACCGAGGGCTGGCTCGCCGCCGCGCCCGAGGTGGTGGTCTCGCACCCGGCGCGCGAGGACGACCGCGAGCTCGTGGTGTCGCCGCTCTTTGCCGGGATTGCCGTCGCCGCGACGCCCGAGCCGTCGGCGCCGCGCTGGCGCGACCTCGTCTTCGCCGCGCGCGCCGTCGAATCCGCGCCCGACGGGAAAGCGCCCGCGCTCGCGACCAGGACCCCGCGCGGCGGCACGCGCATCCTCGCCGACCAGGCGGCGTGCCCGTTCCGCGCCTTCGCCCGCCACCGGCTCGGGGCGGAAGCGCTGGAGGAGCCGCTCGCCGGGCCCGACGCGCGCGCGCGGGGCTCGCTGCTGCACGCGCTGATGCGCGAGCTCTGGGGCGAGCTCAAGACGAGCGCCGCGCTGGAGGCCGACTGCGGCCCGGCGATCGAGCGCGCCGCGCGCGCCGCGGTCGCGGAGGCCGGGCTCGAGGCGCCGTTCGCGGATCTGGAAAGGAACAGACTGATGAGGCTTGCGAGGGATTGGCTCGAAGTGGAGCGCAGGCGCGCGCCCTTCGAGGTCGCCGCGCGCGAGGACAAGAGAAAGCTCGAGGTGGCGGGGCTCGAGCTCTCCGGCCGCATCGACCGGCTCGACCGGCTCGCCGCGGGCGGGCACGCGCTCATCGACTACAAGACCGGGCGGCCGACGCCGAAGGCCTGGCAGAACGAGCGCCCCGACGACCCGCAGCTGCCGCTCTACGCCCTTTCCGCGCCGGAGGAGATCAGCGCGGTCGCCTACGCCAAGCTCCAGACCGGCGCCATGAAGTACATGGGCTTCGCGCGCGACAAGGACAAGGGCTTCGTCGCCGAGGCGAAGGACTGGGGCGCGCTGCTCAACGGGTGGAGGAAGGAGCTGGAAGCCCTGGGCAGCGGCTTTGCATCGGGCGACGCGCGCGTCGATCCGAAAAACGGACTCGCGACGTGCCGGTATTGCGATCTCCACACCCTTTGCCGGGTGCACGAGCGCATGAGCGCGCTCGAAGACGAAGGCGAGGAGGAGAACGATGCCTGAGCCGGCCGACCGCGCCCAGCGCCACGCCGCGCTCGACCCGCAGCGCTCGTTCATCGTCCAGGCGCCGGCGGGGTCGGGCAAGACCACGCTGCTGGTCGAGCGCTTCCTCGCGCTGCTCGCGACCGTGAAGCAGCCCGAGGAGATCGTCGCCATCACCTTCACCCGCAAGGCCGCGGCCGAGATGCGCGAGCGGGTGCTCGAGAAGATCTCGCCCGAGCTCGCGCCGCGCCTCAAGATCCAGACCATCGACGCCCTGTGCGCCGCGCTCACCGCGCAGATGCCGGTGCT
>CAZLUX010000129.1:0-8327 GCA_964562815.1 uncultured Enterobacteriaceae bacterium
TCTTGATCTCGCCCGCGCTGGCGATGTAGGGCACGAGCGTGAGGTGGATGTAGCACACCTTGTCGCGCCCCATCTCGAGGCCCATCTGTCTGATCGCCTCGAGGAACGGCAGCGACTCGATGTCGCCCACGGTGCCGCCGATCTCGACGATCGCTACCTCGGACTCGCCCGCGCCGCGCTTGATGAAGCTCTTGATCTCGTCGGTGATGTGCGGGATCACCTGCACCGTGCCGCCGAGGTAGTCGCCGCGGCGCTCCTTCTTGATCACCGACTCGTAGATCTGGCCGGTGGTGAAGTTGTTGCTGCGCCGCATCTTCGAGCTCTGGAAGCGCTCGTAGTGCCCCAGGTCGAGATCGGTCTCGGCGCCGTCCTCGGTGACGAAGACCTCGCCGTGCTGGAACGGCGACATCGTCCCGGGATCGACGTTGATGTAGGGGTCCAGCTTGATGTTGGTGACTCGGATACCGCGCGACTCGAGGATCGCGGCGAGGGACGCGGCGGCGATGCCCTTCCCCAGAGAGGAGACAACTCCGCCGGTTACGAAGACATATTTGGTCATCAATCGACGGTGAGCACGGATATGGAAGTCTACAGGAGTTCGGCTGCCCTCTCAACGCCGCCGCAGCCGAGTAGACTGGCGTTCCGCATGTCCGAGACCGCCCATCTCGCCGCCGAAACCACGAGCCGGATCTTCCGCGATCTCGGCGATCCGCAGGCGCTCAACTCGGCGCGCGACGGCGCCTGGCGCGCGCCCTTGTGGAACGCGCTCGAGGAGGCGGGCCTCACCCGCGCCTGGGTGCCCGAGGCGCTCGGCGGCGCGGACGCGTCGCTCGCCGACGGCTTCGAGGTGCTGCGCGTGGCCGGAAGCTTCGCCGCCGCCGTGCCGCTCGCCGAGACCCTGCTCGCGGGCTGGCTGCTCGCGCAAGCCGGGCTCGAGGTGCCCGGGGGACCGCTGACGGCCGCGCCCGCGCGCTCCGGCGAAGGTCTCGCGCTCGACGGCGAAAACCGTGTCTCGGGCCGCGCGCGCGCGGTGCCCTTCGCGCGCGACGCCGCGCAGGTGGCGTTGATCGCGCGCCGCGACGGCCATGCGCTCGTGGCGCTCGTCGAGCGGGCACGATGCGGGCTGGAGCCGGGCGAGAGCCAGGCCGGAGAGCCTTCCGATACCTTGATTTTCGAATCCGTGCCGGCGCTGGCGGCGGCCGAAGCGCCGCCGGGACTGGACGAGGAGCGCCTGCTCGCGATGGGCGCCGCGGTGCGTGCCGCGCAGATGAGCGGCGCACTGGAAGCGATCCTCGAGCGCACTGCGGCCTACGCCGCCGAGCGCGTGGCCTTCGGCCGCCCGATCGCGAAATTCCAGGCCGTGCAGCACGGCCTCGCGCGGCTCGCGAGCGAGACCGCGGCCGCGCTCGCGGCCGCGGGTTCCGCCGCCGACGCGCTCGACCGCGCCGACGCCGCGGCGGAGGCGCTCCTGCTGGAAGTGGCCGGCGCGAAGATCCGCGCCGGCGAAGCGGCCGGCGCCGGCGCCGCGATCGCGCACCAGGTGCACGGCGCGATCGGCTTCTCCGCCGAGCACGTGCTGCACCGCTACACGCAGCGGCTGTGGGCCTGGCGCGACGATTTCGGCGGCGAGGCCGAGTGGGCGGTGCGCCTCGGCAGGATTCTGGCGTCGCGCGGGGCCGACGCGCTCTGGCCGCTCATCGCGTCGCGCTGAGGCCGCCGTGACGACCCCGATCCGCTTCGACCCGATCCGCCTGCCGCCTGCGCTGGAAGCGCTGCGCGCCGAGGTGCGGGCCTTCCTCCAGGCCGAGATCGCCGCCGGCACCTTCGACCCGGGCGCCGCCGGCACCGCGCGCGGCTACAACCCGGAGTTTAGCCGCAAGGTCGGCGCGCGCGGCTGGATCGGCATGGCCTGGCCGAAGAAGTACGGCGGCGGCGAGAAGAGCTACCTCGAGCGCTACGTCGTCACCGAGGAGATGTCGGCCGCAAGCGCGCCGGTGCGCGCGCACTTCGTCGCCGACCGCCAGAGCGGCCCGATCCTGCTCAAGTACGCCTCGGAACGCATCAAGGCGGACGTGCTGCCGCGAATCACCCGCGGCGAATGCTGCTTCTGCATCGGCATGAGCGAGCCGGGCTCGGGCTCGGACCTGTTCGCCGCGCGCACGCGCGCGGTCAGCTCGGACGCCGGCTGGCGCGTGAACGGCGCCAAGATCTGGACCACCGAGGCGCACCACGCCGACTACATGATCGGCCTGTTCCGCACCTCGCCGCCGGCGAAGGACGACCGCCGCCACGGACTGACGCAGTTCCTGGTCGACATGAAGTGGCCCGGCATCAAGGTGAATCCCATCCTCGACATGAGCGGCCGGCACGACTTCAACGAGGTGGTGTTCGACGACGTCGTCGTGCCGGACGAGTACCGCCTCGGCGAAATCGATCTCGCCTGGCGCCAGGCCACCAGCGAGCTCGCCTACGAACGAAGCGGCCCCGAGCGCTTCCTCGAGACCGCGTACGTGCTGTTCGATCTCATGCGCGTGCTCGGGCCGGAGCCCGACCTGCGCGGCGCCGAGGGGCTCGGGCGGCTCGCGGCGCAGCTGCACGTCCTGCGGCGCATGTCGGTCTCGGTCGCGGGCATGCTCGAGCAGGGCAAGGAGCCGGTGCTCGAAGCCTCGATCGTCAAGGACCTCGGCACGGTGTGGGAGCAGGCCCTGCCCGCCCGGGCGCGCGATCTCGCGGCGTTCGCGGAAAAAGACGCGCTCTTCGAGGAGCGCCTCGCCTACGCCACCGACATCGCGCCCAAGCTCACCATCCAGGGCGGCACCAGCGAGGTGCTGCGCGGAATCATCGCGCGCGGGCTGGGCCTGCGCTGACGCCGGACGAGGAGCGCCGCATGATCGACCCCAAGGCCTTTCCCGAGCTCGGCGTCGAGCTCGACGGCGCGGTCGCCACGGTCGAGATCCGGCGCCCGCCGCACAACTTCTTCGACCTGGCGCTGATCCGCCAGCTCGCGGACGCGTTCGAAGCGCTCGACGCCGAGCCCGCCTGCCGCGCGATCGTGCTCGCCTCTCAAGGAAAGTCCTTCTGCGCGGGCGCGAAGCTGGGAGACGGCACGCAACACACGAGCATCGGAACTCCGAACACGGCACACCTCTACACCGAAGCCGTCCGGCTGTTCGCCTGCCGCAAACCCGTCGTCGGCGCGATCCAAGGCCCCGCCGTCGGCGGCGGCCTGGGCCTCGCGCTCGTGCCCGACCTGCGTGTCGCCTGCCCCGAGGCGCGCTTCTGCGCCAACTTCACGCGCCTTGGTTTCCATCCCGGCTTCGGCCTCACGGTGACGCTGCCGGCGCTCGTCGGGCCGGGCAAGGCGGCGCTCATGTTCTACACCGGCCGCCGCGTAAAGGGCGAGGAAGCCTGCGCCATGGGGCTCGCCGACGTGCTCGTGCCGCAGGCCGAGGTGCGCGCGGCGGCGCAGGCGCTGGCGCGCGAGATCGCCGAGAGCGCGCCGCTCGCGGTGGCCGCCACCCGCGCGACGCTGCGCGCCGGGCTCGCCGAGCGCGTGCGCGCCGCCACCGAGCACGAGCTCGCCGAGCAGACGCGACTGCGCAGGACCGAGGACTTCAGGGAAGGCGTGAAAGCGAGCGCCGAGCGCCGCACGCCGCGCTTCACCGGCGCCTAGCCCGGCCGCTCCCGCGGCCCGTCAGCTTGCCGGGCGAACTTCCGCGCACGGAACTCGCGTCCGCGGCTGCTTGTCGCAGTGTTATCCGCCATCACGCTCAGAGGAGATCTGTATGATCGAACCGATCCGCATCCTCGGCATCGCAGGCAGCCTGCGAAAGGCCTCGTACAATCGCGCGCTGCTCGGCGCTGCGCAGAAGCTCGCGCCGCAGGACGTCAAGGTCGACAGCTTCGACCTCGAGGGCATCCCGCCCTTCAACCAGGACACCGAGAAGCAGCCCGCCGCGCCGGTCGTCGAGCTCAAGCGCCGCGTGCGGGCGGCCGACGCGGTGCTGTTCGCGACGCCGGAGTACAACTACTCGATCCCGGGCGTGCTGAAGAACGCGATCGATTGCGCTTCGCGCCCCTACGGCGACAACGCCTGGAAAGGCAAGCCGGTCGCGGTGATGGGTGCCTCGATCGGCAGGCTCGGCAGCGCCCGCGCCCAGTATCACCTGCGGCAGTGCTTCGTGTTCCTCGACATGTACGCGATCAACCAGCCCGAGGTGATGCTGGCCAACGCCGCCGACCGCTTCGACGACGCGGGCGAGCTGACCGACGAGACGACGAAGAAGCTGATCCGCGAGCTGCTCGCGAACCTCGCCGAGTACGCGCGCACGCTGCGCGAGACCGCGGCCGCCTGACGCAGGCGGCCGGGCTAGGCGCTGCGCAGCTCCGGGCGGTCGCGGAACCCCTCCAGCGCCTCGGGGTTGGCGAGCGCCTCGAGGTTCTTGATCGGCCGCCCGTGCACCACGTCGCGCACCGCCAGCTCGACGATCTTGCCGCTCTTGGTGCGCGGGATGTCCGCCACCTGCAGCACCTTGTCCGGCACGTGGCGGGGCGTCGCGTTGTCCCGAATTTTCTTCTTTATCCTGTTTATCAAGCTTTCATCCAAAGCCTGGCCTTCGCGCAGCTTGACGAACAGCACAACGCGCACGTCGCCTTCCCAGTCCTGGCCGATCACGATCGACTCGACCACCTCGTCCAGGCTCTCGACCTGGCGGTAGATCTCGGCCGTGCCGATCCTCACTCCGCCCGGGTTGAGCACCGCGTCGGAGCGGCCGTAGATGATCATGCCGCCGTGCGGCGTGATCTCGCACCAGTCGCCGTGACGCCAGACGTTGGGGTACTTCTCGAAGTAGGCCGCGCGGTAGCGCGCGCCGTCGGGGTCGTTCCAGAACCCGAGCGGCATCGCCGGGAACGGCCTGGTGCACACCAGCTCGCCTTTCTCGCCCACGAGCGAATGCCCTTCGTCGTCGAAGACGTCGACCGCGAGGCCCAGGCCCTTGCACTGGATCTCGCCGCGCCAGACCGGCAGCGTCGGGTTGCCGAGCACGAAGCACGACACGATGTCGGTGCCGCCCGAGATCGATGACAGGCACAGGTCCGACTTCACCTTCTGATAGACGTAGTCGAAGCCCTCGGGCACGAGCGGCGAGCCGGTCGAGAGCATCGCGCGCAGCGACTCGAGCTTGTGCGTGCGCGCGGGCTCGAGGCCGACCTTGGCGATCGCGTCGATGAACTTGGCCGAGGTGCCGAAGTGGGTCATGCCCTCGGCGTCGGCAAAATCGAACAGGATCTTCGCGCGCGAGACGAACGGCGAGCCGTCGTACAGGAGCAGCGTCGCGCCCGCGGCCAGGCCCGAGACGAGCCAGTTCCACATCATCCAGCCGAGCGTGGTGAAGTAGAACACGCGGTCGCCCGGGCCCACGTCCGAGTGCAGGCGGTGCTCCTTCAGGTGCTGCAGCAGCGTTCCCCCGGCGCCGTGCACGATGCACTTTGGAACGCCGGTCGTGCCGGACGAGTAGAGGATGTAGAGCGGATCGTTGAACGCCACCCGCTCGAACCCGACCGCTTTCGCCTCGAACGGGGCGATGAAATCGGCCAGCGCCTTGCCCGCGCTCGCCTTCGCGCCCAGATAGTCGAGTACCACGCACTGCCTGACCGTCGGCAGCCCGGCGAGGATCTCGCGCACCTTGTCCTGCGAGTCGTACTCCTTGCCGCCGTAGAGGTAGCCGTCGGCGCAGAAAAGGACCTTGGGCTCGATCTGGCCGAAGCGGTCGAGCACGCCGCGCACGCCGAAATCGGGCGAGCACGAGGACCAGATCGCGCCCAGGCTGGCGGTGGCGAGCATCGCCGCGGTCGCCTCGGGCAGGTTGGGCAGGTAGCCGGCGACGCGGTCGCCCTTGCCCACTCCGGCCGCGGCGAGCGCCTGCTGCAGCCGCGAGACCAGCTCGTGCAGCTGCCTGCGCGTGTAGCGCCGCCTGACCCGGTCCTCGCCCCAGAAGACGATGGCGTCGCTGTCGTCGGGCTCGCGCAGCAGGTTCTCGGCGAAATTGAGCTTCGCGTCGGGAAACCACTTCGCCCCGGGCATGCGCTCGCCGTCCACCAGCGCGCGACCGCCCTTTTCGCCCCGCACGCCGCAGAAGTCCCACAGCAGGCTCCAGAACTCCGCGCGGTGCTCGATCGACCAGCGGTGCAGCGCGGCGTAGTCGGCGAAGCCGCCCGCGCGCGCCGCGAACTGCGCCATCCCGGTGCGCGCGGCGCGCGCCGGGTCCGGGGTCCAGAGCGGCTTGTCGCTCACGACACCGCCTCCGCCGCCGCCAGCCTCGCTCGCAGCGCCTCCGGGATGCGCACCGCCTTGTTGCGCACGGTGTCGATGCACACCACCACGGCGCTGCCGTCGGCGTAGGGCTTCGGATCGTCGTCGACCCGCATTTCGTAATAGGTGGGGATGCTCGAGCCGCCGGGCGTGCCGACGAAGAGCCGCACCTCGACCGTGCCCGGGTAGGTCATCGCGCGCCGGTAATTGCAGGTCGCGTTGGCGATCACGATCCCGGTCGAGCCCCAGGCCTCGCCGCGCGGCAGCAGCGAATCGAACCAGCTGATCCGCGTCTGCTCCATATAGCGGAAATAGACGGTATTGTTGACGTGCCCCATCGAGTCCATGTCGCCCCAGCGGATGGGGATGCGCTCGATGTAGCCGAGTTTCCGGTGGTCTTGGTCCATGGGACGGCGATTATAATTGCTTGCATGACCCGCGAATCGATGGAATACGATGCCGTGATCGTCGGCGGCGGCCCCGCGGGGCTCGCCTGCGCGATCCGGCTCAAGCAGCTCGCCGCCGAGAAGGGCCGCGAGGTTTCGGTCTGCGTGCTGGAAAAGGGCTCCGAGATCGGCGCGCACATCCTCTCGGGCGCGGTGATGGACCCGCGCGCGCTCGCCGAGCTGTTCCCCGACTGGAAGGACAAGGGCGCGCCGCTCAACGCGCCGGTGAGCGAAGACCGCTTCCTCTTCCTGACCGAGTCGTCGTCCTTCCGCACGCCGAACTTCATGCTGCCGGGCTGCTTCAAGAACCACGGCAACTACGTGGTGAGCCTCGGCAACGTCTGCCGCTGGCTCGGCCAGCAGGCCGAAGGCCTCGGGGTCGAGATCTTCCCCGGCTTCGCCGCGGCCGAGGTGCTGGTCGACGAGGCGGGCGCGGTGAAGGGCGTCGCCACCGGCGACATGGGCATCGGCCGCGACGGCAACAAGACCGACGCCTGGCAGCCCGGCATGGAGCTGCACGCGAAATACACCTTCTTCGCCGAAGGCTGCCGCGGCCAGCTCGGCAAGCAGCTCGAGCAGAAGTTCGCCCTGCGCGAAGGCACCGACCCGCAGCTGTACGCGATCGGCCTGAAGGAATTGTGGGACATCGATCCCGGCAAGCATCAAACCGGTCTCGTGGTGCACACCGCCGGCTGGCCGCTCGACGCGCATACCTACGGCGGCTCGTTCCTGTATCACCTGGAGAACAACCAGGTCGCGGTCGGGTTCGTGGTCGGGCTCGGCTACGAGAACCCCTACCTCTCCCCTTACGAGGAGTTCCAGCGCTACAAGACCCACCCCGCGATCCGCGGCTTTTTCGAAGGCGGCAAGCGCGTCGCCTACGGCGCGCGCGCGATCACCGCGGGCGGGCTGCAGTCGCTGCCGAAGCTGACCTTTCCCGGCGGCTGCCTCATCGGCGACGACGCGGGCTTCCTCAACGCCTCGCGCATCAAGGGCAGCCACGCCGCGATCAAGACCGGAATGCTCGCCGCCGAGGCCGCGCTCGACGCCCTCGGCGCCGGCCGCGCGCGCGACGAGCTGAAGGCCTACACCGATTCCTTCCGCCAGTCGTGGCTGTTCGACGAGCTCTACCGCGCGCGCAACTTCAAGCCGTGGATGGCGAAGGGCCTTTACAGCGGCTCGCTCATGTTCGGCATCGACCAGATGGTGTTCGGCGGCAAGGCGCCGTGGACGCTGCACCACAAGCATGCCGACAACGAGACGCTGAAGAAGAAGACCGAGGCGGAGCCGATCGCGTATCCGAAGCCAGACGGCGTGCTGACGTTCGACCGGCTCACGTCGGTCTCGTTCTCCAACACCAACCACGGCGAGGACCAGCCGATCCACCTCACGCTCAAGGATGCGTCGGTGCCGGTGAAGGTGAATCTCGAGCTGTACGACGCGCCCGAGCAGCGCTACTGCCCGGCCGGCGTGTACGAGATCGTACGCGACGACGACGGCTCCAACCCGCGCCTGCAGATCAACGCCCAGAACTGCGTGCACTGCAAGACCTGCGACATCAAGGACCC
>CAZLUX010000130.1:0-8319 GCA_964562815.1 uncultured Enterobacteriaceae bacterium
GATGCTGCCCTGTCGGAACATCGCCTCCCGCGGCCGGTCCTGGTAATCGCGCGCTTCGCCGAAGTTGTGCAGCGATCCGCCGGGATCGAAGTAACTCAGATTCAGGTAGTCGACGCGGAAGTCGTCGGCGACCGCCAGGCAATAGGCGGTGACCAATTCGTGCAGGCTATTGATCAGGATGTTGGTGTTCAGGATCGCGTAATTCTGCGCCTCGGGCTCGAAGGCGTAGACCTTGGCGCCGCGGGTGGCCGCGGAGAGAATCGAGTACATGCCCACGTTGGCGCCCACGTCGAACAGCACGTCGCCCCGCTCGAATCCGGCGATCCATTCGATCGTGTCCGGCTCCTTGGTCAGCAGGGATTCGACCCGCCAGCGCGTCGTCTTGTTGGGAGTGAAGAAACGCATCCGCGAGCCGGCATGCTCGATCTCCATGCGCGCGTCGGGCAGGGGCGTGGATGCGTCGCTTTCGGCCACCGAAGATATACTGGTCATGTTGCCGCGCAATCATACCATCGGGGCGAATGCCGCTGTGGTGGCGCGCTCGCGCGGAAACTGCCAGAATCTGTTTACGTGGAAAATGTCACTTTGACAGTGCCGCCGAAGCGCGCATAGTCTACTCATGGATTATACCCGCCAGAACCCCAGCCCGCGCTACCTCACCCTCGTGGAGATGTACCGCGACATGCACGCCAACGGCGAGAAATTTCTCGGCGTTCCGCCGCACAAGACTTTCGACGGGCGCAGCTTGCCGCCGCAGGCAGGGCGGATCAAGCGGCTGATCGAGCGCGTGGGGGCCGCGAGCGTTCTCGACTACGGCAGCGGCAAGGGGCAGCAGTACGAGCCGCGGCCGACGGCGATCAAGGGCGAGGGAACGTGGGACAGCATCATCGACTACTGGGGCATCGACGAGGTGACCTGCTACGATCCTGCCTACCCGCCGTTCAGCAAGCTGCCCGAAAGGAAATTCGACGGCGTGATCTCGACCGACGTCCTCGAGCACTGCCCGGAAGAAGATATCGAGTGGTTGGTAGGCGAGATGTTCTCCTATGCCACGCGATTTGTGTTCGCCACAATCGCCTGCTACCCGGCGCGCAAGCGCCTGCCGAGCGGGGAGAACGCGCATTGCACGATCAAGCCGCCGGAATGGTGGGAGGCGATTTTCGAGCGCGTTGCAAAGCGGTTCCCCGGCGTGACCTGGGAGGCCTGGGTGCAGTATCAGACCGGCGCGGGGGAAGAGAAGAAGGTTGCCGAGCGCAAGCTCGGCAACGTCGCTCAGGCCGCTTGATCGACCGCGTGCCGCGCGACTCAACGCGCCGCCTCGCCGCATGTTAGGCAGACTCTTTTCGCAGGTCTTCCGGCCCCGGCGCCAGGCGCCGACGTCGCCCCCCGCACAGGATCCGCAGGCGCTCCAGCTCGAGACCGCCCGCAGCGCGTACCGCGAGCGCCGCTTCGCGGATGCCGAGGCCGGGGTCGAAGAGCTGCTCGAAGCGGCGCCCGACAATGTCGAGGCGCTGGTGCTCAAGGCGGCGCTCCTGCGCCGCAGCGGCAGGACCGAGGAGGCGATGGTCTGGTACCGGCGCGCACTGGTCATCGATCCGCGCCACGTCGTCGCCTGGCTGGACCTGGGCGTGTGCCACTACCTCAGGGGCGATCCTTTCTGGGCGCGGGTGTTCTACCGCTTCGCGAACTCGCTCGACCCGGACAACGCCGATGTCTGGAACGAGCTCGGCGTGGTCGAGCTCGCGCTCGGCAACATGGAGCAGGCCGAGCAGTCGTTCGACAACGCGGTCAACCGCAACCCCGAGCATCCGGAGGCGTGGAACAACCTGGGGCTGATGCACGGCAAGCGCGGCGACCTGGCGAATGCGAGGCGCCACTTCCTGCGCGCCATCTTCCTGAGACCGGACTACTACATGGCCCAATGCAACCTCGGCCTGGTATGCCGCGACATGGAGCTCTTCGACGAGTCCGACGCTGCGCTCCGCGCCGCCCTGGCGATCGATCCGAAAGGGCACCGCGCCCTCACCAACCTCGGCGTGCTGCAGCAGGACCGTGGACGCCTGGACGAGGCGCTGGCGACACTCGAGTCGGCCTGCGCCGCCGGACCGTCCGACGCCGACGCCTGGACCGCACTCAGCGCCCTGCGGTTCCGCCGCGGCGAGCTCGCGGCTGCCCAGGAGGCCGCCGAGCGCGCGCTCGCCTGCGATGCCTCCGATGCCGACGCCCGTCTCGCGCTCGCGCACGTGCAGCTCGCCCAACGCCGCTTCGACCAGGGCTGGGACAACTACGAGGCGCGGGCGCTCAGCAACGCCTCGCCGGTGCGCAAGTTGCCATTCCCGCCCTGGCGCGGCGACTCCGTAGACGGCAGAACGCTTCTCGTGTTCGGCGAGCAGGGCCTCGGCGATGAAATCATGTTTGCTTCCTGCCTGCCGGACTTGGTGGCGGCCGGGGCACGCGTGCTGCTCGCAAGCGACGCGCGCCTGAGCAGGCTTTTTCGCCGCTCCTTTCCCGAGGTGCGGGTGCTGGACGACCTCGAGGAAGTCTATGCGCCGGAATGGCGCGATGCGATCGACGGCTGCCTGCCCATCGGTTCGCTCGCGCGAGCGTTCCGTCGCAGCGAGCAGGCCTTCCCGACGCGGCAGGCCTATCTACGCGCCGACCCGTCGCAAGCCGGCGCCTGGCGCGAGCGGCTCGCGGCGCTTGCGGGATCGGGCCCGACGATCGGTCTGGCGTGGCGCGGGGGGCTGGCGAAGACCGGCCGCGCGCAGCGCTCGCTGGGACTGGAGGGCCTCGAGTCCCTGCTGCGGCACGCAGGCGCGCGCTGGGTGAGCCTGCAGCACGACGCCGGTCTCGATGAGATCGAGGCCTTTTGCGGGCCGCGCGGGCTGACCATCGCCGCCTGGCCGGAGGTGCTTGCCGACCTCGATCAGACCGCCGCCATGACGGAGGGGCTCGACCTAGTGATTACCGTGTGTTCGACTATGGCGCACCTCGCCGGCGCGCTTGGACGGCCGGTCTGGGTGCTCACCCCGAGCGCCCCGGCCTGGCGCTACCCGGCCGAGGGCGAGGGGATGCCGTGGTACCCCTCGGCGCGCCTGTTCCGCCAGCAGCGGCCGGGCGACTGGGCCGGCGTGCTGGCGCAAATCGAGCAGCAGCTGCAAGGGCCGGGGGCGGCGCAGCCGCCGCAGCGGGCGGTCCGATGAGCGCGCTAGACGGAAGCGAAACCACCGTGGACGTTGAGGCACGCCTCGCGCACGTCGAGCAGCTGCTTGCGGACGGCGAGGCTGCGGCTGCGCAGCTCGAGGTCGCGGCTGTGCTGCAACAGCACCCTGAGGCGCACCGCGCCTACTACCTTGCCGGGCGCATCGAACGCCTGGCGGGTCACGCCGAGTCGGCGCTGAAGCTGCTGCGCCATGCCGCGGAACTCGACCCCGCTCACGTCGAGACGCACCTCGAGCTCGCGGCGCTGCTGCGGCGCGGGCGCGAGTTCGACAAGAGCATGGACGAGCTCGGCATCGCGCTCTATCACGACCCGGAGAATGCGCAGGCCTACTTCGAGCTCGGCAACATTCATCGCCTGCAGGGCGACCTGGACGGTGCTGAGAGCTTCTTCCGCAAGGCGATCGAGAAGGACCCGGCTCTGGGACAGGCGTACACCGAGCTCGGCTGGATCTACCTCACGCGTGAGCGCTATGACGAAGCGATCGAAATGCTGGAGAAGACGATCGAACTCGACCCCGAAAGCCTCGTCGGTCACAACAATCTCGGCTTCGCCTACGTCAAGACCGAGCAGTACGACAGGGCGATGCGGCTGTTCGCCGACCTGAGCAGCAGGATGCCGCGCAACATGCTGTGGCCCAAGATCAACCTCGGCAACGCCTATGAGCACACGGGGCAGTTCGACAAGGCGGAGCAGATCTGCGACGAGATTCTGATGCACGAGCCGAACAACTTCTCGGCACACTGGAACCGCGCGCACAACCTGCTTTCGCGCCAGGACTTCGAGCGCGGCTGGAGCGAGTACGAATATCGCTTCCAGGTCGAAGGTATCTGGCGGCCGCGGCTGATTCCGTTCGCTCCGTGGCAAGGCGAGCCGCTGGCCGGCAAGACGATCATGGTGATCGCGGAGCAGGGCCTGGGCGACCAGATCATGTTCTCGTCCTGCCTTCCGCAGCTGGCAGCGCAGGCGGGTCGCGTGATCCTCGAGTGCGAGCACCGGCTCGCGCCGCTGATGCAGCGCTCGTTCCCAGAGGTGCAGGTGATCGGCAGCCGCCACGAGCTCAAGCCGCCCTGGCTCAGGGAGGTGGGCGAGGTCGATTACCAGGTCTCGATCTGCAGCCTGCCGAGCTTCTTCCGCCGTAAGCTGGAAGATTTTCCAAAGCACCACGGCTATCTTGCGGCGGACCCGCAGAAGGTCGAGCGCTGGCGTACCGAGCTCGCCAAGGTCGGTCCGGGACTGAAGGTCGGGATTTCCTGGCGCGGCGGCACCACCAGCACGCGGCGCTCGTTGCGCAGCATCGCTTTGCGCGACCTGACGCAGATCCTGCAAGTCCCGGGCTGCCGCTTCGTCAGCCTGCAATACGGCAAGTGCGTCGAGGAGATCCAGCAGGCGCGCAGCGAAGGCCTCGAGCTTGAGCATTGGCAGGAGGCAATCGACGATTACGACGAGACCGCCGCGTTGTGCACGGCGCTCGACCTCACCGTCAGCGTGTGCACGGCGGTGATCCATCTCAACGGGGCTCTCGGCCGCCCGGTCTGGGTGATGGTTCCCGCTGTCCCCGAGTGGCGCTACGGGCGCGAAGGCGAGAGCATGCCGTGGTATCCGTCGGTGCGCCTGTTCAGGCAGCGCTCGAGCAACGACTGGGACGATGTTTTCAGCGCCGTGGCCCGGGCGCTTGCTGTCCGCGCGAGCGCGTGACCATTCGCGTCACGAGTGACGCGATGTGAAGGTCGTGCGAGTGGCGCCAGACACGCGACAGTAAGCTGGCGCGAACATGAACCTCATCCGAAGCAGACTCTTGCGCGCGAAGCCGTGGTCAGCTTGACGCCAACGCTGACGTCGCGCGGATTTGGCATGCTTGTTGCACTCATGTAGTCGACGGGGCAGTCCCGTTTCACACAGGAGTGAGCGACATGAAGAAGAGCCTGCAACGAGGCTTTACGCTGATCGAGCTGATGATCGTGGTCGCGATCATCGGCATTCTGGCTGCGGTGGCTCTGCCGGCGTATCAGGACTACACCATCCGCGCGAAGGTGTCGGAACTGATCCTGGCGGCGAGCGCGGCGCGTACGGCGGTGACCGAGCAGGCGCAGAACCTGAACGGCCTGTCGGGCGCGGGCAGCAACATCACGATCATGTCCGGGGGCAAGGTCGGCTCCGCCTCGATCAGCGTCAGCGGCTCGATCGCGATCACCGGCGCGAGCGCCGACGTCATGGGAACCTCGGGGATTACCGTGACGCTGGCGCCGAGCTGGAACGCGACCGCCAACAGCGTCATCTGGTCGTGCGAAGTGGCGCCGACCAAGTACGGTCCGTCGACCTGCCGTACCGATTGAGCGAACTCGGTCTGCAAGCGAGCGCCTCCTGCGGGAGGCGTTCGTGTTTTTGCCTTACGGCGGCGGTGACTGTAAGGTGGGCGCCAAAAATGGGCATGATGTGGAGCAATACCGTCACTTTGGGCCCCTCCCGCCGAGCACAATACGTGTGAAATTTCTCGCATTTTCTTCGTCTTAGGTTGGCGTGATTCGCAACTCGTTGTTCTGATGGCGAGTTAAAAATACTTCACATTTCCGGCATGGAAGGTGCTTTATCAAGTAGGACGGGGCTTCCCGTTTCACACAGGGGTACGCGACATGAAGAAAGGCCTACAGCGAGGTTTTACGCTGATCGAGTTGATGATCGTGGTTGCGATCATCGGCATTCTGGCCGCAGTGGCTCTGCCTGCGTACCAGGACTACACCATCCGCGCGAAGGTGACGGAGCTGATCCTGGCGGCGAGCGCGGCGCGTACGGCGGTGACCGAGCAGGCGCAGAACCTGAACGGCCTGTCGGGCGCGGGCAGCAACATCACGATCATGTCCGGGGGCAAGGTCGGCTCCGCCTCGATCAGCGTCAGCGGCTCGATCGCGATCACCGGCGCGAGCGCCGACGTCATGGGAACCTCGGGGATTACCGTGACGCTGGCGCCGAGCTGGAACGCGACCGCCAACACCGTGATCTGGTCGTGCGAGGTGGCGCCGACCAAGTACGGTCCGTCGACCTGTCGCAGCGACTGAGCGAGCTCGGTCTGCAAGCGAATGCCTCCTGCGGGAGGCATTCGTGTTTTTGCCTTACGGCGGCGGTGACTGTAAGGTGAGCGACAAAAATGGTCACGATGCGGAGCAATAGTGTCAGCTTGCGGCCGTCATCCCAAGCCAAATACGGGTGGAATTTGTCACATCTTCTGCGTAACGGGCTGGCCCGTGGCTCGGAACTCGTTGTTCTGACGGCGAGTTCAGAAGGTTGCAGGCTCCTGGCATGGAAGGTGCTTTATCAAGGTCGACGGGGAGGTCCCGTTCCATACAGGAGCACGGAAAATGAAGAGACGCCTACAGCGAGGCTTTACGCTGATCGAGCTGATGATCGTGGTCGCGATCATCGGCATTCTGGCTGCGGTGGCTCTGCCGGCGTATCAGGACTACACCATCCGCGCGAAGGTGTCGGAACTGATCCTGGCGGCGAGCGCGGCGCGTACGGCGGTGACCGAGCAGGCGCAGAACCTGAACGGCCTGTCGGGCGCGGGCAGCAACATCACGATCATGTCCGGGGGCAAGGTCGGCTCCGCCTCGATCAGCGTCAGCGGCTCGATCGCGATCACCGGCGCGAGCGCCGACGTCATGGGAACCTCGGGGATTACCGTGACGCTGGCGCCGAGCTGGAACGCGACCGCCAACACCGTGATCTGGTCGTGCGAGGTGGCGCCGGCCAAGTACGGTCCCTCGACCTGCCGTACCGACTGATCAGCGTTTTGGGTCGACCAAGAGCCTCCTTCGGGAGGCTCTTTTTTTTGCGTTGACGGCTCGATGAACCCGCTGCTGGGGAGCAGGTGAGCGCTGACAGCGAGCGCGCACGCGCGATCGACGCCCTGCGCAGCGCGCTGCTGCAGAATCCGGACGATCCGGACGCGCACGGCCGGATCGGCACGCTGTTGATGGACGAGGCGCGCGCGGCGGAGCTGCATGCCCTTTCGCGGCGACGGCGGGCCGACGAAACGGCGCGGGCCCTGCTCGGTGAAGCGCTCGAGCATTTTCGAACGGCTACGCGCCTGCGCCCGCAAAGCGCCCAGGCGGCCCGCATGCGCGGCTACGCGCTGCGCGAGCTGGGTGACCTGATGGCCGCGCGCGAGAGCTTCGCCGAGGCCGTTCGTCTCGGGTCGCACGACGCCCGCACGGCGGCCGATTATGCGGCGACGCTCTGCGTATTGGGCGATGTGCAGCATGCCGTCGAGGTGCTCGAGGCCGCGCTGAAGCACGCACCCGAGGACCCGGCGTTGCACGGCGAGCTGGCGCTCGCTCTTCTGGGCAGTGGCAGCTTCGACCGTGGCTGGGACGAGTACGAGTGGCGCTTGCGGCTGCCCGACGCAGCGAACTCGAGGGCGGTGCCCTATCGGCGCTGGCTGGGCGAGCCGCTGCAAGGACGCACGCTGCTCGTGACTTCCGAGCAGGGCATCGGCGACGAGATCATGTTCGCGTCTTGCTTCGCTGATGTGTTGTGTTCCGCGCAGCGCTGCGTATTCGAGGCCAGTACGCGCCTTGCTTCCTTGTTCGAGCGATCCTTCCCGCAGGCGGAGATCGTGGTGCGAAGTCTTGACCGCTCACCGCAAGCGGACCGGCAATCGCGCATCGACTACTACACCCCGGCGGGAAGCATCCCGCGCTTCCTGCGCCGGTCGCTCGAGGCGTTTCCGCATCATGACGGCTACCTGCGGCCCGACCCGGCGCTGCGGCGCCAGTGGTCCGAGCGCCTCGCGGCATTCGGCGGTCGGCGCAAGGTCGGCCTGGCGTGGACTGGCGGCCTGCCCGGAACGCTGCGGGCGGCGCGCTCGCTGCCGCTCGAGTCGTTGCGCCCGCTGCTGGGCGCCGCCGACACTTTCGTCGCCCTGGAGTACGCCGATTGCGCAGAAGAGGTTGCCGCGTTCAACGCTGCGGGCAAGGAGCGCATTGCCTGGTGGCCCGAGGCGGTCTCGGATCTCGAGCAAACGGCCGCCGTCGTGTCCAATCTCGATCTCGTGATCAGCGTGCCGACGGCGACCGCGCATCTTGCCGGCGCGCTGGGGCGAC
>CAZLUX010000131.1:0-2774 GCA_964562815.1 uncultured Enterobacteriaceae bacterium
CTCGCGTAGCGCTTCGCCGCGCGCCGCGGCTCGTCGAGCGGCAGGCCGAGCTTCGCGCGATGGAGCAGGCCGCCGGCGACCGCGTCGACGCTCGCCTGAGAGAGCGGGATCGAGTTGAGCGCGAGCGATTTCGCCCGCCGCAGCGTGTCGGCGTCCACCGGCTCGGTCTGCATCTGGCGCAGGTCGCGCTCGATGATCGCGCGCGCGCGGGAGACGTTGGCCGGGTCGCAGCCGTAGCGCGCCATGTAGATCGCCCGCGTGCGGCCGACCTCGAAGCCCGAGCCGACGTAGTAGACCAGGCCGGTGGTCTTGCGCAGGTCGTGGTAGAGCCGGCTGGCGTAGAAGCCGCCGTCGAGCACGCGGTTGCCGAGCTCGAGCGCGTAGTAGTCCGGGTCGTAGCGGTCCAGCCCCAGCGTCTCGGCGAGGATCACCCCGTCCTGCACCCGGCTGTCGTCGGGCACCACCGCCGAGGAGGCGCGGCTCGGCGGCACCCGCGGCAGCTCGAGCGGCGGCTTCGGCCCCGCGGCCTTCCAGTCGCCGAAATATTTTTCGATCACCTCGCGCGCGCGCTGCGGCGTCACCTTGCCGATGACGACGATGGTCGTCAGGTCGGGCCTGAAGACGCGCCGGTAGTAGGCGCGCACGTCGCCGAGCGAGAGCGCCTTGACGCTCTGCGGCGTGGCGTGCCGCAGCTCGGGATCGTCGCCGGGAAAGAGCGCCTTCTTCAGCGCCTGGCCGGTGAGGAAGCCGGGGCTTTGCAGCTCGCCCGCGACCGCCGCCGCGCCCTGGGCGCGCACCACGCGGAAGGCCTTGCGCGGCAGCGCGGGGTGCAGCTCGTTCTGCGCCAGCAGCTCGACCCCGCGCTTGAAATCGCCCGCCAGCACCTGCAGCGCGAAATCCCTGCCCGCGGACTCGCTCGCGCCGATGTCGTCGAGCGCCCGCTGGAACTGCCTGCGGCCGAGCGTGGTGCTGCCGTAGGAGAACAGCTCGCCGAGCACGTCGTCGACGCCCTCCTGGCCGCGCGGAACGTCGAGCGCGGCGCGGCCGCGGATGTGGCCGTAGACGCTCACCGTGTCGCTGATCGATTCCGGCTGCACGATGAGGCGGATGCCGTTCGGCAGCCGCTCGCTCACCGGCCGCAGCGTCCAGCGCGGCACCTCGACGCGCCCGACGGCGCGGCGCGCCCACTCGGGCAGCGGCACGCGCGCCGCCTTTTCGGGCGCGAAGGACTCCTTGCCGCCGAAGCGGTGGCCGGAGACGGGCTTGCCCGAGACCTGCGGCGTGAGCACCATCTCGATCGCGTGGCCGAGGTCGAGGTAGCGCCGCGCCGCGCGGTTCACCTCGGCGGGCGTCACCCGCTCGATCGCGCGCACGTCGTCCTCCGGCGAGCTGCGCCCCTCGATCGCCACCGCCTGCGACCAGGCCTGCGCGAGGCCGGGAATCGAGTTCTTGGCGAACTCCGCCTGCGCGCGCTCGCCGCGGCGGGCCGCGGCGACGAGATCGGCCGGAACGCCGTGCGCGGCGATGCCGGCGAGCACCTTGCGCATCTCGGCGAGCAGCTTGTCGCCGTCGGCGCCGCGCGGGAACGCCGCGGTCGCGAAGCCCAGCCCCGCATGGGGCATCAGCTCGAGCGAGAAGTCGGTCTTCAGCGCCTTGCCCTCGACGGTCAGGTCGTAGAGCCTGCCGCGCGCGCTCGCGAGCGCGTCGGCGAGCACCTCGGCGGCGGCGAAGTCGGGCGCGCGGTAGCCCGGCATGCGGAACGCGATCACCGCCATCCCGTAGGGCAGGTCGGTCTTGCGGCGCAGGGTCTGCGCGGCGACCGGCCCGAAGTGCACCGCGGGGCGCGGCGGCAGGGCCTTGCGCGGGATCCTGCCGAAGAGCCGCTCGACGCTCGCCAGCGTCTTGCCGGGATCGACGTCGCCGACCACCACCAGGAGCGCGTTGTTCGGCGCGTACCAGGCATCGTGGAACTGCTTGAGCATCGCGCCGGTGGTGCGCTGGAACGACTCGCGCGTGCCGAGCGCGTCGTGCGCGTAGGGCGTGCCCTTGAACGCCGCCTTGAGCAGGTCGGTGTACATCAGGTACTGCGGGTTGGACAGGTCCTGCGCCACCTCCTGCTCGATCGCGGGGCGCTCGCGCTCCCACGCGGCCTGGTCGTCGAGCACGCCGCGCATGCGGATCGCCCCGACGTGCAGCGCGACCTCCAGGTCCTGCGCCGGAACGGTGAAGAAGTACTGCGTCACCGTCTGTTGCGTGTCGGCGTCGAAGTCCCCGCCCATGCCGGCGCTGATCTCGGCGAGCTGCGCCTGCGACAGGCCGGGGCTGCCGCGGAACATCATGTGCTCCTGCGCGTGCGCCATGCCGGGAAAGCCCTCCGGCGCCTCGTTCGAGCCGACCCGGTAATTGATCTCGGTGGTGACCACCGGCGCGAGCGTGTTGCGCACGATCACCACCCGCAGGCCGTTGTCGAGGGTGGCGCGCAGCACCTTCTCCCGCGGCGCGGCGGCGGCGGCGAGCGGCAGGCAGAGCATCAGCGCGCCGGCAATGCGTTGCAAGCGATTCAAGGGATTTCCTTCGTTCTGGAATGAGCGACCAGACTCTAACGGGGTTATCTTAAGCGGAGCTGAGGCTTCGGGAGGGAACGACATGAAACGGCTGATCGTGGCGGCGGCGCTGCTTTGCATGGCCACCGGCGCCTGGGCGCGCGATACGGGCGGATCGTTCGAGACGGTGGGCGCGAAGTCCTGCGCCGCCTTCATGCGCGACCACAAGGC
>CAZLUX010000131.1:2874-8212 GCA_964562815.1 uncultured Enterobacteriaceae bacterium
TCGCTGACGGCATGCTTGCGCTGACCGCGCATCTCTACCCGAACCGCTTTCGCGTGCACAAGCAGGACCAACAATAGTGTCTACGTGATGGTCGGGTTGCGGCGCAAGCGGATGTCCTCCAACCGCAGCGCCACCGCTTCGTCGATGTTCGGCTGCACCGGAACGATGTAGAAGATATCGCTCTTCACGGCCTCGAACACGAGGCCGGCGATCGCTTCCGGACGGAAACCTTCCCTGAGGAAGCCGCGCACCGCCTCGCGCCACATCTGCATCTGCGGCGAGATCTGCGGCGCGTCGGCCGCCTTGGGCGTCAGCGCCTCGGGGCGGTTGCGCTCCGAATCGATGATCTTCGTGTCGACCCAGCCCGGGCACAGCACCGAGGCCGAGAGCTTCGCGTTGCGCGCTTTCAGGTCCTTGTAGAGCAGCTCGCTCAGCGCCACGACGCCGTGCTTGGAAACCGTGTAGGCAGCGCCCGTCACGCCCGTCACCAGGCCGGCGGCCGAGGCGGTGTTGACGACGTGTCCCGGTTCGCCCTTCCCCAGCATGCGCGGCACGAAATGGCGGATGCCGTGCACGACGCCGCGGAAGTTCACCCCGAGCACCCAGTCCCAGTCCGCCATGGGCACGTTCCAGACGCCGTCGGCACCCGCGCCGCCGCTCACGCCCGCGTTGTTGCACAGGACGTGGACGTTGCCCCAGGCGTCGAACGCCGCGTCGGCGAGGCGCTCGACGTCCTCTTCCTGCATCACGTCGGTGCGCAGCGCCATGGCCTCGCCGCCCTTCGCCTCGATCGCCGCCCGCGCCGCCTCGAGCGGCGCGCTCTCGATGTCGGCGAGCACGACCTTCATGCCGGCTTGCGCGAAGCGCGTCGCCAGCGCGAGCCCGATGCCGCTCGCCGCGCCCGTCACCACAGCCACTTTGCCTGCGAACTCGTTCATTTGCGCGCCCTCCCTGCCGCCTCGTAGACGAGACGTTTGAACTCGAATATGAACGGGTGCCCAAACGACCACTCCCGCTGCACCATGACCACGCCCGCTAGGTTCGTCTTGGGCGAGATCCACCAGTGCGTGCCCGCGATGCCGCCCCATGACAGTTCACCGGTGGACTCTTCCGATTCGACCGGGGACGGAGCGAGCGTCAGCGCGCCGGCGAGCCCGTAGGCCTTGCCCTTCAACTCGCCGACGCGCGGAAAGCGGATCCACACGCCTTCCGGGAGCTGATTGGTCATCATGAGGGCGATCGTCCCGGGCTTGAGCAGCGTCGGGCCGCCGGGACGCAGGCTGCGCAGCAGCGCCATCGTGTCCGGCAGGCTCGAAACCAGCCCGCCTCCGCCGGACAATCTGGGTACCGCGCGCAAGTAGGCCTGAGGATACGGCGCATCGTCGATGCGGGTCAGCCCGGGTTTCATGGGATCGGCCAGGTCCGCGCCGGCGTAATAGGCGGCGAAGCGCGACCGCTTCTCTTCAGGGACCACGAACCCGGTATCCGCCATGCCGAGCGGATCGAGGATGCGAGACTGGATGAAGGCGTCGAAACGCTCGCCGCTCAGAATCTCGACCAGCCGCGAGATGACGTCGGTGGCGATCGAGTATTCCCATCCGGTGCCCGGATGGAACACGAGCGGCAGGTCGGCGAGCGCGTCGATCATGCCCGACAGCGACGCGGCGGGATCGAGCACCTTGCGCTCCTTGTAGGCCTTGAAGATCGTCGATCCCGGATCGAGCAGGCCGTAGCTCAGGCCCGAGCTGTGGCTCAGCAGGTGGCGGATGGTGATCGGGCTGCGTGCCGGCTCGACGTCCTCGAGCGACGTCGCCCCGGGCCTGAGCACGCGGCGATTCGCGAGCTGCGGGATGTAGCGCTCGATCGGATCGTCCAGCGCGAAGCGCCCCTGCTCGAAGAGCAGCAGCGCGGCGCAGGAGGTGACCAGCTTGGTGTTGGAGAACACCCTAAACAGGTGGTCGCGGCGCAGCTCGACGCCGCGCTCCTTGTCGGCCCAGCCGATGCATTGCAGGTCCGCCAGCTCGCGCCCGGCCAGTACCGCCCAGGAAACCCCCGCGAGAAGGTTCGCGTCCACGTAGCGCCGCATGGCCGCGTGCACGGCGCCGAAGTCGTAGCCGCGGGGCGTCATCGCTCAGGCCCGCATCGCCGCCGGCTCGGTGCGCGGGTCGGAAAACTCCAGCACGCCGTCGTCGATACGGCCGAAGCGCAGCGTCATGATGTCCCGCGCGTAGTTCTGATGCAGCCTCCAGGGCGGCTTCGAGCCCTGCTTGGGGAACAGGTGCAGCGAGCGCCGGATGTAGCCGGACGAGAAATCGACCCACGGCTCCCCCGCGAGCCCGGGGTCGGCGTTGCGCGGCGTGCACTGCCGGTAGCCGTGCTTGGCCATGTAATTGAGCAGGCGGCAGACGTACTCGCAGGTGAGGTCGCACTTCAGCGTCCAGGAGGCGTTGGTGTAGCCGAACGAGGAGGCGAGGTTGGGCACCCCGCTGTACATCAGGCCCTTGTAGTTGAAGGTCTGCGCCGGATCGACGCGCTCGCCGTCGACGGCGAGCTGGATGCCGGCGAGCACTTCCAGGTTCAAGCCCGTGGCGGTGACGATCAGGTCGGCCTCGAGCTCCGTGCCCGAGGCGAGCCTGATGCCTTTTTCGGTAAAGGTCTCGATGCGGTCGGTGACCACCGACACCTTCCCGCGCCGGATGGCGAGGAACAGGTCCGCGTCGGGCACCAGGCACAGGCGCTGCTCCCAGGGGTTGTAGCGCGGCGTGAAGTGCCGCGCGACGTCGTAGTCCGGCCCGAGATGGGCGCGCACGCCGCCCAGGATCAGCCGGCGCGCGCGCGCGGGATCGCGCCGGCAAAGGTTGAAGAAATACTGCTGCAGCAGCACGCGCTTCCAGCGGTTGATGCGGTAGGCGAGCATCGACGGCAGCCAGCGGCGCAGGCGGTTGGCGGCGGCGTCTTCCGCGGGACGCGCCACCACCCAGGTGGGCGAGCGCTGCAGCATGGTGACGTGCGCGGCCTGCTTGGCCAGCTCGGGCACCAGGGTGACCGCGGTGGCGCCGCTGCCGATCACGATCACGCGCTTGCCGGCGTAGTCGATGTCGTCGGTCCACTTCTGCGGGTGCACGACGCGGCCGGCGAAGCGCTCCACGCCGGGAAAGTCGGGCGTGTAGCCCTCTGAATACTTGTAATAGCCGCCGCAGACGAACAGAAAGCTGCACGTGAAGCGCACCGGCTGCTGCGCGCTGCCGCGCTCGGCCTCGACGCTCCAGCATGCGTCCTGCGACGACCACGAAGCGCGCTTGACCTGGTGGCCGAAGCGGATGCGGCGGTCGATGCCGTACTCGCGCGCGGTGTCGCGCACGTACCTGAGAATCGACGGACCGTCCGCGATCGCCTTGGACTCCTCCCACGGCCGGAACGCATAGCCCAGCGTGTACATGTCGGAATCGGATCGGATGCCGGGGTAGCGGAACAGGTCCCAGGTGCCGCCGATGGCGTCGCGGCCCTCGAGGATGGCGTAGGTCCTGCCGGGAGAGCGCGTCTGCAGGTGGTAGCCCGCGCCGATGCCCGACAGGCCCGCGCCGACGATCAGCACGTCGAAGTGCTCGATGGTCATGGTTTTCCAGTTTCTAATTTTCCGCTACGGCGCATATGATCGGCGCTTGCCGACCGAATCTACCGGAGAACGACAGGATGAACGCAACTGAAAGCTTCCTGCAAGCCCGCGATTTCCTGATCGCCAAGCGCGAGGACTACGCCGCGGCCTACGCGGACTTCCGCTGGCCCCGGCTCACCGAGTTCAACTGGGCGCTCGATTATTTCGACGTCATGGCGCGCGGCAACTCGCGCACCGCGCTGTGGGTGGTGAACGAGGACGGCTCGGAGGCGAAGGTGAGCTTCGCCGAGATCAGCGCGCGCTCGAACCGCGTCGCGAACTTCCTGCGCGAGGCCGGCGTCAGGCGCGGCGACTGCATGCTGGTGATGCTGCCGAACGTGGTGCCGCTGTGGGAGATCACGCTCGCGGCGATGAAGCTCGGCGCGGTGGTGAGCCCGGCGACCACCCAGCTCACCCAGGCCGACCTCGCCGACCGCATCGAGCGCGGCGCGATCCGCCACGTGGTCGCCGACGTCGCCGCGAGCGGCAAGTTCGCCGTCGTCCCGGGGAGCTACTCGCGCATCCTGGTAGGCGGCGAGGCGCCGGGCTGGACGCCGTACGCGAAGGCCGACGCCGCGGCGGCGGACTTCGCCCCCGCAGGCGCAACGCGCGCCGACGACCCCTTCCTGCTCTACTTCACCTCGGGCACGACGGCCAAGCCGAAGATGGTCCAGCACACGCACCAGAGCTACCCGGTCGGGCACCTCTCGACCATGTACTGGCTCGGCCTGCGCGAGGGCGACGTGCACTTCAACATCAGCTCGCCGGGTTGGGCCAAGCACGCCTGGAGCTGCTTCTTCGCGCCCTGGAACGCGGGCGCGACGATCTTCCTCTATAACCTTTCGCGCTTCGACGCGAAGAAGACGCTCGAGGCGCTGGTGCGCTACGGCGTCACGACGCTGTGCGCGCCGCCCACGGTGTGGCGCATGCTGATCCTGGAGGACCTCAAGTCCTACAAGGTCAAGCTGAGGGAGCTCGCGAGCGCCGGCGAGCCGCTCAACCCGGAGGTGATCGAGCGCGTGCAGGCGGCGTGGAACATCACGGTGCGCGACGGCTACGGCCAGACCGAGACCACGGCGCAGCTCGGCAACCCGCCGGGGCAGGCGGTGAAGGTCGGCTCGATGGGCCGGCCGCTGCCGGGCTTTCGCATCGAGCTGCTCGACGTCGTCGACGACAAGCCCGCCGACGAAGGCGAGGTCGCGATCAAGCTCGATCCGCGCCCGGTCGGGCTGATGACCGGCTACCTCGACAACCCGGAGCGCACCCGCGAGCTGCTCGGCGGCGCCTGGTACCGCACCTCGGACGTCGCCTCGCGCGACGGCGACGGCTACTTCTGGTACGTCGGCCGCGCCGACGACGTGTTCAAGAGCGCCGACTACCGCATCAGCCCCTTCGAGCTGGAGAGCGCGCTGATCGAGCACGAGGCGGTCGCCGAGGCGGCGGTGGTGCCGAGCCCGCACGCATTGCGGCTGTCCGTGCCCAAGGCCTACCTGGTGCTCAAGCCGGGCTTTGCGCCCTCGCGCGAGACCGCGCTGTCGATCTTCCGCTTCACGCGCGAGCGCCTGGCGGCGTTCAAGCGCATCCGCCGCATCGAGTTCGCCGAGCTGCCCAAGACCATCTCGGGCAAGATCCGCCGCGTCGAGCTGCGCGGCGCCGAGAACGCGCGCCAGGGCGAGGCACGGC
>CAZLUX010000132.1:0-1092 GCA_964562815.1 uncultured Enterobacteriaceae bacterium
TACGAGCACAAGAAGCACGACGGCTCCTACCCGATCGTCGGCGTCAACACCTTCCGCAACCCCCACGGCGACGCGGTCCCGGCCAAGCTCGAGTTGATCCGCTCCACCGAAGAGGAAAAGCGCTCGCAGCTGAAGCGCCTGCGCGATTTCCACAAGAAGCACGCCAAGGAGGCGCCGGCGATGCTCGAGCGGCTGCGCCAGGCGGTGATCCGCGACGAGAACGTGTTCGAGGTCCTGGTCGAGGCGGTACGCGTGTGCTCGCTGGGGCAGATCACCCACGCCCTGTTCGAGGTCGGCGGCCAGTATCGGCGCAGCATGTAAGCGCGCGCGCCGGCTCGCGCCTGCCGATTGAAGGACTTGTCATGGCCATCGTCGGCGGAGATACTCGGCTCGAGATTTCCGTTCCTTCATCGACAGGGAAGCTGACATGGATCTCAGACTCAAAGGGAAGTCCGCAATCGTCACGGGCGGAAGCAAGGGAATCGGCCGGGCCATCGCAGAAGCATTTGCCGCCGAGGGAGCCAACGTCTCGATCTGCGCGCGCAACGCAGACGAGGTTGCCGCCGCGGTCGCGTCGCTGAAGGCCAAGGGCGTCAGGGCCTACGGGCGCGCGCTGGACGTCGCCGACGGCGCCGCATTGGCCGACTGGATATCGGCGAGCGCCGGGGAGCTGGGGGGCATCGACGCGCTGGTCTGCAACGTCAGCGCACTGGCTGTCGGCGATACGGCCGAAACCTGGGAGAAGTCGTTTCGGATCGACATGATGCACACCGTCAATGCCGTGGCGGCGGCAGTGCCATTCCTCGAAAAATCGGAGTGCGGCTCGATCGCATTGATCTCCAGCGTTTCCGGCTTCGAGGTGGATTTCGCCGCGGGATCATACGGCGCGTTCAAGGCCGCGCTGATCCACTACGCAAAGGGACTGAGCCGGCAGCTCGTGGGTAAGGGAATCCGCGTCAACTGCGTTTCGCCGGGCAACACCTATTTCGACGGCGGCATCTGGCAGACGATCGAGAAGAACGTGCCTGATCTTTTCGCCTCGACGCTCAAGGTCAACCCGACCGGGAAATTCGGGACCCCGGCCGAGGTCGC
>CAZLUX010000132.1:1192-8184 GCA_964562815.1 uncultured Enterobacteriaceae bacterium
CCGGGCGACGCGCTGAAGATCAAGGTGCTGTCGTTCCGTCCGTCCGGCTGGGGATGGACCGGCAACATCCCGGGCTTCGGCCTGCTCACGGATCAGTTTCCGAAGGCGAAGCTGCATCACTGGAACTACGACCCGGGTCTCGCGCCCGCGATGTACGGCCCCGGCGGTCGCGTGCCGCTGAAGCCGATGTGCGGAACGATCGGCGTTGCGCCGGCCGAGCCCGGTTTGCACAGCATCATTCCTCCGCGCAATGTCGGCGGCAACATGGACGTGCGGGATATTGCCGAAGGGGTCGAGCTCTATTTGCCGGTGGAGGTCGACGGGGCGCTCTTCTCCGTCGGCGACACGCATGCGGCTCAAGGCGACGGCGAGGTGTGCGGCACGGCGATCGAGACCTCGATCGACGTGGCGCTCGAGTTCGATCTCGTGAAAGGCGCCAATCTGCGCATGCCGCGTTACGTCACGCCCGGCCCTGTAAGCAGGCATTTCGATGCCAAGGGCTACGAGGTGACGACCGGAATCGGCCCCGATCTCATGACGGGCGCCCGCACCGCGGTGTCCGAAATGGTCGAGCTTCTGAGCCGGCGCTACGGCTACTCGCCGATCGATGCCTACATGCTTTGCAGCGTGTGCGCGGATCTGCGCATCAGCTCGATCGTCGACGTGCCGAACTGGGTGGTTTCGTTCTACTTTCCGAGGGTCGTGCTCGAGTAGCGACTCGCTAGCTTTCGAACGCTTTCCGCCACCAAAGATCGAGCGCGGTCACTTATCGCCGCAGCTGACCGGCGTTCAGGCTCCAGCGCGCACGCGCCGCAACAGTAGCGCGCAGCCGAGCAAGAACAGCGCGCCGCCGACACCGGGGCGCAAATAGCCCCCCATCATCATCAGGGACGGTGCGACGCAGACCAGCAACAGCGGCATGTAGAAACGGGTCCAGCGCCGAGTGCTTTGGCCGCGCTGGTACCACGGATAGGCGAGCGAGAATGCGGCCAGCACGATGAAGAACAACGACCACGGGCGGGTCACGAACAGCGCGAGGTTGCTGCTGGTCGCGAGCGCGCGCGAGAAGTTGACTTCCGCGATCGGGCCCAGCACTACGCCGAGGATCATGGGAGTAAGGGGAAAGCCCAGGCGCGACATGCCGTACCCGAGCAGGCCGAACAGGAACAGGGTCCAGATGTCGAACACGCTGTTGTTGAGCGCGAACACGCCTATGGCGCTGTAGGCGAGAATCACCGCGCCCAGCACGTACAGTCGCACCCGCGTGATGAGCAGGAACAGGCGCAGGCATATGGCCTGCTCCGCGACCATGACGAAGTGGGCGATGAAGAACGCGACGATGATGCCGTACGCGAGCTGCGGCTGGCTGCTGATGAACGACGGGCTGGGTGCAATGTTGTGGATCAGCAGCGCACCCAGCATCACCGCGGTGACGGCGTCTCCGGGGATGCCGAGCGCCATCATGGTGACGAGCGCTCCGCCCGCGGTCGCGTTGTTGGCCGATTCCGACGCGATGACGCCCTCGGGGATGCCGGTCCCGAATTTTTCCGGATGACGCGACGCCTTCTTCGACTGATCCCAGGCCAGGATATTCGAGATCGAGCCGCCCGCCGCCGGCAGCACGCCGACGAAGGTGCCGATGACCGAGGAGCGCAGCCACACGACCCAGTGCTGGAATATCGCCTTGATTGCGGCGCGGTGCTCGACCCTGACCGCCTTGGCGTCGGACTTGAGCATCACCTTGGTTGCGGCCTCGGGGTCGCGCAGGTCGGACATGATCTGACTGAACGCAAACAGGCCGACCAGCACGGGCAGGAAAGCGAACCCCTGTTCGAGTACGTCGATCCCGAATGTGAAGCGGGCCACCCCGTTGATCGGGTCCTCACCGATCGTGGCGAGCAACATCCCCCCCACGCCCGCGATCAGGCCCTTGGTAAGGTTCTCGCCGGCCAGGCTCGCCGCGATGGTGAGCGCGAAGACGACGAGGGAAAAGTAGCCCCAGGGGCCGAATTCGAGACCGAGGCGCGCCACCGCCGGCGCCAGCAAGGCCAGCACGACGGCGCTGAACAGGCCGCCAAAGAACGAGGACCAGACGCCGAGGCCGAGCGCAAGGCCCGGGCGCCCCGCGCGCGCCATGGGAAACCCGTCGAAGGTGGTCGCGATCGACGAGGGCGTGCCCGGGATGCCTATCAGGACGCCTGACATCAGGCCGCCGGACAGGCCGCCCACGAATACCCCCAGCATCGTCGCCAGGCCGTGGATCGGCGTCATGCCGAAGGTGAACGGCAGGGTGAGCACGATCGCCATGGTGATCGTGAAGCCCGGAATCGCACCGGCGATCAGGCCGGCTGCCGTTCCCAGCGCCATCAACGCCAGGGTGGCGACGGTGAAGACGTCGCCGAACGCCATGCTCAGGTGATGCCACACGATCGCCGTTCCTCGATCAGATCACCCCGGCAAACAGGCTGCCGGTCGGCAGGATGACGTCCAGCGCGAAGTCGAACAGCGCCCACATCAATCCCACCGAGATCAACGCAATCAACAGATGCCGGACGTGGGAGCGCAGATCGCGCTTGCCGATCGCGGCCTGTACGCCATAAACGAAGACGATCCCCGCGACCAGCATCCCCAGGTAAGGAAGGGCGAGCAGGAAGGCGAGAAACAAGGCGTAGCACCACAGCGCGTTGCGGTTGGTGCTCAGCCATGTACGCAGGCCGCGCTCGGCATCCGGCACCTGCGGCGCGCGCAGGGATTGCACCAGGTAAAGGACGCACAGTCCGAGCAGCAGCACCAGCACGAAGCGCGGCCAGGCGCGCGGCGATACCGTCTCGAACGGTGGCGTGCGGAAGCCGAAGCTGTCCCAAAACATCACCGCGCCGAGCAGCAGCAGGGCGATGGCGATCGCAGTGTCGCTGTGGAAGTGCTTCATACCGCCGAGGAAGACAGCCGCGTCGCGCGCGCGGCGCGCACCCGGTGAAGAGCGCGCGCCGCGGCTGGATTACATGCCAACCTTTTTCGCCAGCTTCTCGTATTGCTTGAAGGACTTCTCGTCGAAGGCGCGATACTGCGCGGCATCGCGGTACTCGACCAGCGTACCCTTGTCGTGCATCGCCTTTTGGAATTCGGGGTTGTGCGCAACCTTGGCGGCGATCTGTTCGTAGTGCCTGACGACAGCCCGCGGGGTGCCTTTCGGCAGGACGATCCCGCGCGTGAGGCCGTAGACCACGTCGATCCCCTGTTCCTTGAGGGTCGGAATCTGCGGAATGAGGTCGCTGCGCTTGTCCGTCGCGATGCCGAGCGCCTTAAGCGAGCCCCGTTCGATGTATTGCTTGGCAGTCAGGATGTTCATCTCACCCAGGTCGACGTTCTTGGCCAGCATCGCGGTGAGCCTCTCGCGCGTGCCCTCGTAGGGGACGTACTTGAGCTTGATATTGGCGGCGTCCTCGACCAGCAGAAAAATGAACTGGCTGGTCGATCCGAGCGTCACGGCCGCAGTCACCTGCCCCGGGTGCGCCTTGGCGTACGCCACCATGCCTTTCACGTCGTCGTAGGGAACCGCGGGGTTGGCGCCGATCACCGAGGGCGTATAGGTGAGCGAGGCGACAGGCTCAAACGCGTTCCAGGTGAATTTCACGCGGTGCGCCAGGTAGCTGATGATGGCGCTGTCGTGGATCGCGAGCAGCGTGCAGCCGTCGGGTTCGGCGGCGTGCACTTGCTTGGCGCCTTTGTTGCCTCCCTCGCCGCCCACGTTCACCACCTGCAGCTTGGGCTTGGCCCCCGCCTTGTTCGCGGTATCCACGAACAGCCGGAAGATAATGTCGGTGTCGCCGCCGGCCTTCCAGGGCACGATCAGCTTGGCGACGCGGCACGGGATGTCGACCGCCTGCGCGGGCAGCGCGAGGGTCGCGGCGCACAAAGCGAGCGCGGCGGTGACAAAGCGGGAGGGGCGGATGCTCATGGTTCTCTCCTGGTAGCGGAAACTGAGGCCGTGGGCGAGGCATGCGGCGCGGCGGAATCCCAATCGTAACCGAAGCGGCGTCCGCTCCACCAGAGCGTCGTGCCGCGCGGGCGAAGGCTAGCCCTCGAAGCTCTTGAGGCCGTCGAGCTCGAGCACCGTCACCTTTCCGTAGTCGACCTGCAGCAGCCGGCACTCGCCCAGCCGCTGCAGCGCCTGGTTGACGCGCTGGCGCGAAACGCCCGAAAGGTAACCAAGCTCCTCCTGCGAGATCATCAGCTCGCGGCTCGAGCCCGGATACAGGCGCGGATTGAAGAGCGCCGCGAGACAGCGCGCCACGCGCGCATCCGGTCCGAGCAGCCGGTCGTATTCGACCATGGCGATGAACTGCGCCAGCCGCTCGTTGAGCTGCTCCAGCAGGAAGCGGTTGAAGCCGATCGAGCTGTCCAGCATCCACTCGAAGGTGGCGCGCGGCACGAGCGCGACCCGGCTGTCGCGCAGCGCGACGGCGTCGTAGCGCCACGGGTCGGGGCGCAGCAGCGAGCCCTCGCCGAACCAGCCGCCGGCGCGCACGCCGGTGAAGGTCACCGCCTTGCCCTCGGGGGAGACGCTGGAGATCTTCACCAGGCCCTCGATGACGCCGATCCAGTGCTCGACCGGCTCGCCCTTGCGGCAGACGTAACCCCCCGCCGCGACCTTGCGCTCCAGCGTCTCGTCCTGCGCCCGCGCCAGCGCCTGCGGCTCGAGCGCCTGCGGCCAGACGGAATCGGCGAGGAACTGGTCCAGGGTCGACATCGGCGCAATTGTCGCCGGAAAGACAACCTGCGGCACCCCCCGCCGCTAGACTGCGCTTCCGCCGGGCGTGTCATACTTGTGCAAAGATTGGACGCGCCCGCGGGCCGGGGAGGGCCGGCAGCGGCGTTGCGAATTTGGAGGAGGGAGCTCGATGGCGAGCGACATCGGGGCGCTGGACACGTTTCCCAAGCTGTTGCTGCACCACGCGGCAGTGCGCGGGGAGCGGCCGGCGATTCGCGAGAAGGACCTGGGCATCTGGCAGACCTGGAGCTGGAGCCAGTTCGCCGAAGAGGTCCGGATCCTCGCCTACGCGTTCGCCGAGGAGGGGCTCAAGCGCGGCGACCACATGGCCCTGGTCGGCGACAACCGGCCGCGCATCTATGCCGCCATGTGCGCCGCGCAGTGCCTGGGAGCGGTGCCGGTGCCCATGTATCAGGATGCGGTCGCGGCCGAAATGGCATTTCCGATCCAGAACGCGGAGATCGGGCACGCGCTGGCGGAGGACCAGGAGCAGGTCGACAAGCTGCTCGAGATCCTGCCGCAATGCCCGACGCTCAAGCACATCTACTACGACGATCCGCGCGGGTTGCGCCATTACGCGCAGCCGCAGCTGGCGAGCTACGACCGGCTGCGCGAGATCGGGGTCGAGGCCCGGCGGCGCGACCCGGACTTCATCGAGCGCGAGATCGCCAAGGGCACGGGCGACGACGCGGCGGCGATGTTCTTCACCTCGGGCACGACCGCGACACCCAAGGGCGTGGTGCTCACGCACCATGCGCTGATCGACCGCGCGCGCGCGGCCGCCGAGATGGAGGGCCTGACCGACCGCGACGCGGTGATCGCCTACCTGCCTCCGGCCTGGATCGGCCAGAACATCTTCTCCTACGCGCAACCCTTGGTCGTCGGCTACTGCATCTGCTGCCCGGAGTCGGCCGAAACCCTGATGACCGACATGCGCGAGATCGGCCCCACTTACTACTTCGCGCCGCCGAGGGTCCTCGAGGCGCTGCTCACGCAGGTGTCGATCCGCATGGAGGACGCGGGACTGATCAAGCGCGCGATGTACCGCCATTACATGGAGGTCGCGCGGCGCGTCGGCGGGGCGATCCTGGACGGCAAGAAGGTGGGGTTCATGGACCGCCTGCGCTATGCGCTCGGAGACATCTTCGTCTACGGGCCGCTGCGCAACGTGCTCGGCATGAGCCGCGTGCGCGTGGCCTACACCGCGGGCGAGGCGATCGGCCCCGACCTGTTCAAGTTCTACCGTTCGATCGGCATCAATCTGAAGCAGCTCTACGGCTCGACCGAGACGTCGGTGTTCGTCTGCGTGCAGCCGAACGGCATGGTGAAGCCGGACACGGTCGGCCCCGCGGTGCGCGGGGTGGAGCTGAAGTTCACGCCGCAGCGGGAGCTGCTGATCCGCTCGCCGGGCCTGTTCAAGGAGTACTACAAGAACCCGCAGGCGACCGCCGAGGCGAAGGACCGCGAAGGCTGGTTCCATACCGGTGACGCCGGCTACTTCGATGCCGACGGCCAGCTCAAGATCATCGATCGCGTGAAGGACGTCGGCAAGCTCAACGACGGCACGCTCTTCGCGCCGAAGTACCTGGAGAACAAGCTCAAGTTCTTTCCTTATGTAAAGGAAGCAGTGGCCTTCGGCCACGGGCGCGACCGGGTGTGCGCATTCATCAACATCGACATGGAGGCGGTCGGCAACTGGGCCGAGCGGCGCAAGCTCGCTTACACGGGCTACGTCGACCTCGCTTCGCGGCCGGAAGTCCGCGACCTGATCGCCGAATGCGTCGAGCAGGTGAACGCCGACCTCGCCTCGGACCCCGAGCTCGCCGGCAGCCAGATTCACCGCTTTCTCCTGCTTCACAAGGAGCTCGACGCGGACGACGGCGAGCTCACCCGCACCCGCAAGGTGCGCCGCGGCCACATCGCGGAGAAGTACGCAGCGTTGGTCGACGCGCTCTATGGCGGAAAGGACTCGGTGCACGTCGAAGCCCAGGTGCGCTACGAAGACGGGCGCACCGCCCAGATATCCGCCGACCTCGCGATCCGCGACGCGCGGACCTTTGCGCCCTCGGCGGCCCGCAAGGCGGCCTGAAGCGATGTCCGAGACGGAAGCCCACGGGGCGCGCATCGGCGCGCCGATCCTCGCGGTCGAGGGGGTCTCGCTCACTTTCGGGGGGGTGAGGGCGCTCTCCGAAGTCTCCTTCGATGTACGCGAGCGCGAGGT
>CAZLUX010000133.1:0-1774 GCA_964562815.1 uncultured Enterobacteriaceae bacterium
GTCGATCGCAAGCGCTACGGCGCGTTCTGGGCGAAGGCTTCGGCGGCGCTGGGGAGGTTGCCGGCGAAGCCGAAGCGCAGCGCGGCGCAGGCCGCGCAGGCGCGGGAGGTTCTCGCGGCGGCGCGCGAGTCGCGAACGCGCTTCATGCGGGCGCACGCGCGCGCGGTGTACGACGCGCTCACGCACAGGCGGCGCGAGTTCGTGCGCATCGAGGAGCTGTGCGCGCGGGCGGCGAAGGCGTTTCCGGGGCTGGTGCCGGACGCGCGGGCGCTCGCGCGCGACTCGGGGATCCCGCAGGCGGACAAGGACGGGGTCGAGGTCGACCACGGCATTTTCCTGTCGCAGGTGCTGGCGGACCCGGACGCGGGGCTGCACCTGTGCCACGCGATGCTGCTGCCGCGCGCGGAGTCGCTCGCGCGGCGCGCGGAGTACGAGCGCAGCGGCGAGCTGGCGCTGCCGGGCGCGCACCTCGCGCGGCGCGGCAAGGCCTCGGTGGTGACGATGCGCAACCCGGAGTATCTGAACGCCGAGGACGAGACGACGCTGCCCGGGTTCGAGACCGCGGTCGATCTCGCGCTACTCGACCCGAGGACCGAGGTCTGCGTGCTGCGCGGCGACACGGTGACGCACACCAAGCACGCGGGGCGGCGCCTCTTCGGCGCCGGGATCAACCTCACGCACCTCTACGAGGGCAGGATCCGGCTGCTGTGGTACCTGATCCGCGACCTGGGGGTGGTCAACAAGCTCTACCGCGGCCTGGCGCGGCCCGACGCGCCGCCCGAGGAGGAATCGGTCGAGAAGCTCTGGATCGCGGCGGTCGAGGGCTTCGCGATCGGCGGCCACTGCCAGCTGCTCTTGACGATGGACCGGGTGATCGCCGCCGAGGACGCCTACACGACGCTGCCGGCGAGGAAGGAAGGCATCATTCCCGGCGCCGCCAACCTGCGCCTCGCCCGCCGCGTCGGCGACCGCGTCGCGCGCCAGGCGATCCTCGCCGAGCGGCGGATCGACTTCGCGAGCCCCGAGGGCCGCCTCGTCTGCGACGAAGTGGTGCGTCCCGCGGAGATCGACGAAAGACTGGAGCAGAGCGTCGCCATGCTGACCGGCTCGGGCGTGGTGAGCGCCGCCGGCAACCGGCGCGCGCTGCGCATCGGGGAGGAGCCGCTCGATGCCTTCCGGCGCTACATGTCGGTGTACGCGCGCGAGCAGGCGCACTGCCACTTCAGCCCGGCGCTGATCTCGAACCTGGAGCAGTTCTGGGTCGGGTCGCGAGCACCCTGACCGGAAGTTGCGCTGCCTAGGCCTCCAGGGGACGCAGCCGCGCGATCATCTCGTTCCACGCCGCGACGGCTTCGGCCATCGCGCTCGCTTCGTCCCTGCCCTCGGCGGGGATCGCCGGGCCGAGCTGGCCGCAGACGGGGCAGACCACCCGGTAGACGGTTTCGTCGCGGCCGTCCGCGGTGCGCCGGGTTCGCTTCCGTACGTCCGCTTCCGCGCCGCAAGTGCAACGCCTCTTGCTCATGCCGCACAGTATAGGGGCGGCGCGGAGAGAATGCCTTACTGCTGCGCGTCGCGGGCGGCGCGCTCCTGCACCTGCTGCATCGCGGCGTCGATCTTCTGCTGCATCATCTGCTTCGTCTGCTGGCCCTGCTCGAGCTCCTGCTTCTTCAACTGAGCGGCGGTCGCCGCGCTGCTGGCGACGTCCGCGCCGCAGCCGGCGAGCGCGGCGGCTGCGAACACTGCAACGAGCACTCTCATGACGGCCTCCCCGCGG
>CAZLUX010000133.1:1874-8126 GCA_964562815.1 uncultured Enterobacteriaceae bacterium
TTTCCCACCATCGGCAAAGGCGGTTTCGTCATCGGCGCCGCCCACGGCTCGGGCCGGGTGTATCGCAAGGGCGCGTACGTGGGAGACGCCTCGATGACGCAGGTCACCGTGGGTGCCCAGCTCGGCGGGCAGGCCTACAGCCAGATCATCTTCTTCCAGCACAAGGCCGCGTTCGACGAGTTCGCCAGCGGAAATTTCGAGTTCGGCGCGCAGGCGAGCGCCGTGGCGATCACGGCAGGCGCGTCGGCGCAGGCGGGCAGCAGCGGGGCCTCCGCCGGCGCGAGCGGCACGCAGAAGTCCGCGACGACCGCCGGCAGGTACTACAAGGGAATGGCGGTCTTCACCGTCGCGAAAGGCGGCTTGATGTACGAGGCCAGCGTCGGCGGCCAGAAGTTCAGCTACAAGCCGAGAAAGTAGCCTCAGAGCTTCAGCTCCCAGTACTCGCCCACCACCTCGGGGCCGAAGTCGCGGTGGCGTGACTGGCGCACCAGCCTGAACCCCGTCCGCGCGTAGATCGCGCGCGCGGCGACGAGGTTGTTCTGGGTCCAGAGGACGATCTTCCGGTAGCCGCAGCGGCGCGCGTGGCGGATGCAGGTTTCGACCAGCCGCCGGCCCAGACCGAGGCCGCGCGCCGAGGGCTCGAGCAGCAGCAGACGAAGCTTGGCGACCGTGGGCGATTGCTTGACGAGCATGACAGAGCCGAGGCGCTCGCCGTTCCGCTCCGCGATCCAGCAGCGCTCGCGCCGGGGGTCGTGCCGGCGCAGGAAGCCGGCCGCGATCTGCGCCACCAGGGCCTCGAATCCCTCGTTCCAGCCGTATTCCTCGCGGTAGAGCACCGCGTGGCGCTCGACCACCCAGCCGAGGTCGCCGGGGCGGTGGGATCGCAGAACGATGCGGGAAGACGGCGCTCGCCTGGCAGGTTTCATATACTCGCGACTTTCGCATTTCCGTTCGCAGGAACGCAAATATGAAGGTCTTTCAGATCCAGGACGACTGGGGCATGGAGCATCTGCAGCTCGCCACGCGCCCCGACCCGAAGCCGGGCCCGGGACAGGTGCTGCTGAAGATGAAGGCCGCCTCGCTCAACTACCGCGACCTGCTGGTGCCCGACCGCGGCTACGGCGCGCACACCGGCACGCTGCCGCTGATCCCGGTCTCCGACGGCGTCGGCGAGGTGATCGAGGTCGGCGCCGGCGTCACGCGGGTCAAGCCCGGCGAGCGCGCCTGCCCCTGCTTCACCCAGGGCTGGATCTCGGGGCCGCCGCAGCCCGACCGCGCCGCGCACAACCTCGGCGGGCCGCTCGACGGCACGATGGCCGGGTTGATGTGCCTTTCCGCGGACGGCGTGGTGAAGGTGCCCGGGTACCTCTCCGACGAGCAGGCCGCGACGCTCCCCTGCGCCGCCCTCACCGCCTGGAGCGCGTTGATGGTGGCCGACCAGCTCGCGCCGGGCGCCAAGGTGCTGGTGCAGGGCACCGGCGGCGTGGCGCTGTTCGCGCTGCAGTTCGCCAAGCTCGCCGGCGCGCACGTGACGGTGATTTCCTCCAGCGACGAGAAGATCGCGCGCGCCAAGGCACTCGGCGCGGACGCCGCGATCAACTACCGCACGACGCCCGAATGGGCCAAGGCGACGCGCGAGATCACCGGCGGGCGCGGCTACGACCACGTGCTCGAGCTCGGCGGCGAGAAGACGCTGCCGCAGTCGCTGCTGTGCGTGCGCACCGGCGGCACGATCTCGATCATCGGCGTGCTCTCGGGCGGCACCATGACCGCGCAGCTCGGGCGCATCGTGATGAAGCAGTGCCGCATGGTCGGCATCGGGGTGGGCAACCGCGACGGCTTCGAGGCGATGCTGCGCGCGATGGCGCTGCACCAAGTGCAGCCGGTGGTCGACCGCGTGTTCGCGTTCGAGGAGCTCAAGCAGGCGATGGCGCACCTGAAGAGCGGTGCGCACTTCGGCAAGGTCTGCATCCGGCACGGAGGCCAGGCATGAACATCTCTTTCAACGGCAGGAACTGCGTCGTCACCGGCGCCAGCCGCGGCATCGGCCGCGCCACCGCGCTCGCTTTCGCCGCCGCGGGCGCCAACGTCTCCATCTGCGCCCGCGGCGCCGACAAGCTGCGTGAAGCCGAGGCCGAGCTCAAGCGCCACGGCGCCAAGGTCCACGCCGCGGCCTGCGACCTCGCCGACGGCGCGCAGGTGGCGCGCTACGTCGCCGAGGCGGGCGCGGCGCTCGGCGGCGTCGACGTGCTGGTCAACAACGCCTCGGGCTTCGGCTCGAGCGACGACGAGGCAGGCTGGGCGAAGAGCATCGACGTCGACCTGATGGCGAGCGTGCGCGCCTCGCACGCGGCGATTCCGCTCATCGAGCGCGCCGGGGGCGGCTCGATCGTGCACATCAGCTCGATCGCCGGCCTGCACTCGAGCGCGCGCATCGCGCCCTACGGCGCGGTCAAGGCGGCGCTGATCCAGTACACCACGAGCCAGGGCGCGGCGCTGGCGGCGAAGAAGATCCGCGTCAACAGCGTGGCGCCGGGCTCGATCGAATTCCCCGGCGGCATCTGGGATGAGCGCAAGCGCGACAACCGCAGGCTCTACGACGACACCCTGCGCTCGATCCCCTGGGGCCGGATGGGCCTGCCCGAGGAGATCGCGAGCGTGGTGCTGTTCCTCGCGAGCGACCTGGCGAGCTGGATCACCGGCCAGACCGTCGTCGTCGACGGCGGCCAGACGCTGAGCTGAGGGCGGCGCGCATGAAGCTCGTGATCGCGCAGATGAAGCACGAGACCAACACCTTCTCGCCGGTGCCGACGCCGCTCGCGCGCTTCGCGCACGGCAGGCAGACCCCGCTCACGGGCAACGACATCCGCGAGGCGTTCCGCGACACCGGCTCGGCGATCGGCGCCTTCATCGACCTCGCCGACCGCGCCGGGGCCGAGGTCGTGCTCCCCGTGGCGGGCAACGCGGCCCCCAGCGGCCCGGTCGAGATCGGCGCCTACGAGTGGATGAGCGGCCGCATCCTGGACGCGGTGCGGCGCGGCTGCGACGCGCTGCTGCTCGACCTGCACGGGGCGATGGTCACCGAGCGCCACGACGACGGCGAGGGCGAGCTGCTCGCGCGGCTGCGCAAGCTCGCGCCCGGGCTACCGATCGGCGTCGCGCTCGACATGCACACCAACCTCTTCCCCGCGATGTGCGACAACGCGACCGTGCTCGCCGGCTACCAGACCTATCCCCACGTCGACATGTACGAAACGGGCCTGCGCGCCGGCAAGCCGGTGCTCGACCTGCTCGCGGGCCGGGCGCGTCCGGCGATGGCCTGCGGCCACCGGCCGATGCTGCCGCACGTCATGCGCCAGTCGAGCCTCGACGCGCCCAACCTGCAGATCCAGCGCCGCGCTCAGGAGATGGAAAAGCAGGGCGCGCTGGCGGCCACCTTCTTCGTCGGCTTTCCCCATGCCGACATTCACTGGGCGGGCGCCTCCGCCGTGGTGGTGACCGACGGCGACGCCGCGAAGGCGCGCGCCCTGTGCGACGAGCTGCTCGAGATGGCGTGGAACGCCCGTGCGGAGTTCGTCTACGAGGTCGAGCCGCTCGCGGAGTCGCTCGCCAGGGCGCGCCAGGCGGCAGGCGGCCCGGTGGTGCTGCTCGACCACTACGACAACTGCGCCTCGGGCGGCACGATGGACACCATGACGGTGCTGGGCGCGATCCTCGACGCCGGGCTGGAGAATGCCGCCGCGTTCGCGATCTGCGATCCCCGGGCCGTCGAGCAGATGAAAGAGGCCGGCACCGGCGCGAAAGTCACGCTCGACCTCGGCGGCAAGTGCGATATGCCGAGCCTGGGACTGAAGGGCGAGCCGCGCCAGGTGAGCGGGACGGTGAAGAGAATCATCGACGGCGCCTACCGCAACGAGGGCCCGATGGCGCGCGGCGAGAGGATGGACATGGGACTTTCGGCCGTGCTCGACACCGGCAAGGTCGAAATCGCCGTCATCTCGCGCCACAGCGAGCCCTACGACATCGGCGCCTTCCGCGCGCTCGGCATCGACCCGGCGCGCAAGCGCTACCTCATGCTCAAGAGCCGCGTGCACTGGCGCGCCGGCCTCGGCTCGCTGGCGAAGAGCGTGATCGAGTGCGCCGGCACCGGCGTTTGCACCTCCGACTACTCGCAGCTCGACTTCCGCCGCGTGCGGCGGCCGGTCTACCCGCTCGACCCGTTCGACTAGTTCTCGATCGCGAAGACCAGCCCCGCCCGCGCCTGCAGCCGCGGGATCAGCTTCAGTCCCATCGCCGCGCCGGGCGTCCACACGCCGCCGCCGGTCTGCGCGCGGTCGACGTCGTTGAGCAGGCACAGCGCGCTTTCCGAGATCATCTTCGATGTCGACGCGTAACCGGGATCGCCCTCGCCGCGCACCGACGCCCGCAGCGTTCGTCCGTCGGCGGCCTGGCCGATGAACAGCAGCTCGTAGCCGCCCGCCTCGCGCTCCTTCGCGTCGGGGCCCTCGCCCGGCTTGGGCAGGGCGAAGCGCCTCAGCAGCGCGCGCGTGGGCGCCAAGGCGAGCAGCGCGTTCTGGATGCGGAGCGCGCTCCTCATTCTCTTGGCCCGCCGCTCGCCGTCGGCGCCGTCTCCGGCCAGCATGCGCTCGTCGTAGACGAAGTCGCGGCCCCAGGGGTGGCCGAGCAGCGCGTGGGTGCGGTGCACGTTCTTGGTGTTGATCGGCGCCATGATGAAAGGCGCCGTCCAGGACGCGGCCAGCTCGTCGTAGGCGACCAATTCGCCCGCGGGCTGACGCGGCCCCTTGAAGCCCGGGGTCAGCGCGAACGGATCGGCCATCGTCCGCCGGGCGGCGGGATCGCGCACCGCCTGCTCGACGGTCCCCAGCGCGCTGGCGATCGTGCCGCCCGAAGGCTTGCCCTTCATCTTGCGCACGCGCCCGTGCACCCGCACGAGCGGCGTTGCGAAGCGCCGCTGCGCCTCGTCCTGGAGGAAAACTACCCCGAGGTCGAACGGAATCGAGTCGAAGCCGCAGGAAAACACGATGCGCGCGCCGCTTTCCTTCGCCGGCGCCTCGAGCAACGGGATCATCTGCGCCATCCAGAGCGGCTCGCCGCACAGGTCGACGTAGTCGGTCCCGGCGCGCGCGCAGGCGCTCACCAGCTCGCGGCCGTAGCGCTGGTAGGGCCCGACCGTGGTCAGGATCGCGCGGGACTGGCGCGCCAGCTCCGCCAGCGCGTCCGCGTCGGAGGCGCCGGCCGCAACCAGCGGCAGCGCCTCGTCCGCGCCGATCGCGCGCCGGACCTCGGCGAGCTTGTCGAGGTTGCGCCCGGCCAGCGCCCACGCGAGCTCACCGCCGACGCCGCAGGTGCGGTTCAGGTATTCGGCGACCAGGCGCCCGGTGAACCCGCTGGCGCCGAAGACGATCAGGTCGAAGCGTTTCGGCATGCGCCATCTCCGCACGGGCCGGAAGAAAATGCAAGCGGTGTGCACTGGTCGACTCTCCCTCACACATCCGGACAAATAGATAAGACTGCTGAGCGCATTGCGGCTAGCCTTCCGGCGCAAGGCAGTGAAGAAGACCAATCCCTAACCCATTCCGGGGACGCAAAGAATGACCAAGACGATGTCCTCGGTGCTCGTCGTCGAAGACGACGAGAGCATGAGGTTGCTGCTGCAAAAATGGATGGAGGGCGACGGCTACCGGGTCGACGTCGCCGAGAACGGCTTCAAGGCCCTCGAGAAGGCCACCGCCGAGCCGCCCGACGTCATTCTGCTCGACGCGCAGATGCCGGTGATGGACGGTTTTCAGGTCGCCGAGAGCCTCAAGGTCGCGGAGCACACCCGCACGGTGCCGATCATCATGGTGACCGCGCTCGACGACGCCCAGTCCAAGCTGCGCGCGCTCAAGGCGGGAGTGCAGGAGTTCCTCACCAAGCCCGTCGATCAGAGCGAGCTCTCGCTGCGCGTGCAGAACGTGCTCATGCTCAAGCAGTACAGCAACTTCCTCGCCGACCAGAACCGGACTCTCGAGCAGATGGTGAAGGATCGCTCGCGCCAGGTGCTGCAAAGCTACCGCGAGACGATCGCCACGCTCACCCGCGCCGCGGGCTACAAGGACGAGGAGACCGGCGCCCACGTCAAGCGGATCAGCTTCTACACCGAGGACATCGCCCTCGCGCTCGGCATGAACGCCGATTTCTGCGAGACCATCCACTACGCCAGCCCGATGCACGACATCGGCAAGATCGCGA
>CAZLUX010000134.1:0-5353 GCA_964562815.1 uncultured Enterobacteriaceae bacterium
GCCGGGCATCGCCACGGCGAGCTGGTGCTGCCGATGCTCGAGCGGCTGCTCGCGCGGCGCGGTCTGCGCGCGGACGCGCTCGACGCGGTCGCTTTCGGCGCCGGGCCGGGGGCGTTCACCGGCCTTCGCATCGCCTGCGGCGTCGCCCAGGGGCTCGCGCTCGCGCGCGGCGTCCCGGTGCTCGGCGTGTCGACACTCGAGGCGGTGGCCGAGGAATCGGGCGCGCGGCGCGCGGTCGTCTGCCTCGATGCGCGCATGCGCGAAGTGTATTATGCGGCGCTTGAGCGCGCGCCCGAGGGCTGGCGCGAGGTGGTCGAGGCGCAGTGCGTCGCGCCGGCGGCGGCGCCGCTGCCGCCGGGCCGGGACTGGCAGGGATGCGGCAACGGCTTCGCGGCCTACGGCGAGGCCTTGCGCGGGAGGCTCGGCGCTTCTCTTGCGAGAGTGAGCGCCGAAGCGCACCCGAGCGCGGTCGCGGTGGCGCGGCTCGCGGCGCCGCGGCTGGCCGCCGGGCAGGGCATCGACGCGGCGCTCGCCGCGCCGCGCTACCTGCGCGACAAGGTGGCGCTCACCAAGCAGGAGCGCGAAAGCAGATGAGTGCCGTTCCGAAGCAGGTCCCGCAGTTCGCGCCGATGCGCGAAGCCGATCTCGCGCAGGTCGTCGCGATCGAGCGCACCGTTTATTCGCATCCCTGGACGCGCGGCAACTTCGCCGACGCGCTGCGCGCCGGCTACCACTGCCGTACGTTGCGCCTGCAAGGCGAGCTGATCGGCTACTTCGTGCTGATGGTGGCCGCGGACGAGGCTCACCTGCTCAACCTCTCGATCGCCGCGCCGCACCAGCGCCGGGGCCACGGCACGGCGCTGCTGCGCGAGGCCGCGGGCATCGCTCGCGAAGGCGCGGCGCACAGCGTCTTCCTCGAGGTCCGGCCGAGCAACCTCGCCGCGATCGCGCTCTACCTGCGCCACGGTTTCCACCGCATCGCGGTGCGCCGCGGCTATTATCCGGCGAAGCAGGGGCGCGAGGACGCGCTGGTGTATTCGCTCGCGCTATGAGCGAACGGCGGCTGGCGATCCTGAGCGAGATGGGCCTCGCGCCCGTCTGGCGGCTGCGACACAAAGCGGAGCTCGGCGAGACGGAAGAGTCGGATTGGATCCGTCTTGAGCGCGAAGTCCCCGCGTGCACGGCTTGTGCGCTGCACACGTCTCGAACCCAGACCGTGCTCGGCGTGGGCGACCGCGACGCCGACTGGCTGCTGGTGGGCGAGGCGCCGGGCGCCGAGGAAGACCGGCTCGGCGAGCCCTTCGTCGGCCAGGCCGGCAGGCTGCTCGACAACATGCTCGCCGCGATCGGGCTCGCGCGCGGCGAGAACGTCTACATCGCCAACGTGCTCAAGTGCCGCCCGCCCGGCAACCGCAACCCCGAGCCCGCGGAGGTGGACCGCTGCACTCCGTTCCTGCTGCGCCAGATCGCGCTGATCCAGCCGAAGATCATTGTCGCCATGGGGCGTTTCGCGGCGCAGACCCTGCTCGGCAGCGACGCTACCATCGCGAGCCTGCGCGGGCGCGTGCACCGCTACGCCGGCGTGCCGCTGGTGGTGACCTATCACCCGGCGTATCTGCTGCGCAACCTGCCGGACAAGGCCAAGGCCTGGGACGACCTGCTCCTCGCGCGCCGGACAGTCGCCGGCGGCTAGTGCGCCGGCTCGAGCGCGTCGAGGCGCAGCGTCTGCGCGAATTCGGCGTCGCCTGCGCCGACGCGCAGCGTCACCAGGCGCGAACCCGGCTGGTCGAACGTGAGCGCGCAGGAAAAGCGCCCCGGGCGCGCGACGCGCGCTTCGGCCAGCACGCTGCCGTGCTCGTCGCTGACCGTGCATTGCGCCTCGCCGGTTCCGTCGAGCAGCGCCTCGAGCCGAAACGGCTCGCCTGCCGCGCGGCGGTAGGCCTGCGGGTCGCGGTTCGCGTTGTACTGCAGGCCGTTGACCTTCACCATGCGAACAAGCGGCTTTTGCATCGCCCTCTCCATAAGTAGACGCTAATATAACGCATGCACGACGAATTGGAGCGGATCGACGCCGATATCGCGGACCTGGAGCGCAGACTCGCCTCCGGCGAGCCGCTCGCGCTCGAGCCGACGCTGCAAGCGGCGACCCGCGCGGCGCTCGCGCTGGTGCGCGCCTACGTCGCGGCCGAGGGCAGCAAGCCGGTGCCGGCCGAAGACGCCGACCTGCTCGAGGCGTTCAAGGTTCTGGTCAAGGGCGACCCGACCTGGAACGCGATCCGCGACAACCTGCGCGAGCTCGTCTACTACCGCAACTGCCTCGCCGCGGGCCGTGCCGACGCGCTGCCGGCCGTGCCCGAGAAGATGGCGATCCGGCTCGCCCGCCACCTCTACCTCTACGTGCGCACGCGCTGCGTCAAAGAGGGAAGAATCGCCGCGTGACGGCGCGCTTCATCTCTTCGCCGCGCTTCGCCTCGCGCGGCTACGGCCGCAACCATCCGCTCGCCATCCCGCGCGTGGCGCTGGCGCAACAGCTCGCCGAGGCCTGCGGCCTGCTCGCCGAGGGCGAGTACCTGGAGGCGCGCTGCGCGACCGATGCGGAGCTGGCGGCGCTGCACGAGCCGGACTACGTCGCGGCGGTGCGCCGCGCTGAGGACGCGCGCGAGGTGGTCCAGGCCGACCGCGAGCGCTACGCGCTCGGCGTGCTGGAGAACCCCTGGTTCGCGGACGTGTTCACTCGCCCGGCGACCGCGACCGGCGCCAGCCTGCAGGCCGCCGACGAGGCCCTGGCGGGACGGCGCGCCTTCAACCCGGCGGGCGGCATGCACCACGCACGGCGCGGCCGCGCGCAGGGCTTCTGCTATTTCAACGACCCCGCGCTCGCGGTGCTGCGCCTGCGCGCGGCGGGGCTGCGCGTGCTCTACGTCGACCTCGACGCGCACTACCCGGACGGCGTGGTGGAATCGCTCGGCGCCGACCCGGAGGTGCTGGCCCTGTCGCTGCACATGGACACCGGCTACGCCTATCCGTTCGCCGGCGGCTCGCCGGAAGATCCCGGCGCCGTCAACCTGCCGCTGCCGCGCGGCACGAACGACGAGGAGTTCCTGCTCGCGTTCGACGCGGTGTGGCCGCGCGCGCTCGAGCGCTTCGCGCCCGACGCGGTGGTGCTGCAAGCGGGAACCGACGTCATCGCGCCGGACCCGCTCGGCAAGCTCGCGGTCACCACGCAGGGCTTCCTCGCCGCGGTCGCGCGGGTGGTCGAGGCCGCGCCGCGCCTGGTCGTCACGGGCGGCGGCGGCTACCACCCGCTGCTCGTGGCGCGCGCCTGGACCGGGGTCTGGGCGCTGCTCGCCGAACGCCCGCTGCCCGCGGCGATTCCGCCGGCCGGGCGGGCGCTGCTGCGCGAGGTGCGCTGGGAGCACGACGAGGACTGGGTGGCGCCCTGGATGTTCGAGTCCTTCGACGATCCGCCGGGCGCCGGCGGCGTGCGGCCCGAGGTCGAGGCGCTCGCGCGCGCGGCCGCGCGCCACCCGCGGCTCGCATGATCCGCGGCCACGCCACCCGCGCCGGCACCGAGGCCTACGCCGCGTCGTTCGGCGCCGCGTGCGCGGCGGGCCACTACAGCGACTTCCTCAACCAGCACCTGAAGCTGTCCTCGCTCGGGGTGGGCGGGTTCCCCGGCGCGGCGGACGACGCCACCGACGAGGCGGTGGCGGGGATCGTCGAGCGCGCCCTCGTCTCGGGCCTCAACGTGCTCGACACCGCGGTGCACTACCGCTACGGCCGCGCGCTGGTCGCGCTGCGCGGCGGGCTCGAGCGCGCGTTCGCCGCCGGCGTCGCACGCGACCAGGTGTTCGTCGCGGTCAAGGGCGGATTCCTGCTGTTCCCGGAGGGGCAGCCCGAGAGCCTGGAGCGCTGGTTCGACGCGAACATCGCCGCGCGCGGGCTCGGTACGCGCGCGGACCTCGCCGGAGGGCACCTGCTGTCGGCGCCGTACCTGGCCTGGCAGCTCGAGTTCGCGCGCGCCGCGCTCGGGCTGGAGACGCTCGACGCCTTCCTCGTCGATCAGCCCGAAGTCCATATCCGCGAGATCGGCAAGGAGCGCCTGAACCGCAAGCTCGCGCGCGCCTTTGCGGTGCTCGAGCACGCGGTGAAGGAGGGCAAGCTGCGCCAGTACGGCGTGGCGACCTTCGACGCGATGCGGGTCGAGACCGACGATCCACTGTTCCAGTCGATCACCTCGCTGCAGGGGCTGGCCGAGGGCGCGGCGCAGACCGTGCGCAAGGACGCGCGCGCGCGGCACCACCTGCGCCTTGTGCAGCTTCCGTTCAACCCGGCGATGACCGAGGGCTTCACCCGCTTCTCGCAGGCGACCGGGCAGGGCAACATCGCCTCCACGCTGCAGGCGGCGCACCAGCTCGGGGTCTACGTGATGGCGAGCCATGTGCTCGGCAAGGGGCGATTCGCGAGCGACGATCCGCTCGCCGCCGGCGTCGCCGGACTCGCCAACCCGGCGCAGCGCGCGCTCCAGTTCGCCCGCTCGACGCCAGGCGTCGGCACCGCGCTCGCGGGCCTCTCCACGCCGGCGCACCTCGATGACATGCTCGCGGTGGCGCGCTCTGCGCCGATGACGAAGAAGGACTACGCCAGGCTGTTCCGCCGCGCGGACTGACTCCGCCTAGTGCTCCGCGCGGAAGCGCCGGTGGTGGTGGTAGTCCTCGGAGCGCGCGAAGGACAGCAGCCGGTCGATCTTCCTGCGGTGCAGGCGCCGGTTGCGCAGGTACCAGAGCCCCACCAGGGTCATGGTGGCGGCGACGAACAGCCCGAACAGCACGATCACCCAGTAGATCGACAGGCCGCGGCCGAGCAGCGTCGAGTAGAGCGCGATGATCGCCAGGATCGACAGGTTCTCGTTGAAGTTCTGCACCGCGATCGAGCGCCCGGCGCCCATCAGGTTGTGGCCGCGGTGCTGCAGCAGCGCGTTCATCGGCACCACGAAGAATCCCGCCAGGGCGCCGATCAGGATCATCAGCGGCACGGCGACCCAGACGTTGCGCGCCGCCACCATCGCCATGACCACGACGCCCATCGCGATTCCGAGCGGGATCACCCGCACCGAGTGGTGCAGCGGGATGCGCACCGAGGCCGCGATCGCGCCCACGGCAATGCCCAGCGCCACCACGCTTTGCAGGATCGAGGCCTTGGACAGGTCGAAGCCGAGGGCGGCGCGCGACCACTCGATGACGATGAACTGCAGCGTCGCGCCGACGCCCCAGAACAGCGTCGTCACCGCGAGCGAGATCTGGCCCAGCTTGTCGCGCCACAGCCTGAGGTTGCAGCGGTAGAAATCCTTCAG
>CAZLUX010000134.1:5453-8067 GCA_964562815.1 uncultured Enterobacteriaceae bacterium
GGGTCGGCGGCAGGTACTCGGTCAGGATGCCGTACTTGGCCGGCGAGTAGGCCGCGGCGCCGAGGCCCACCAGGGCGTAGGCGGCCAGCGGATTGACGCCGAACAGCATCAGCCCGCAGCCGACGATCTTCAGCGCGTTGGTCAGGAACATCACGTGTCCCTTGGGCAGGCGGTCGGCGAAGGCGCCGACGTAGGGCGCGAGGAGCACGTACGAGAGGACGAAGAAGAACTTGAGGTAGGGGATCAGCGACGAGGGCTCGTGCGACTGCATCAGCATGGCGATGGCGGCCACCAGCAGCGCGTTGTCGGCCAGCGACGAGAAGAACTGCGCCGCCATGATGATGTAGAAGCCGAGGTTCATGGGACTTTTTTGCGTGCCGGTTTATAGCACGCCGAGGCGGCTTATTATTCGCGCCGCAGGTAGACCTGCATGCGAATGGCCTTGTTCAGGCGCGTGAGGCGCGACTCGATGCGGGCGAGGTCGTAGAGGGCGACGGCGACGACCGCAAGCGCGACCGCCGCAGCGGCGCGCAGGTCGACGAGCAGCAGGCCGAGCGCCGCCGCGCTGCCCAGGCGGAATCCCCAGGCGCCGACGCGGTCATGGAGGTAGGCTCGATGCGCCCCCAGCGGGAAGGCGAGCCACAGCAGGTAGGCGGTGCGCCGCCGGCGCAGGGACGCGGCAAGGCGCAGGTTGGCCTCCTGCAACCCGCCGCCGGAAAGGTCCAGGCGTTTCCAAGCGTCGCTCACGCGCAATCATAAGCTATCAATCGAGCCGAGTTTATGTTTGAATAAGCATTGTCACAACATGCATTCAACTGATTGATCGCACATGGCCGACCGGCGCCTCCAGGTATTCCATGCCGTTGCCAAGCATCTGTCGTTCACCAAGGCGGCGGAGGCTCTGTTCATGACGCAGCCGGCAGTGACCTTTCAGATCAAGCAGCTGGAAGAGCACTTCAACACGCGGCTGTTCGAGCGCGGGCACGGGCGCATCGCACTGACGCCGGCGGGCGAGATCGTGCTCGACTACGCCGAACGCATTCTCGGCCTGTCGGCCGAGCTCGACACCCGCCTGAAGGAAATGACCGGCCAGGTCGCCGGCCTGTTGCTGGTCGGCGCCAGCACCACGATCGCCGAATTCCTGCTGCCGCAGGTCCTGGGCGACTTCAAGTCGGGACACCCCAACGTGGTGCCGCGCCTGTTCGTCGCCAACTCGGGCGCGGTCGAGAACCGGGTTGCCGAGCACACCCTGGACATCGGCTTCATCGAGGCGCCGTCGCACCTGGCGGCGGTGACGACCGACACCTGCTGCGAGGACGAGCTGGTGGTGGTGTGCGCCTCGTCGCACCCGCTGGCGCAACAGAAGACGATCACGCCCAAGCAGCTGGTCGAGCATCCCTATATCAGCCGCGAGTCCGGGTCGGGCACGCGCGAGGTCACCGACGCCTACTTTCAGAAGGCCGGTGTGCGGCCCGACTCGCTCAACGTGGTGATGGAGCTCGGCAGCCCCGAGGCGCTCAAGGGGCTGGTCGCCACCGGCGTCGGCTTCACCATCATGTCGCGCACCACGGTGAACAAGGAAATCCGCCTCGGCGAGCTCGTCGCGCTGCCTTTGTCGCCGCGCCTGATCCGCAATCTCTCGGTGGTGTATCCGAAGGAGAAGTTCCGCTCGCGTCTGGTGAACACCTTCGTTCAGTTCGCCAAGGAAAAGCTGGCAGCCAGGGTTGCCAGCTGAAGGCGCTCCGTCGTGAAGCGCTTTCTCGCCGTTCAGCACAGCTTCGCGGAGTTCTTCGGCGCGCTCGAGGCGCAGTGGGAGGCCCGCGGGATCGGCTTTAAGTACGTGCGTCCGGTAACCGGGGAAGACGTTGCCGGCACGCCGTCCCAGTTCGATGCCTTGTGGCTGCTCGGCGCCGCCTACGCCGCCGCCGACCGCGCACACTGCCCCTGGGTGGACGACGAAGTGCGCCTGGTGCGCGCCTTCGCCAAGTCGAAGCGCCCGGTCGTGGGGCTCGGCTTCGGCGCCCACGTTCTGGCCGCCGCCTACGGCGCGACGCTGTCGGCCGCGCCCGAGCACGACGCGCGCTTCGCGCGCGCGCACGCATTGGTCGCCGACGACCCCGTGGCGCGGGCGATCGACGGCCGCCACGTCCTGGTGATGGCCAACGGCAGCGCCGAGCTGGGCCCCGGGCTCGAGCCGGTGGCGGCGGACGAGGCGGGCCGCTGGCTCGCCTTCCGCACCGGGGAGCTCGGCTACGGCCTGCTGTTCCGCCCCGAGCTCAAGCCCGGCATGCTCGAGGACATGGTGATGGAGGACGAGCGGCCCCTGCCGCAGGACATCGGCGCGCTGATCGAGGCCGCGCGCGAGCAATGGCCCGGAATGCAGGACACTGCCGACCGCGTGGCCGCGGCGCTGGTCGAGGCGCTCGGCCTGATGGACGAGCGCGCCAAGCCGCCGGTGTTCCGCATCGTCGAGCAGCGCTGAGACGGGCATGCCGCGACCGATCCGCGCTTCCATCTCGCTCGGCGCGATGGCCCACAATCTCGCCATCGCGCGCGCGCACGCGGGGGATTCCAGGGTGTGGGCGGTGATCAAGGCGAACGCCTACGGCCACGG
>CAZLUX010000135.1:0-5487 GCA_964562815.1 uncultured Enterobacteriaceae bacterium
CGAGCGACCTCGCCTCGATGGAGCGCGAGCGCGCGATGGTGCTGGCCGGCATCAGTCACGACATTCGCACGCCGCTCGCGCGGCTGCGGCTCGGGCTCGAGATGCTCGGCGGCGATGCGGCGTCCGTCGAGGCGATGGTGCTCGACATCGACGAGATCGACGCGGTCATCGGCCAGTTCCTCGCCTTCGCGCGCGGCGAGAGCGAGAACCAGCTGGAAGACGACCTCGACGCGCTGGTCGGCGAGCTGGCCGAGCAGTACGCGCGCCGCGGCAAGGGCGTGTCCTTCGTCGCCGGCGGAGTCCCGCCGCTTCGCTTCGCGCGGCCCGCGCTGAGGCGCGCGATCGCCAACCTGGTGGACAACGCGCTGCGCTACGCCGGCGAGCCGGTCGAGCTGCGCACGCACGCTGAGCGGGGCGCCGCGATCGTCGAGGTGCTCGACCGCGGCCCCGGCGTGCCCGCCGCCGAGGCCGAGCGGCTCAAGCAGCCCTTCACCCGGCTCGATGCCTCGCGCGGCGGCCCCGGCGGCTCGGGGCTCGGCCTGGCGATCGTCGAGCGCGTGGCGCGCGCGCACCGCGGCTCGCTCGAGCTGCTGCCGCGCGAAGGCGGCGGCCTCATCGCCCGGATCACGCTTGGCCTCGCCTCCTGAGCGCATGTCGCGCCGCGGCCTTTCCGCGCTGGTTTTCGGCGTCATCGCGCTGGTCTGGGGCTACAACTGGGTCGTGCTCAAGCTCGCGATGCGCGAGGCCGGGCCGTTCGAGTTCCTCGCCTGGCGCTTCAGCATCGCGAGCGCCTGCCTCTTCGGCGCGCTCGCGGCGCTCGGCAAGCCGCTGCGCCTGACGCACGCGCCGCAGGTGCTGCTGATCGGCCTGCTGCAGACCACCGCCACCTTCGCCCTGGTGACCTGGGCGCTGGTCGCGGGGGCGGCGGGCAAGAGCGCGGTGCTGAACTACACGATGCCGTTCTGGGTCGTACTGTTCGCCTGGCCGGTGCTGGGCGAGCGCCCGCCGCGCGCTCAGTGGGCGGCGATCGCGCTCGCCTTCGCCGGCCTCGCGCTGCTGGTGCACCCGGGCGGTCACGCGGGCCTGCCCGAGCTGCTCGCGCTCGCCTCCGGCGTCGCCTGGGCGCTCGGGGTGGTGGCGACCAAGCGGCTGCAGACGCGCCACCGCGTCGACACCCTGTCGCTTTCGGCGTGGCAGACCCTGCTCGGCGGCGCGGGGCTGGTCGCGCTCGCGATTGCCTTTCCCTCGCGCCCGATGCAGTGGTCGCCGCAGCTCGTCTTCGCCGTCGTCTACAACGGGGTGCTGGTCGGCGCGGTGTGCTGGTTCCTCTGGTTCTGGGCCCTGCAGAACCTGGATGCCGGCCTCGCCAGCCTCGGCGTGCTCGCGGTGCCGGTGCTCGGCGCGGCCTTCGGCGTCACCGTACTCGGCGAGCGCCTCAGCCCGCCGGAGTGGGCCGGGATGGCGCTGATCGTGGTCGCGCTCGGGCTGACCGGGGTGTCAGCCGGTCGCGGTTGGGGCCGAAAAACCGGCGCAGGATCAAAGAATGCGAAGTAAATGCTTGACCGCGAAGAAGTGCTCAATCAATAATAATTCTCATTAACAGTTCAAGCGTTACGACCCATGTCGGCCCCCTCCCCCCACACCCTCGCCGCGCTGCACCCCGGCGACCGCGCGACCATCCTCGCGCTCGACGCCGGCCAGGCGCTGCGCCACCGGCTCGCCGCGCTCGGCCTGCGCGCGGGCAGGACCGTGAGCCTGATCCGGCGCGCCCGCTTCGGCGGGCCGTTCCACGTCCGGGTGGGGACGACCGACCTCATGATTAGAATCCCGGACGCGCGGCGAGTGCAGGTGCGCAAGGCGTGAAGCGCGTCGCGCTCGTCGGCATGCCCAACACGGGCAAGTCGACGCTGTTCAACCGGCTCACCGGCGCGCAAGCCAAGGTCGGCAACTGGCCGGGCATCACGGTCGACCTGTACAGCGCCAAGCTGCTGCTCGGCGACGAGATGGTGCAGCTCGTCGACCTTCCCGGCATCTACGACCTGCGCGGATTTTCCGAGGACGAGCAGGTCGTCACGACCTTCCTGCGCGAGCAGAGCGTCGACGCGGTGCTGGTCGTGCTCAACGCCTCGCAGCTCGAGCGCCAGATGCAGCTCTTCGCGCAGCTCGCGCAGTTCGGCATTCCCCTCGTGCTGGTGCTGAACATGGCGGACGAAGCCGCCGCGCTGGGCATCACGGTCGAGCGCGAAACGCTCGCCGGGTGGCTGGGCGTTCCGGTCTGCCTCGTGTCGGCCAAGCACGGCCAGGGCATGGAGCAGCTGCGCGGCCAGATCGTGCACGCCCTGCGCGCGCCGGCGCAGGCGGCGCCGCCCGATGAGCCCCTGATCGAGGCGGCGCTGAAGGCGACGGTGCACGTGCCGGCCCAGGCCTCGCACCGGCTGACCGAGAGGATCGACCGCGTGCTGCTCGCCCCCTGGCTCGGCCTGCCGATCTTCTTCGGCGTCATGTTCCTCATGTTCGAGGCGGTGTTCTGGATCGGCACGCCGCTGCAGACCGCGCTCGCCGAGGGGTTCTCGGCGCTGCGCGCGGCCGCGCTCGATCCGGCGCTCGCCTTTGCGCCGCCCGTCGTGTCCGGATTTCTGCTCGACGGCGTCTACAACGGCCTCACCACGGTGGCGAGCTTCGTGCCGCTGATCATCCTGTTCTTCCTCGCCATGGCGATCGTCGAGGACACCGGCTACCTGTCGCGCGCCGCGTTCCTGATCGACGCCCTGATGGCGCGTTTCGGGCTGGACGGGCGCAGCTTCGTCATGATCCTGATGGGCTTCGGCTGCAACGTGCCGGCGCTGATGGGCACGCGCGTGATGCGATCGAGGGGCTTGCGCCTGCTCACCATGCTGGTGATCCCGTTCTCGCTCTGCTCCGCGCGGCTGCAGGTGTTTCTCTTCTTCATCGCCGCCCTTTTCCCGCCGCGCGTCGCGCCGCTGGTGCTGTTCTCGCTCTATCTCATGAGCATCGCCGCGGCGATGCTGACCTCGCTTCTGTTCAAGCGCCGCTTCGAGAACAGCGACCCCTTCGTGCTCGAGATCCCGCCCTACCGCTTCCCGACGCTGCGCCAGGTCGTGCTGCGGGGCTGGCATGAGGTCGGCCACTTCCTGCGCCGCGCGACCCGATTCATCGTCGCCGGGGTGGTCCTGGTGTGGCTGCTCACGAACTACCCGGCCGCCGCCGCGCCCGGCAGCGCCGAGACCTGGGCCGGGCACCTGGGCGCCTGGCTGAACCCGGTACTCAGCCCGCTCGGCATCGATCCCAAGCTCACCATCGCGCTGATCTTCGGCTTCGTCGCCAAGGAGATCGTGATCGGCTCGCTGGCGGTGATCTACGCGAGGGAAGGCGGCGCGCTGGTGAGCGCGATCGCGCACGACGTGACCTGGGTGCAGGCCTACAGCTTCATGCTGTTCACGCTGATCTACACCCCCTGCCTGTCGACCATCGCGACGATCCGCAGCGAGGGCAGGAACGCCGCCTTCAGCGTGCTGGCAGTCGCCTGGCCCCTCACCCTCGCCTGGCTGGTGAGCTTCGCCTTCTACCAGGCGGCGACCTACTTCTGATCGAGCGCGAAGCGCTCGATGACCTCGTAGGCCGAGCCGTCTTGCGAGAGCACCGAGCGCACCAGCACGAATTCGGCCACCGGCCAGTCGATCGCCGGCAGCGGCGGCAACGCGCGCGGCTCGCCCGCCTTGCGGATCAGGGTAACGTGGGCCTGAAAAGCCCGTGACTCGAGGTCGAATCCCGATTTCAAGAGATTCTCCTTCAATTCACGTGCAAGCGAGGCAAGCGGGCCCGGCGTTTCGTTCGGCCCGACCCACACGATGCGGTTGTGCTTCCACCAGCGCGCCTGCTCGATGGGAAGCGAGTGGACCTCGCCGCCGGCGCCGCGCGCGGCTTCGATCGCGGTGGAAAGCCTCTGCTCGTCGACCTCGCCGAGAAACGCCAGTGTCACATGGATGGTCTCGGCGCGGGTCACTCGCCCGCGCGTCTCGCGCGCGGCCTTCTCGGCCCAGCCGCGCAGGCTCCGCGCGGCCTGCGCCGGCGGCCAGAGCGCGAAGAACAGCCGCACGGCTAGACCAGGTGCTTGCGCGTCAGCGCGGCGAGCGCGCGCTCGTCGCTGCCGCTCGATGCCTCCAGCGCGGCGGCGATCAGCTCCTGCTCGCGCCGGCCGCGGTTCTGCGACAGCTTCCAGCGCGTCTCGAGGCGCGTGACCTCGACCTCGAAATTGACGATGCCGTCGAGCATGCGGTCGACGTATTCCTGCTCCAGCGCGTCGAACGCCGGCAGCCACTGCGGGTCGAGCGCCTCGACCAGGCGCCGCTGCGAGGCGTGCTTCGCCTCGCGCTCATCGAGCACCTTCGGCCTGCCGTAGGCGTGCACCATGGCGTAGTTCCAGGTCGGCACCGCGGGCGCGCGCTCGTACCAGCGCGGCGAGACGTAGGCGTGCGGCCCCCAGAAGACGACCAGCACGTCGTCGTCGAAGAACGACTGCCACTGCGGATTGGCGCGCGCCATGTGCGCGACCAGCACGAGCCGCCCGCCGCGCTCCTCGACCAGGCACGGCAGGTGCGAGGCCGCGAGCTCGCCGCCCGCCCCCGTCACCAGCATGCAGAACGAGTGCGCGCGCATGAACTCGAGCACCTCGCGTCGATCTTCAACCTGGTTGTAGGGCGGCGAATACATCACGCCGCCTCGAGCAGCGCCACCGCGAGCACGGCAATGCCCTCGCCGCGCCCGACCAAGCCGAGCCCTTCGGAGGTGGTCGCCTTGACGCTGATGCGGGCCGGCGCCACGCCCAGGTCGGCGGCGATGTTGCCGATCATGCGCGGGATGTGCGGCGCGAGCCGCGGCGCCTCGGCGACGACGGTGGCGTCGATGTTGCCCACCTGCAGCTGGCGCACGACGAGCTTGCGCGCGACCTCGCGCAGCAGCTGGCGGCTGTCGATGTCGGAATAGCGCTGATCGCTGTCGGGGAAGTGCGCGCCGATGTCCCCCAGCCCCGCGGCGCCGAGCAGCGCGTCGCAGATCGCATGCAGCAGGGCGTCGGCGTCTGAGTGGCCGAGCAGCCCCTTCTCGTGCGGAATCGTCACGCCGCCGAGCACCAGCTTTCGGCCCGGCACCAGCGGATGCACGTCGAACCCCTGGCCGATCCTCATTTGCGCCTCGCCATGATCGCCTCCGCGATGCCGAGATCTTCCGGAAAAGTGACCTTCAGGTTCTCCCGGCTGCCGGTCACCAGCCGGGGCCTGAGGCCCATCGCCTCGACCGCGCTCGCCTCGTCGGTGAGCGAGCCGCGTGCGTCCTTGAGCGCCTGCGCGAGCAGCCCGGCACGGAACATCTGCGGCGTCTGCGCGAGCCACAGCTGCTGCCGGTCCTCGCTTCCGGCCACCCGCATCGCGCCGGCTTCGTCCTTCGCCGCGCGCTTGACCGTGTCCGCGA
>CAZLUX010000135.1:5587-8019 GCA_964562815.1 uncultured Enterobacteriaceae bacterium
GCCACCCGCATCGCGCCGGCTTCGTCCTTCGCCGCGCGCTTGACCGTGTCCGCGACCGGAAGCGCCAGGATGCCGCCGACCGCGTCGCCGCTGCACTCGGCGATCAGGCGCTCGAGGTCGGCGCGCGGCAGGCAGGGCCGCGCCGCGTCGTGCACCAGGATCCAGTCGTCGGCGTCGACCGCCGCCATCGCCGCCACCAGGCCGTTGTAGACCGAATCGCGGCGCGTCTCGCCGCCGCAGTAAAGCGGCTCGATCCTGCCCCCCAGCGCGCCCCAGTTGAAGCTCTCGAACAGCGCGTCGCCCGGCGCGAGGACGACGAACACCGACTCCACGGGCGCCAGGCACAGCGCTTGCGCCGCGTGCCACAGCATCGGCTTGCCGGCGATCGGGAGGTACTGCTTGGGCTGCGCGCCCGCCATTCGCGTTCCGGTGCCGGCGGCGGGGATCAGGGCGTAAAGACTCACCGCAAAACCTTCGAAAATTCAGGACGGTATAATTGCACGCCGGGCCCCGCCGAACAAGCCGCGGTCCGCATTCATGCATCGAGAAGATCTTCCCCGTCCCCGTTCCCACCGTCGCTACGCCCGGCTCGCCGGCTCGGCCGACGCGCTCGCGCTCGCGCGCCTCGCCGCCTCCGAGCGCCCGCTCGCGGTGGTCTCGGCCACCGCGCTCGACGCCCAGCGCCTGACCGAGGAGCTGGCCTGGCTCGCGCCGGGCCTGCGCGTGTGCCTGCTGCCGGACTGGGAGACCCTGCCCTACGATCAGTTCTCCCCCCACCAGGACCTGGTCTCGGAGCGCATCGCCACCCTGTACCGGATCCAGCGCGGCGAGTTCGACGTCGTGCTGGTGCCGGCGACGACCGCGCTGGTGCGCGTGTGCCCGCCCTCCTATCTCGCCGCGCACACCTTCTTTCTCGGCACCGGGGAGAAGCTCGACGCCGCGGCGCTGCGCCAGCAGCTGCTTGTGGCCGGCTACCAGCACGTGACTCAGGTCGTGGCACCGGGCGAGTACTGCATCCGCGGCGGGATCATCGACCTCTACCCGATGGGCAGCGCGCTGCCGCTGCGCCTGGACCTCGACGACGACGTGATCGAGACGATCCGCACTTTCGACGTCGACACCCAGCGCACGCTCTACCCGGTTCAGCAGGTGCGGCTGCTGCCGGCGCGCGAATTCCCGCTCGACGAGACCGCCCGCACGCGCTTTCGCGGCCGCTTCCGCGAGCAGTTCGAGGGCGATCCCTCGAGGAAGGCGCTCTACCGCGACGTCTCCAACGGCGTTCCCGCGGCGGGCGTCGAGTACTACCTGCCGCTCTTCTTCGACGAGGTCTCGACGCTGTTCGATTACCTGCCGCAAGGCACGACGCTCGCGCTGCACGACGACGTCGCGGGCGCGATCGAGGATTTCTGGCGCGACGCGCAATCGCGCTTCAGGCTGCTCGGCGGCGACCCCGAGCGGCCGCTGCTGCCGCCGGCGAAGATGTTCGTGCCGGCCGAGGAGTTCTACCTGCGCGCGCGCGATCTCGCGCGCGTCGAACTACTGCGCGAAGGCGGGGACGCCGCGACCGACCAGCCGGTCGCCCCGGCGCCGCTGCCCGCGCTCGCGGTCGACCGCCGCGCCGCCGATCCGCTCGCCGCGCTGAAGGCCTGGCTCGCCGGCTGCGGGCTGCGCGTGCTGCTCGCGGCCGAATCCGCCGGCCGGCGCGAGACGATGTCCGCGTATCTGCAGGAGTACGGAGTTCGTCCTGAATTCGTTCCGGATTTTGAGTCCTTCATTGAAGGCAATTCACCTCTGGCGCTCACCGTGGCGCCGCTCGCCCAGGGCTTCGCGCTGCCCGACGAGGGCTGGGCGGTGGTCACCGAGGCCGAGCTCTACGCGGGCACGGTGCGGCGGCGCGGGCGCGGCAAGGACAAGGCCACCTCGGTCGAGGGCGTGCTGCGCGACCTCTCGGAGCTCAAGATCGGCGACCCGGTGGTGCACGCCCAGCACGGCATCGGCCGCTACCACGGCCTGGTCGAGCTCGACCTGGGGGAAGGTCGCAACGAATTCCTGCTGCTCGAATACGAAGGCGGCGACAAGCTCTACGTCCCGGTCTCGCAGCTCGAGGTGATCAGCCGCTACTCGGGTGCGCAGGCCGAGGCCGCCCCGCTGCACAAGCTCGGCAGCGGCCAGTGGGACCGCGCGCGGGCGCGCGCCGCGAAGCAGGTGCGCGACACCGCCGCCGAGCTGCTCGCGCTGTACGCCAAGCGCGCGGCGCGCCAGGGGCACGCGTTCGGCATCAACGCGCACGACCTGGACGCGTTCGCCGACGGCTTCGGCTTCGAGGAAACCGCCGACCAGGCCGCGGCGATCGACGCCGTGGTCAAGGACATGGCCGCGGGCAAGCCGATGGACCGCCTGATCTGCGGCGACGTCGGCTTCGGCAAGACCGA
>CAZLUX010000136.1:0-7968 GCA_964562815.1 uncultured Enterobacteriaceae bacterium
TCGAGCGCAAGTTCCGCGAGACGCGGCTCTACCAGGTGGCGCCGATCTCGACCAACCTGATCCTGTCCTACGTCGCCGAGCACGTGCTCGGCCTGCCGCGGTCCTTCTAGGCCTGCGCGCCCGGGCGCGCCGCGCTCAGGTCTCGCACCACTGCCGCAGCAGGTTGTGGTAGATCGACGCGAGCGCCATCTTCTCGGCGGCGTCGATCTTCTTGTCGACCGAGTCCATGATCTGGTTCAGGTCGAACAGGATGTCGCGCCGGACCTCATTGCGCACCATGCTCTGGGCCCAGATGATCGCCGCCAGCCGCGTGCCGCGCGTCACCGGCTCGACCCGGTGCGAGTTGGTCGATGCGTACACCACCATGCAGCCCGCCGGCAGCTTGATGCGGCGCTGGGCGCTGATCTCCTGGATCACGAGCTCGCCCCCGTCGTAGTCCTGCGGCGAGCTGAGGAAGAGCGTCGCCGAGATGTCGGTGCGGATCGTCGCCGGCTCGCCCATGAGCGCGTTGTCGACGTGCAGGCCGTAGGTCATGCCGACGTCGTAGCGGTTCAGCAGCGGATCGCGGATCTTGAGCGGCAGCGCCGCCGCCTGGAATTCCGCGTTGCGCTTGAGCGCCCCGAGCAGCATCGGCTTGATCTTCGCCATCGCCTCGGCGTCGCGCTTGAGCTGCAGGTTCTTCTTGACCTGAGTCGCGATCTCGCCCGCGCTGACCGAGCCGTCCTCGTACGCGCCCTGCCTGAGCTCGCGCAACGCGAGCTCGATCTCGTCCTTCGTCAGCACGTTCGGAATCTGGATCAACATGCGCGCGCGATGATAGCACGCGCGCGTTTCAGGCCAGGACGCGTAGCGCCTGCGGAACAACCTCGATCTCGAGCCTGCGCCCGTCGAGCGGCGGCAGCTCGCCGTCGGCCTCGATCACCAGCGGCGTAGCGGATTCAATCGACACCTTGCGCGCGCGAAGCATGCGCAGCATGGGCTCGCCGGTATGCCGGCCGCGCATCAGCTTGGGCACCAGGCGCAGAATCTGCGCGCGGCTGACGACGTCGGCCAGGAGCACGTCGAGCAGCCCGTCGTCGGCGCGGGCCTCTGGACAGGCCCAGAAGCTGCCGCCGAAGCAGCGCCCGTTCATGATCGCCATGATGGTCGAGCGGTGCTCGAACGGCGCCCCGCCGTCGAGCTGCAGCCGCACCTCCAGCTCCGGGTAGCGCAGCATCGTGCTCGCGATCGCCGCAAGGTAGGCGCCCAGGCCCGTCACCCAGTTCGGCACCTCGGCGATGTTGCGCGCGACGTGCGCGCCGAATCCGACGTCCATGCCGTTGGCGAAAAAGCGCTCACGGCCTTCGCGGTCGCGAATCACGCCGACGTCGTGGGCGCGTGTTCGCCCGAGCGCGATGGCCGCCACCGCGGAACGCCACTGCGGGCGCGGCGCGCCAGGCGAAAGCGGCGGCAGCATCTTGGCGTAGTCGTCGCCACTGCCGATTGGCAAGACGCCAAGCACCGGGCGGTCCGCGGCAGGTACGTGCATGAGACCGTTCACCGCCTCGTGAACCGTGCCGTCGCCGCCGGCGACGATGACCGCGGCGTAACGCTCCGCCGCGCCTTCGGCCAGCCGCGTCGCTTCGTGCGGCGCGCGCGTTTCGGCCAGCTCGAAATCCACTCCTGCCGCCGCGAACGCCGCGGCGACTTGCGGCCACAGCCGTCTGGCGCGTCCGCGCCCGGCGGCGGGATTGAAGATGACCAGTACGCTCAAGCGACCTTTACGGCGCCCTGCTTGGCGAGTTGCGCGATCTCGCCCTCGCCGTAGCCCAGGCCGCGCAGGATCTGCACGCTGTGCGCGCCGTGCACCGGAGGCTCGAAATTCGGGCGCGCCGGTTCGTCGCGGAACGCGATCGGCACGCCGAGGTGATCCCAGCCGCGCGCATCCTTCAGCACCATGCCGCGCGCCTTGAAGTGCTCGTCCTCGAGCGCCTCGGGCAGCGTGCGCAGCGGCGCGAAGGCGACGTCGCGGCCCTTGAACCACCGCGCCCACTCGTCTTTGGTTTTCTTCTTGAAGGTTTCTCCAAGGAACTCGCGCACCGGGTCCTGCCCAGGTCCAGGCGGGAGCTTGCACAGCTCGACCAGGTCGGGGCGCCCGAGCGGCTCGAGCAGGTTCTTCGCGAACTTGAGCTCCTGCCCGGCGAGCACCACGTAGTCGCCGTCCTTCGTCTCGTAGATCTGGTAGAGCGCGTTGCCGCCGAGCGCGCGCTCGGCCTTGGGGTCGGGCTGGCGACGCTCGGTCATCGCGGTGCCCATGTTGTTCGGCAGGCAGGCGAGCAGGCAGTCGGCCATCGCCATGTCGAGGTAGTCGCCGCGCCCGGTCTCCTTCCGTCTGTACAGGGCCATCAGCACGCCCGAGAGGGTCATCATCGAGGCGAGCATGTCGGCGTTCGCGAGCGCCGGGATCGCCGGCCTGCCGTCGCCGCCGCGGTTGAGCGAGAGCACGCCGGTCATCGCTTCGGTCGCGAGGTCGTGCGCGGCGAGGTCGCGGTAGGGCCCGCGCTGGCCGAAGGCCGCGATCGAGGCGTAGACGACCCCTGGCGCGCGCCGCGAGACCTGCCCGTAGCCGATGCCGAGCCGGTCGGCGACGCCCGGGCGGAAGGCCTCGACGAGCACGTCGGATGTCTCCGCCAGGCGCAGCAGCACTTCGACCCCGGCGGGATCCTTGAGGTTGAGCGCGAGGCTTTGCTTGCCGCGGTGGGTGTTGGCGAAATACACGCTGACGCCGTCGCGCTTGGGGCCGATCTCGCGGTTCGGCTCGCCCTCGCCGATCGTCTCGACCTTGATCACCTCGGCGCCATGGTCGGCCATGAACTGGGTCGCGAGCGGCCCCGGCAGGAACAGCGACAGATCGATGACGCGGATTCCCTCGAGCTTCATCAGACGATCTTTACTCTCTTCATTTTCGAAATTTCATCCTTCGCGTACCCGAGTTCCCGCAGCAGCTCCTCCGTGTGCTGCCCGAGCTTCGGCGCGGGCCGCGCGGGCAGCGGCTCGCCGAGCCGGAACGGGCTCGCGACCAGCTTGAATCCCGGCTTGTCCGGGTGGTCGAACACCTGCACCCCGCCGCGCTCGAGAAAGTAGGGATTCTCCAGCGCCTGCGCCAGATCGTACACGGGACCGCATGGCACCGTGCCGCTCAAACGTTGTAACCAATGTTCTGTTGTGTGCTTGAAGAACTCTTCATCCAAGACGACCGTCAACTTATCCCGATGCTCGCGGCGGGCCACAAAGCTCGGGTACTTCGCCTTCAGATCCTCGCGTCCGAGCGCGTCGCACAGCGTCTCCCAGAAGCGCTGCGTCTGCGCCATGACGAAGAGCCAGCCGTCGGCTGTTCGGTAGAGTTGCGAGGGCGCGATGAACGGATGCGCCGAGCGCGGCGCGCGCCCGGTGGCGAGGCCTTCGTTGAGGTACCAGGCGCCGGGGTAGTTGAGCTGGTGCATGGCGACGTCGTAAAGCGAGACGTCGATGTCGCGGCCCTTCCCGGTGCGGCGCGCCTCGATGATCCCCGCCAGGAGCGCGAGCGCGCAGCTGGTGCCGGTCGCGTAGTCGACCACCGACAGGCCCATGCGCGCCGGCGGGCCGTCGGGATCGCCTGTGAGCGAGAGGTAGCCCGCCTCGCCCTGCATCAGGTAGTCGTAACCCGGCCAGTCCTTGCGCGCGCCGTCGCGGCCGTAGGCGGAAAGGTGGGCGCAGACGATTCTCGGGTTGGCCTTTTCAAGAGACTGAAAAGTCAAACCAAGCTTTTCAGGCTGATCGCCGCGCAGATTCCCCATCAGCCCGTCCGCGGTCGCGGCGAGCCGGTGCAGCACCTCCTGCCCGCGCGGGTGCTTGAGATCGAGCGTGAGCGACTTCTTGTTGCGGTTGAGCGACTGGAAGAAGTGGCTGTCGTCCTCGCCGAGGAAGTACGGCCCCACCGCGCGCGAGACGTCGCCGCCCTCGCGCTGCTCGATCTTGATCACTTCGGCGCCGAGGTCGGCGAGGTGCGCGGTCCCGAATGGCCCGGCGCCGTAAACCTCGACCGCCAGGACGCGCAGCCCGGCCAGCGGCGGCATCAGGCGGGGTTCCGCGCGATCAGCTGCCTGGCGATGATGATGCGCTGCATCTCGTTGGTGCCCTCGCCGATGCACATCAGCGGCGCATCACGGTAATAGCGCTCGACGTTGAACTCGGTCGAGTAGCCGTAGCCGCCGTGGATGCGCACCGCCTCGATCGAGTTCTCCAGTGCCGCCTCGGAGGCGAAATACTTCGCCATGCCGGCTTCCATGTCGCAGCGCTCGCCGGCGTCGTAGGCGCGCGCCGCGCTCTCGACCAGCAGGCGCGCGGCCTCGCAGCGGGTCGCCATCTCGCCCAACTTCAACTGGATCGCCTGGTGCTCGCAGATCGGCTTGCCGAAGGTCTTCCTGACCTGCGAGTAGGCGACCGCGTCCCTGAGCGCGGCGTTGGCCACGCCCACCCCGCGCGCGGCGACGTTGATGCGCCCGAGCTCGAGCCCGCCGACCGCGTGCTGGAAGCCGTGGCCTTCCTTGCCGCCGATCAGCCGGTCCGCGGGAATGCGGTAGTCTTCGAACACGAGCTCGGCCGAGTCGATGCCCTTGTAGCCGAGCTTCTCGAGCTTCTTCGAGACGCGAAAGCCCTTGCCCTTCTCCGCGAGGAAGAGGCTCATCCCCTTGTGGCGGGGCTGGGCCGCCGGGTCGGTCTTCACCAGCAGCGCGAAGCACGAGCCCTTGATGCCGTTCGAGATCCAGGTCTTCGTGCCGTTGATCACGTAATGGTCGCCGTCGCGCACCGCGCGGGTGCGGATCGCCTGCAGATCGGTGCCGCAGTCGGGCTCGGTGAGCGCGAGCCCGCCGCGCACCTCGCCGCTCGCGAACTTCGGCAGGAACTCGCGCTTCTGCGCCTCGGTGCCGAAGCGCGCCACCGCCGCCGCCATGATCAGGTGCGAGTTGAAGATCCCGGTGAGCGACATCCATACCTCCGAGATCTGCGCCACGATGCGGGCGTAGCTCGCCGCCGGCAGCCCCAGGCCTCCGTACTCCTGCGGGATGGTCGCGCCGAACAGGCCGAAGGCCTTCATCTGCTCGACCATCGCCTCGGGGTACTCGTCCTTCTTCTCCAGCTCGTGCGCCTTCGGCCGCACGTCGCGCTCGAGCCACTTGGCGATCGCGTCGTGGATCTGGCTGTCGTCGGCGCTCGTCATGGGCGCTTGGGCACCAGCACCGTGCGCTTGTAGGTCATCACCGTCGTGCCGTCCTGCCTCCAGGCGCGCGTGGACACCGTGACGATGCCCTGGGTCGGGCGCGACTTCGACTCGCGCTTCTCGAGCACCGTCGATTCGGCGTAAATCGTGTCGCCGTTGAACACCGGCGCCGGCATCACGATGTCGGTCCAACCGAGGTTCGCGATCGCCTTCTGGCTCACGTCCGCAACGCTCATGCCCGCCACAATCGCGAGCGTGAGCGCGCTGTTGACCAGCGGCTTGCCGAACTCGGTGCCCTTCGCGTACTCCTCGTCGAAGTGCAGCGGGTGCTGGTTCATGGTCAGCAGCGTGAACCAGGTGTTGTCGGCCGCGGTGATGGTCCGGCCGGGCCAGTGCTTGTAGGTGTCGCCGACCGCGAACTCCTCGTAGTAGCGCCCCCCCTGCACGGCGGCTACTTCTTGTTCCAGACCGGCTTGCGCTTCTCGGCGAAGGCCGCGATGCCCTCGCGCCCCTCGTCGCTCGCCGCATTGCAAGAGATCACCTCGGCCGCGATCTTGTAGGCGCCCTCCAGCCCCATCTCGAGCTGGCGGTAGAACAGGCGCTTGCCGGCGGTGACCGCGCCCTGCGGCTTGGAGGCCACCAGCGCGGCGAGCCGGTCGACCTCGGCGTCGAGCTCGGCGGCGGGCACCACGCGGTTGACCAGGCCGTAGGCCTTCGCGGTGGGCGCGTCGACGAACTCGCCGGTGAGCAGCATCTCCATCGCGTTCTTGCGCCCGACGTTGCGCGCGAGCGCCACGCTCGGCGTCGAGCAGAACAGGCCGAAGTTCACTCCGCTCACGGCGAACTTGGCGCTGTCGGCGGCGACCGCAAGGTCGCACTGCGCCACCAGCTGGCATCCGGCGGCGGTCGCGGTGGCGTGGACCTTGGCGATCACGGGCTGCGGCAGCGAGACGACCGACACCATCATGCGGCTGCACTTCCGGAATAGCGCCTCGATTCTTTCCTGCGTGCCGAGGGCACCGATCTCCTTCAGATCGTGCCCGGCGCAGAAGCCGCGCCCGCGTGCGGCGATCACCACTACCCGCACGCTCGTGTCCTTCGCCAGCGCATCGAAGGCTGACTGCAGCTCGTCGAGCATCGCGCCCGAGAGCGCATTGAACTGCTCCGGGCGGTTCAGGGTCAGGGTCGCGACGGCGTCGCGGTCCTCGCGCAGCAGAATCGGCTCCTGGTTCTTCGGTATTGCACTCATGGTCCCTCCTTCACTCGATGGCCGACGCCGACTTTGCGTTCTGGCGCAGCACGAATTTCTGGATCTTGCCGGTCGAGGTCTTCGGCAGCTCGCCGAAGACCACCGCTCGCGGCGCCTTGAACTTGGCCATGCGCTCGCGGCAGAACTCCACGATCTCCTTGTCGGTCGCTTTGGCGCCGGGCTTGAGCTCGACGAAGGCGCAGGGTGTCTCGCCCCACTTCGAGTCGGGCATCGCGACCACCGCCGCGGCCATCACCGCCGGGTGGCGGTAGAGCACGTCCTCGACCTCGAGCGAGGAGATGTTCTCGCCGCCCGAGATGATGATGTCCTTCGAGCGGTCTTTGATCTTGACGTAGCCGTCGGGCTGCATCACCGCCAGGTCGCCCGAGTGGAACCAGCCGCCGGCGAAAGCTTCCTGGGTCGCCTTGGGGTTCTTCAGGTAGCCCTTCATGGTGATGTTGCCGCGGAACATGATCTCGCCCATCGTCTCGCCGTCGGCGGGCACCGGCTTCATCGTGTCCGGGTCCATCACCGTGAGCCCCTCCTCGACGATGTAGCGCACCCCCTGGCGGCCGTTCTTCTGCACCTGCTGGTCGAATGGCAGCGACTCCCACTCGGTGTGCTTGGCGCATACCGTGGCCGGGCCGTAGGTCTCGGTCAGGCCGTAGACGTGGGTGATCGAGAAGCCCATCTTCTCCATGCCCTCGATCACTGCCGCCGGCGGCGCGGCGCCCGCGACCATTGCGTTCACTTTCCAGTCGATTCCGCGCCGAAGCTCGACGGGCGCATTGATCAGGGTCTGGTGCACGATCGGCGCGCCGCAGTAATGGGTCACGTGATGACGCCTCATGAGATCAAATATCTTCTCGACCTCGACTTTCCTCAGACAAACGCTCATCCCTGCATTGGCCGCCATGGTCCAGGGGAAGCACCAGCCGTTGCAGTGGAACATCGGCAGCGTCCACAGGTACACCGAGTGATGCGGCATGCCCCACACCAGGATGTTGCCGACGCCGTTCAGGTAGGCGCCGCGGTGGTGGTAGACCACGCCCTTCGGGTTGCCGGTAGTGCCCGAGGTGTAGTTGAGCGAGATCGCCTGCCACTCGTCGGCCGGGCCCTGCCAGGCGTAGTCGGGGTCGCCCTCGGCGAGCAGCTCCTCGTAGGTCTTCTTGCCAAGGCGCTTGCCGGGACCGTCGTACTCCGGGTCGTCGACGTCGATCACTTCCAGCGCGCGGCCGAGCTTCGCCAGCGCCGCCTCGATCACCGGCGAGAACTCGCGGTCCGCAATGAGGAGCTTCGCCCCGCCGTGATTGAGCATGAACGCGATCGCCTCCGCGTCCAGCCGGGTGTTGAGGGTGTTCAGCACCGCGCCGCACATTGGCACGCCGAAGTGCGCCTCGTACATCGCGGGAATGTTCGGCAGCATCGCCGCCACCGTGTCGCCCTTGCCGATGCCGCGCCTGGCCAGCGCCGAGCCGAG
>CAZLUX010000137.1:0-7951 GCA_964562815.1 uncultured Enterobacteriaceae bacterium
GATCGGGCGCATTCCGTCCTTCGTAATGCAGCGGTAGTTGCCGGCCATCAGCATCGCCCATTTCGCGAGCGGCACGAAGACCGAATCGTGCACCTTCAGCTTCACCGGCAGCTCGATCTTCTCCGAGCCGGTGTCGAACCGGGCCGCCTCGATCCCCGCCTCGAGCTCGCGCAGGATCGCGGTGTGGGCGTCGGAGGCGAAGCGCGCCGACTTGAAATTGGTCGGCAATCGGACCTGCAGGACGTTGACCTTTTCCTCGGGCGGGCGGAACGCCTGCGGATCAGGACTGCACAGCGTGACCAGCCCCGGCTCGAATCCGTCCCACACCGCCGGATCGGTATAGCAGGGCTTGCAGGCCTCGAGCGACACCCCGGGGATGCGCGCGAGGTAGGGCAAGGGCGGCATGTTCATGATCGACATGCAGGGCAGCCTGGCCTTTGCGATCGCCTGCATCAGCTCGCGCACGCCCGGCGAGCCGAATTGCGGCTCCTGCATCGCCAGGGCGACCAGATCGAAATCGGCCAGGCGGATCGCGCTCGGGGCGTCGGCGGACAACTTGCCCGGCAGCTTGCGCGAGTCCACCTCGACCAGCCCTTCTCTGCCCTTCACGGGCATCCGCACCCGGGTGCCCTCGCGATTGATCAGGTCGGCCTCTTCCGGCAGGCAGACGAGCTTGACCGTCTGCCCCGCGAGCAGCAGCTTGGTCGCGAGAAGTGAACCGTAGGAAGCGCCGAGGATGAGAATTCGATAGGTTTTGGACATGGAGATCTCCTTCTCTCTGCTCGCGGATATTTCGTATTATGAAATGTGAACCCGCTAACTGAGAGAGCCTACTCTGCTTGCACGCAGATTTCATGTTGCGACGCGAAATCGCCGTACATAAAATGCTCACATGAACACCTCTAATCAGCTCCCCAAGGGCGTCTCGGTCTCGGCGCCCATCACCGCGGAATTTGCGCAGATCCTGACGCCGGAGGCGCTCGCCTTCGTCGCCAAGCTGCACCGCGCCTTCGACCCCCGCCGCCAGGAACTGCTCGCCCGGAGAGCGGCGCGGCAAGCGACGTTCGACGCGGGAAAGCTGCCGGATTTCCTGCCCGAAACCGCGAAGGTGCGAGGCTCGGAGTGGACCATCGCGCCGCAGCCCGCCGACATGCTCGATCGCCGCGTGGAGATCACCGGCCCGACCGACCGCAAGATGGTGATCAACGCGCTCAATTCCGGTGCCTCGACGTTCATGGCCGACTTCGAGGACGCGAACTGCCCGACCTGGTTCAACATGGTCGACGGTCAAATCAACCTGCGCGACGCGGTGCGCCGGACCATCGCGCTCGAGCAGGGCGGCAAGAGCTACCGCCTGAACGACAAGACCGCGGTGCTGATTCCGCGCCCGCGCGGCTGGCACTTGAACGAAAAGCACGTGCTCGTCGACGGCAAGCCGGTATCGGGCGGCATCTTCGATTTTGCGCTGTTCTTCTTCCACAACGCAAAAGAGCTGCTCGCGCGCGGCAGCGGCCCGTATTTCTACCTGCCGAAGATGGAGTCGCACCTCGAGGCGAGGCTGTGGAACGACATCTTCGTGATGGCGCAGGGGGACCTGGGCATCAAGCACGGCACGATCAAGGCCACGGTCCTGATCGAGACGGTGCTCGCCGCGTTCGAGATGGACGAGATCCTGTGGGAGCTGAAGGATCACTCTGCGGGCCTCAACATCGGCCGCTGGGACTACATCTTCTCCTGCATCAAGAAATTCCGCTCCAACGAGCATTTCTGCCTGGCCGACCGCGCCCAGGTGACGATGACCGCGCCGTTCATGCGCGCCTACGCCTTGCTGCTGGTGAAAACCTGCCACCGGCGCGGCGCGCCCGCGATGGGCGGCATGGCGGCGCAGATCCCGATCAAAAATGACCCGGCGGCGAACGAGGCGGCGCTCGAGAAAGTCCGCCAGGACAAGTTGCGCGAGGTGACCGACGGCTGCGACGGCACCTGGGTGGCGCACCCCGGGCTGGTGCCGGTGGCGAAGGAAGTCTTCGATCAGCACATGCCGCAGCCGAACCAGTACGGCAAGCAGCGTCCGGACGTGACGGTGACGGCGAAGGAGCTGCTCGATTTCCGGCCCGATTCCCCCATCACCGAAGCCGGCCTGCGCAACAACATCAACGTCGGCATCCAGTACCTGGGCGCCTGGCTCGCGGGCAACGGCTGCGTGCCGGTGTTCAACCTGATGGAAGACGCCGCCACCGCCGAGATATCCCGCTCGCAGATCTGGCAATGGATCCGCAGCGACAAGGGAAACCTCGACGACGGCCGCAAGGTCACCAAGGAGCTCTTCCGCACCTTGCTCGCCGAGGAGCTGCCGAAGGTCAAGGCCTATCTCGGCGACGAAGCCTACGCCGCGGGCAAGTACGAGGAAGGCGCGAAGCTGTTCGAGCGCATCACCGCGGACGACAACTACGTCGAGTTCCTGACCCTTCCGGCGTACGAGCTGATCGACTAGGCGATTCGCCACTCGTGGCCGCAATCGCGGCAGCGCACGCTCATTGCCTCCGGCGACGCGGCCACGAGGACGTAGCGGCCGTAGCTGCCGCAGCGCGCGCAGGTCGAGCGGTCGGCGAGGCGCTGGGCGCGAATCACGATTCGCGCGTAGGCATTGAACGCATAGCAGGCGATCAGCCCCGCGGCAAACGCGGTGGCGAGGGTGGCCAGGCGCTCGAACAGCGGTCCGTGGAAGCTGACCGCTTCCACCAGCACCCCGAGCGCGACCGAACAAAGCAGGCCGGTAGCGAGCCAGAGATGGCCCTCGAGGAGCTGGCGCTCGTGCCAGCGCCTGAATCCAAGCTTGCCGATGTTCGCGGCCGGTACCATTGCGACTCCGTGGGCATTCTACCCAGTCCGCGCGCCGGTTGCTTTACCTAGCTTTACACTGGGTTAACCGACGCGCACGCGCGCCGCGATTAAGGTTCGAACGCCGCGACCCCCGCTTGACCCCGGTCAAGCCGCTCGCCGCCGCGCCTAGCATGCTTTGAACCGTTGCCCGTAGAGATCATCAGATGAAGATGCGCTGGCTGCTCGTGTCGGGAGTGATCGTGGTCGCGGTCGGCGCCGGCCTCGCATGGCGGCTGCTCGACAAGCCGGCGGCCCCGAGCTATGTCACGACGCCCGCGGCCAAGGGTGACGTCGCTCGCACGGTCGTCACCACGGGCTCGGTCAACCCGGTCGTGACCGTCCAGGTCGGCTCCTACGTGTCGGGGCCGATCAAGGCGCTTTACTGCGACTTCAACACGAAAGTGAAGGCGGGCCAGCTCTGCGCCAAGATCGATCCGCGCACCTACGAGGTCGCGCTCGCCCAGGCGAAGGCGAACCTCGCCACGGCCAGGGCCCAGCTGGCGAAGGATCAGGCGGGCCTCGCTTACGCCAAGCTCAACTACGAGCGCGACCGCGGCCTGGTTGCGCGCGGCGTCGTGTCGCAGGAAACCGTCGACGCCGACAAGAGCGCATATGAGCAGGCCGCCGCCCAGGTCAAGCTCGACGAGGCGGCGATCGCGCAGCGGCAGGCCGCGCTCGAGGGTGCCCAGGTGAATCTGGACTACACCGACATCGTGTCGCCGGTCGACGGCATCGTGATCTCGCGCAACGTCGACGTCGGACAGACCGTGGCGGCGAGTTTCCAGACGCCCACGCTGTTCCTGATCGCGAAGGACCTGACCAAGATGCAGATCGATACCAATGTCAGCGAGTCCGACATCGGCCGGGTCAAGGTCGGAGACCGCGCGACCTTCAGGGTCGAGGCCTACCCGAAGAAGGCCTTCGAGGGACGCGTAAGGGAGGTCCGCCAGGCCCCCATCACGGTGCAGAACGTCGTCACCTACGACGCGGTGATCGGCGTCGACAATCCCGAGCGGCTGCTGCTGCCGGGCATGACCGCCAACGCAAAGATCGTCACCGAGGAGCGCAAGAATGTCCTGCGGGTGCCGCAGCAGGCGCTGCGTTTCGAGCCTCAGGGCCTGCCCGCGGCCGGACGCACGGGCACCCGCAGCGTGCGCCAGGGTACGCGCGTGTGGGTTTTGAAGAACGGCCAGCCGGTCTCAGTTCCCGTCACCGTCGGCCTCGAGGACGGGACCTGGGCGGAAATCACCGGCGGCGATCTGGCGGTGGGGGACGCCGTCATCACCGACGAGACCGCCGCCAGGTCGGGCTCAGCGAAGCGTTCGACGCGCACGCCTTTCCGATTCTGAGCGACCCCGGAGCTCGAATCAATTGTCCAATCCAGTCATCGAGGTCCGGGACCTCACCAAGGTCTACCGCATCGGCGAGCTCGAGGTTCACGCGCTGCGCGGAGTGAGCCTGACCATCGCGCACGGCGAGTTCGTCGCGATCATGGGCGCCTCCGGCTCGGGCAAGTCGACGCTGATGAACATCCTCGGCTGCCTCGATCGCCCGAGCGGCGGGCACTACCTGCTCGAGGGGGAGGACGTCACCGAGCAGGACGAGCCGGCGCTGGCGCAGGTTCGAAGCCGCCGCATCGGCTTCGTGTTCCAGAACTTCAATCTGCTGGCACGTACCAGCGCGGCCGAGAACGTGGCGCTGCCGTTGCTCTACTCGGGACGCTACGCGGAGAGCGCGCAGCGCTCGAAGGAAATGTTGGGCGCCCTCGGCCTGGAGGGGCGCGAGCGCAACCATCCGAGCCAGCTCTCCGGCGGCCAGCAGCAGCGCGTGGCCATCGCGCGCGCTCTGGTGAACGACCCCGCCATCCTGCTCGCCGACGAGCCGACCGGAAACCTCGATTCGAGGACGGCGAGCGACATCATGAAGACGATCCAGGCTCTGAACCGGGAAAAGGGCCTCACGGTCATCCTGGTCACGCACGAACCCGACATGGCGGCGTTCGCCGACCGCATCGTAACGATGCGCGACGGCGCCATCGTGTCGGACGAGGTCAAGGCCGGGGGCAGGGGGGGCGCGCCTTACGGGCCGCAGCCGCTGCCTGCGGCCGCGAGTCAGCCGGGCACGGCCACCGATGCCCGGCTCGGCCTGTCTTTCGCGCGCATGGCTCTGATGGTCGCGGGGCGGGCGATCGCCCGCAACAAGATGCGCTCGGCGCTGACGATGCTGGGCATCTTCATCGGCGTGGCCGCGCTCATCGCGATGGTCGCCGTGGGCCAGGGCGCGAGCGCCGCGGTCACCGAGCGCATCCAGAGCCTGGGCACGAACCTGCTGATCGTCATACCGGGCGCGACCACGGCCAGCGGCGTGCGCGCAGGCTACGGCAGCGCGTCGACGCTGACGGTGGCCGACGCCGAGGCGGTCAGGCGCGATGCGACCGCCGTCGCCCAGGTCGCCTACCTCATTCGACAGCTCGGCCAGTTGCAGTATCGGGAAAAGAACTGGAACACCCGCGTCGAGGGCGTCAGCCCGAGCTACTTCAAGATCCGGGATTGGCCGGTCGTATCCGGCCGCAGCATGAACGCTCAGGACGAAGCCGAGGCGGCACGCGTCTGCCTGATCGGGCAGACCGTGTACCGGAACCTCTTCGGTCCGTACGAAAACCCGGTCGGGGCGACCATCCTGATCAAGAACGTACCGATGCAGGTCATCGGTCTGCTGCAGGAGAAGGGCCAGTCCGGCTACGGCAGGGACCAGGATGACGTGGTCTACATTCCCTTCACCACCGCCGAGCGAAAAGTGCTGGGCGTGGCCGCGCCGAGTTCCGCAGAAACGCCTTCGAGCTCGATTTATGTCACGCCGCCGAATCCCTTCGGCATCAAGCCCAAGCTCACCGGCTACGTCAACCTGCTCTACGTTCAGGCGCGCACCACGGCGCTCGTGCCGAAGGCCAAGGAGGAAATCACGAAGATCCTGCTCAAGCGGCACAACATCGAGCCCGGGCAGACTCAGGACTTCGACGTGCGCAACATCAGCGACATTACCCAGGCGATGGAGGGCAGCAGCCGCATCCTGGCGCTGTTGCTCGCGGCCGTGGCGTCGATTTCGCTTATCGTCGGCGGCATCGGCATCATGAACATCCTTCTCGTCTCGGTGACCGAGCGCACGCGCGAGATCGGCATCCGCATGGCGATCGGTGCGCGGCGCACGCACGTGATGCTCCAGTTCCTGGTCGAGGCGGTGTTGTTGAGCGTCATCGGCGGCCTCGCGGGCATCCTGGTGGGGATCGCAATCTCGCAAATCGTCTCTGCGGTGGCCGGCTGGCCGACGCTGCTCTCGCCGGTGGCGATCGTCGGCGGCTTCGCGTTTTCGGCGATCGTCGGCGTGTTCTTCGGCTACTATCCCGCGCGGCGCGCTTCGCGGCTCGATCCGATCGAGGCGCTGCGCTACGAATAGGTCGCGATGAAGCGCGCTTGTCTCCTCCTGCTCCTGCTCTCGGGTTGCGCGGTCGGCCCGAACTTCGAGCGCCCGCCCGCACCCGAAGGCGAGCGCTATAACGCGACGCCGCTGCCGGCGGAGATCACTTCATCGACCGGAGCCGACTCCCAGCACGTGCAACCGGGGCAGCGGATCCCGTCGCAGTGGTGGGAGCTGTTCCACTCGCGCCCGCTGAACGACGTGCTGCGCTCCGCCATCGACGGTAGCCGGACGGTCGCCGCGGCGCGCGCCACGCTGGCGGCGGCTCGCGAAAACGTGCTGGCGGCGCGCGGCGGATACTGGCCGCGGCTCGACGCTTCGGCGAGCGCAGAGCGGCGCCGCGGCAGCGGGAACCTGTATACGGTCGGCGCCACGGCGAGCTACGCGGCGGATGTGTTCGGCGCCACGGCGCGAGGCGTCGAGCTTCAGGAAGCGCTCGCGGAGCAACAGGGCTACGAGCTCGCCGCGGCCTATCTCACGCTCACCGGCCAGGTGGTCACCCAGGCCATCAGCATCGCCTCGCTGGGGGCCCAGTTGCGGGCGACCGAGCAGGTCGTCGCCGACGACGAGCGCAATCTGGAGCTGGTGCGAATCAAGTTCGACGCCGGCAAGGTGCCGCGCACCGACGTGCTGACCGCCGAGACGCAGCTCGCCAGCGACCGCACCGCGCTGCCCGGTCTGCGCCAGCAGCTTGCCAGCGCCCGCAACGCGCTCGTCGTCCTCACCGGGCGCGCGCCGGCGGCGTGGTCGCCGCCCGAATTCGGGCTCGAGGACTTCACGCTCCCGCGCGAGCTTCCCTTGAGCCTGCCTTCGTCACTTGCGCGCCAGCGTCCGGACATCCTCGCGGCCGAGGCCCGGCTGCACGCCGACAGCGCCGCGATCGGCGTCGCCGCCGCGAGGCTCTATCCGGATATCACCCTATCGGCGTCGCTCGGGCAGCAGTCGCCGGACGGCGGCACGCTCTTTCGCAGCGCCAACCGTTTCTGGAGTCTCGCGGCCGACCTGACCGCGCCTCTCCTGCACGGGGGAACCCTGCGCGCGCAGGAGCGCGCGGCGATCAACACCTACAAGGCTTCGCTCGCGACTTACGAGCAGACCGTCCTCCAAGGGCTGCAGCAGGTCGCCGACACGCTGCAGGCGCTCGCGCACGACGCCGAGCTGGTGGACGCCCAGCGCCAGCTCATCGACAGCGCCAGCGCGGCGCTCGCCCTGCAGCGCGAAAGCTACGCGGCCGGAAAATCCGACGTGCTTCAGTTGATCAGTGCCGAGCGCGCCTACCAGCAGGCGCTCCTGGGCTCGGTCCGGGCGCAGGCGCAGCGGCTGCAGGACACCGCGCAGCTCTTCGTCGCCCTGGGCGGCGGCTGGTGGGACGCGAAGCTGTTGCCCTCTAGCTCACGTCGGCCGTGACCGGGGCGTGGTCGGACGGGCGCTCGAGCTTGCGCGGCGCCTTGTCGATCGCGCATGCCTTGCAGCCGGCCGCCAGCTCGGGCGAGAGCAGGATGTGGTCGATGCGCAATCCCGCGTTGCGGCGGAACCCCATCATCCGGTAGTCCCACCAGGAGAAGGACTTCTCGGGCTGATCGAACAGGCGAAA
>CAZLUX010000138.1:0-7914 GCA_964562815.1 uncultured Enterobacteriaceae bacterium
CTTCTGCTCCGGCGTGCCGAACACCACGACGGGGTTCAAGCCGAAGATGTTCATGTGCACCGCCGAGGCCCCCGAGAAGCCGGCGCCCGACTCGGCGATCGCCTGCATCATCACCGCCGCCTCGGTGATGCCGAGGCCCGAGCCGCCGAATTCCTCCGGCATCGCGATGCCGAGCCAGCCGTCCTTTGCCAGCGCCTGGTGCAGCTCCGAGGGAAAGCCGCCCTCCTTGTCCTTCTTCAGCCAGTACTCGTCGGGAAAGCGCGCGCAGATCCGCTCGATCGCCTCGCGGATCGCCTCCTGCTCCCCGGTCAGGGCGAAGTTCACGGCCTCGCCTGCTTTTCCAGGTAGGGCGGCGAATAGATCACCAGCACCTTCGCGCGCTCGCTGGTGACGACGAACAGGTGCTGCGCGCCGGCGGGGAAGAAGCAGGCCTCGCCCGGCGCGAGCTCGAACTTCTCGCCCTCGACCTCGACGTGGGCCGCGCCCTTGAGCAGGTAGCAGACCTGCTCGATGCCCGGGTGCGCGTGCGGCAGCGCGCCCTTGCCGCGCTCGATCTCGCCGACCAGCACCTCCACCTGCTTCGCGCCCACGGTCTCGGGGCCGATCAGGCGGTAGTTGCGGGTGCCGGTGTGGTTCGCCGGCGAGTACGGCGCGACCTCGCTCTGCCTCACCCGGCGGCTCTTCGTCATGCGCCGGATTCTACTTGAAGCAGCCTCGTCGCCAGCCTCACCTGCGGCCCCTCGTCGCTCGGCCCGATCGTGAAGCCGAGCGCCTGCATCAGCTCGAGCATCTTGTGGTTGGCGGCGAGGACGTAGCCCTCCATGCGCGTGTAGCCGGCCTCGCGCGCGAAGCCGCTCAGGGTCTGCATCAGGCGGTAGCCCACGCCGCGCCCCTGCCAGCCGTCGGCCACCGCGAGCGCGAACTCGCACTCGCCCGGCGCCGCGAGCGCGACGTAGCGCGCCACCGCGATCTCCTGCTCGCGCCCGCCCACGTCCGAGGTGACGATCAGCGCCAGGTCGTGCGGCCAGTTGATGCGCGTGAAGCGCGCAAGCATCTCGGGCGAGAGCTCGCGGATCTCCGCCATGAAGCGATTGTGGCGCGACTCGGACGACAGCCCGCGCACGAACGCCTGCTCGATCGCGGCGTCGTCGGGGCGGATCGGCCGGCAGACGACGCGCGCGCCGTCAGCGAGCGTCCAGTCCTCGCGCCAGCCCTCGAGCTCGCGCGGGCTCAAACCGGGGCTCGACGCGCGGGTCTCAGGGCGCCTTGAACCCCGCGCGCTCGACCGCGCGCTTGAAGTCGGCCAGGCCCGCGCGTGCCGGGTCGTAGCCCACGCTCGCCTTGCCTTCGGCGAGCGAGACTTCGACCTTTTCGACTCCGGCGATGCCGGTGAGCATGCGCGTCACGCTCTTGACGCAGCCGTCGCAGTCCATGCCTTCGACCTTGAATTCGAGGGTTTCCATCGCTGATGTCCCGAAGAAATTCGGCCCGTATTGTAGATCAACGCGCCACCAGCACCGGCACCGCCGCCAGGTGCAGCACCTTGGTGACGGTGGAGCCGAGCAGCAGGTTGCGCGCGGCGCCCAGGCCGCGGCTGCCGATGAAGATCATGCCGCAGCGCCTGGCCTTGGCGTGCGCGACGAGGATCTCGGCCACCGGCCCGACCAGGATCCTCGCCTCGTAGTCGATGCCGGCGTCCTCGAGCATCGACTTGGCCTCGGCGAGCTGCGCCTCGCCCTCTTCCTTGTAGTACTGCTGGATCTGGGCCTTGCTGACGAGCTTCGACAGCCCCGGCAGGCGCGGCACCGGCGGGTGCACCGTCACCAGCTCGACCGTCGGCCGGTCGCGGTACAGCTCCGCGTGCTCGATCAGGGCGTCGACCGCCTGCAGCGCGCTCTTCGATCCGTCGACCGCCAGCAGAATTCTCATTGCCTGTTCACTCCTCTGCGTTGCGCCATGCGCGCGCCCAGCGCGGCGCGCTCCTCGCCGGTCAGCGCCTCGGCGGCGAAGCCGAACGCCGCGGACTCCTCGCGCAGGATGTGGCTGCGGTAGATCCAGGCGAAGTGCGCCACCTCCTCGATGTCGAGCCGCGCCGAGCGCGCCTCGGCGACGTCGGCAAGGCGGTGGCGGATGCGCGCGTACACCTCGTTCATCGCGCGGTGGTCGCGCCCGAGCTCCTCGAGCGCCGCGCGCACGTCGTCGCGGCCGCGCTCGGCGGCGTGGCGCTGCAGCAGCGGGAAGAGGTCCTCTTCCTCGTCCTGGTGGTGCTGGACCCCGGCGAGGTCGAAGTAGCGCATCACCGCGCGCGCGGCCTCGCGCGCCGGCGCGTCGCAGCCCGCGCGCGCGAGGTGCGGCACCAGCTTCTCCAGCGTCGCGAGCTGGGCCTGGATCCGGCCGTGGCAGGCGTGGAGCATCTCCAGCGGCTCGTCGAACCCCGGCGCCGGCGCGCCGAACCCGGGCAGGCTCGCCATCTCAGGCGCCCCGCATGAGCGCGAGCGGGCCGAGCGGGTCGTGCGTGAGCGCCACCGTCACGATGTAGGCGAAAACCGCCAGCGCGGCGGCGAAGGCGGCGGCGCGCACGCGCGGCGTGCGCCCGCGCTTGAGCGCGATCGTGCCGAGCACGATGTAGGCGACCAGGCCCAGGATCTTGGCGGCGATCCAGCCGTCGGCGAAGGGGGACAGGCGCATCAGCCAGGCGAGCCAGACCGCGCTCGCGAGCAGCACCGTGTCGACCACGTGCGGCGCCGTGCGCACGAAGCGCGCCTGCAGCAGCGGCGAGCCGCGCAGCATCAGCGCGCCGCGCCCGACGAAGCCCGCGCCGCTCAGCACGACGCTGACCACGTGGGCGAGCTTGAGCCAGAGGAAGAGCGACATGCGGGTATTTTCGGCGATCCTGCGCGCGCGGCGTTGACCTGAATCAATTATTCACGCAAGCGTCTGTAAAAGGAGGAATTTCTCGCGTTGACCGCGATCCCGCGCCCTCCGACACTGCGCCGATCCAATACCGGGGGCGCGAACATGGGAACGATCACCGACCGCATCGACAACATCACGCTGCTGACCGACGAGCGCCGCTCGCCCGCGCCGCCGACGCCCAAGAGCGTCAAGATCGAGCTCACCGCGCGCTGCGACTTCAAGTGCTTCTTCTGCGCGAGCCACATGCGCCTGCGCGAGAAGAGCGAGATCGACCCGGCGTTCTTCCGCCGCGTGCTGGCCGAGATGCGCGCCGACGGGGTCGAGGAGATCGGCCTCTTTTACCTCGGCGAGTCGTTCACCTGCAACTGGCTGGCCGAGGCGATCCGCTACGCCAAGCAGGACTGCGGCTACCCCTACGTCTTCCTCACCACCAACGGCCGCCTGGCCACGCCCGAGCGCGTGCGCGAGTGCATCGAGGCGGGCCTGGACAGCCTCAAGTTCAGCTTCAACTTCGCCGACGCCGAGCAGTTCCACGAGGTGACGCGGGTGCGCGCCGCCGACTTCGCGGTGGTCGAGAGCAACCTCAAGAGCGCGCGCCAGGTCAGGGACGAGGTCGAGGCCGCGACCGGCCACCGCTGCGGGCTGTACGCCTCGAGCATCCGCTACGACGACGCGCAGCAGGTGAAGATGGAAGCGGCGGTCGAGCGCATCAAGCCCTTCGTGGACGAGCACTACTGGCTGCCGCTCTACGGCCAGGCGGGCCTGACCAGCGGCGCCCACGGCACCGTGCCCACCGCGGGCAACCAGGGGCGCATCGGCGCGCTGCGCAAGCCCCTGCCGTGCTGGTCGCTGTTCACCGAGGGCCACATCACCTACGACGGGCGCCTGTCGGCGTGCTGCTTCGACCACGACGGGCGCTTCGACATGGGGGACCTCAACCGCCAGACCTTCCTCGAGGCCTGGCAGGGCGAGCGCTTTCAGGCGCTGCGGCGCGCCAACCTAGACGAGGACGTGCGCGGGACGGTGTGCGAGCAGTGCATCGCCTACGCCGACTGAGCGGCGGGCGAGCAGCAGGTCGACCAGCGCCCGCACCGGCCTGATCGCGGCGCCGAAGGGCACGCTCTCGGAGCCGCGGAAGAACAGGCCGTGGTCGACGTCGCCGCGCAGCGCGGCGGCGAGGTGGTGGTCGATGCAGAACTGGCCCATGTTCGCGTTGCCGTCGCGCAGCCCGCAGTGCGCGAGGCATTCCCAGGCGAGCGTGCAGCTGCGCTCGCGCGCCCGGCGCTTGAGCGTCTCGAGCTTCTCCAGGTAGTTCGCCAGCCAGGGCGTGCGCACCGCGCGCGCCGGCAGCCCGGCCACGCTCATGAAGACGACGATGTCCTCGGGCCTCGCTTCGGCCAGCACGCGCTTGAAGTTCGGGTGCGCGTCGCACTCCTCGGTGACCGCGAAGGGGGTGCCCGCCTGCACCGCGTCGGCGCCGGCGGCGAGCACGGCGTCCACCCGCGCGGCGGAGTTGACCCCGCCGGCGGCGATCAGCGGCACGCTGTCGGCGTCCACGCCCTGCTCGTGCAGCGCGGCGCGGATCTCGGGCACGACGCGCTCGAAGTCGAAGCGCGCCTCGGCGACCTCCTCGGCGCGCGCGGCGCCGAGGTGCCCCCCGGCGTAGCGCGGGTGCTCGATCACGATGGCGTCGGGGACGCGCCCGCGCTTGAGCCAGCGGCGCAGGATGAGCGAGGCGGCGCGCGCCTCGGAGACGATCGGAATCAGCGCCACCCGGGCGAAATCGCGCGCGAGCTCGGGCAGGTCCATCGCCAGCCCGGCGCCGACCACGATCGCGTCGGCGCCGCTCTCGCAGGCCTGGCGCACGTAGGCCGCGTACTGCGAGACCGCGCGCATGACGTTGACCGCGATCATGCCGTTCCCGCCGGATTCCTCGCGCGCGGCGCGGATCTCGCGGTCGAGCGCGGTCAGGTTGGCCTGCTCGATCGCGGCGCGGTCGCGCGAGCGCCCGGTCGCGCGCATCAGGTCGGGGTGGTGGCGGCGCAGGTCGACGCTCGAGATGGTGCCGACGCAGTCCTCCCGCGCGACCGCCGCGGCGAGCCGGTGCGCCGACACGCCCACGCCCATGCCGCCCTGCACCAGCGGCAGCACTTCGCGCTCTCCGATTCGCAGATGACGCATCCCGAAAGGCTCCTTTGCCTCGAGCAAACAGTGCAGTGTGCGCGCTCGCTCTAGGCGGGTGTTTGACCGCGGATAATAAACAGTCCGCCGTATCGGAACTTGATCTGCCTCAAATACGGCGAATCCAGCCGTGACAGGATGTTGGCCAACGACAACTTTCCCGCGCACGACATGGCCACTCCAAACGGCAGCCTCGTGGAAGGCGTCATCGCCAACCTGCCCCTGTTCAGGCAGTGCAGCAAGCCGCACCTGGCCGAGCTGGCGCGCCACGCGCGTACCCAGCACGTCACCCGCGGCACGCTGATCGTTCACCGCGGCGACAAGCTGCAGGGGCTGCTCGCGGTGGCCTACGGCATGGTCAAGCTCTCGCTGCGCGGCGAAGCCGGCGAGGAGAAGGTGATCCGGCTGGTCGGCCCGGGCGAGGTGTTCGGCGAGCCCGCCGCCTTCCTCGAGACGCCGATGCCGCTCGACGCGATCGCGCTCGGCGACACGCTGCTGGTGATCCTGCCCGCCGGCCCGGTCAACGCGCTCATCGACCGCGAGCCGCACTTCGCGCGCAGCATGATCGCGAGCCTCTCGGCGCGCATGAACGCGATGGTCGCGGACATGGAGGCGACCAGCCTGCACGGCGCGATCGAGCGCGTCGCCTCGTACCTCGAGTCGCTCGCCGACGCCGGCGCGCCGGCGCCGGTGACCGTGCGCCTGCCGGCGACCAAGACGGTGATCGCGGCGCGCCTCGGCGTGACCAAGGAGACTTTCTCGCGCCTGCTGCGCGAGCTGGCGCAGCGCGGCCTGGTCAGGATCGCCAAGCGCGAGATCACCCTGCTCGACCGCGCCGAGCTCGCCCACGTCGCGCAAACCGGGCGCAGGCACGCGCACCACCCGCATCACGCGCAGCCCGCCTCCGCGGCATAATTCGAATTCGAAAAGGAGACCCGCATGTACAAGCACATCCTGGTGCCGACCGACGGCTCGCGGCTGTCGGCCAAGGCCGTCAAGGCCGCGGCGAAGCTCGCCAAGGCGGTCGGCGCCCGCATCACCGGTGTCTACGTCATTCCGCCCTACGTGCCGCCGATGTACGGCGAGGCGGCGATCTACGTGCCCGAGATCACGCCCACCAAATACAAGGCGCTCTCCGAGAAGGAGGCCAGGAAGGCCCTCTCGGTGGTCGAGATCGAGGCCAAGACCGCGGGCGTGCCGTGCAAGGTCTCCTGGGTCACCGCCGACCAGGCCTGGGAGGGCATCGTCAAGCAGGCCAAGGCGAAGAAAGCCGACCTGATCGTAATGGCCTCGCACGGCCGGCGCGGCCTCTCGGGCCTGCTGCTCGGCAGCGAGACCACCAAGGTCCTCACCCACTCGAAGTTCCCGGTCCTGGTCTGCCGCTGACTTGACGCACTACCACTACCTGACCATCGAGCAGCGCGAGCGCCTGCAGGCGAACCTGCAGGCGCGGCTGGCCGAGGTCGGCGAGGCGCTGGCGCGCCTGCACACGCCGGACTTCGGCGTGTGCGAGCGCTGCGGCGGCGACATTCCCTACGTGCGGCTGGAAGCCGACCCGCTGCTCAGGCGCTGCCCGGCCTGCGACAAAGCCCGCTAGTCTGGAAACCCGGGCCGCCCGCCCCCATATTTGACGCGGGGCCATGAAATACAAGGACTACTACCAGATCCTCGGGGTCGCGCGCGGCGCGAGCGACGAGGAGATCAAGAAGGCGTACCGGCGCCTCGCGCGCAAGTACCACCCCGACGTGTCGAAGGAAGCCGACGCCAAGGAGCGCTTCCAGGAGGTCTCGGAAGCCTACGAGACCCTCAAGGACAAGGAAAAGCGCGCCGCCTACGACGGCCTGGGGAGCTTTCGCCCGGGGCAGGACTTCCGCCCGCCGCCGGACTGGTCGGAGCGCTTTCACGCCGGCGGGTTCGAGGACCTGGGCGGCATCGACCTGTCGGACCTGTTCGCCTCCTTCGGCGGCATGCACGCGCGCGAGCCGCGCCCTCGGCGCGGGCGCGACTACGAGGTCGCGGTGCACCTGGGCCTGCACGACGCCGCGCGCGGCGCCGAAGTGACGCTCGACCTCGGCGGCGGCAAGCAGGTTCACGCGCGCATCCCCAAGGGCGTCACCGACGGCGAGCGGCTGCGCCTGCGCGGCAAGGGCGGCGCCGGCGCCAAGGGCGCCCCGGCGGGCGACCTGTACCTCGACATCGCGCTGCACCCGCACCCGCTGTTCAAGCCGAACGGCCACGACCTCTACCTCGACGTGCCGCTCGCGCCCTGGGAGGCGGCGCTCGGCGCCGAGATCCGCATCCCGACCCTCGACGGCCACGTGACGATGAAGGTGCCGGCGGGCTCGAAAGCGGGCCAGCGGCTGCGCCTCACGGGCAAGGGCCTGCCCAAGCCGCGCGGCGGCGCCGGCGACCTCTACGCGGTGCTCAGCATCGCCGCGCCGAGCGTGCTCTCCGAGCGCGAGAAGGCGCTGTTCGAGCAGCTGAAGAGCGAATCGAAGTTCAACCCGCGGGGCCACTTCGGATGAAGGACGAGCGGATGAGCGGCGAGCTGATCGTGCTGCTCGAGTTCGAGTCCGCCTCCGGGCTGACGCGCGCCGAGATCGTCGAGCTTGTCGAATACGGCGTGTTCGCGCCGCAGGGCGCGGGGCCCGAGGACTGGCGCTTTCCCGAGGACGCGCTCGCGCTCGCGCGCGACGCCGCGACGCTTCGCGCCGCGTTCGATCTCGGCGCCCCCGGCCTCGCCCTGCTGCTCGCCTACCGCGAGCGCCTGGCCGAGCTCGAGCGCCGCATCCGCGAGCTCGAAGTCCTGCTGCCGCG
>CAZLUX010000139.1:0-6259 GCA_964562815.1 uncultured Enterobacteriaceae bacterium
CGGAGGCGAAGAACAAGATCACCCTCACGCGCAAGCAAACGAGCGAGATCAAGAAGTCGGACTCCTCGGGCAAGGCGCGCACCATCCAGGTCGAAGTCCGCAAGAAGCGGGTATTCGTGAAGCGCGACGAGCCGGCGGCCGAAGTGCCGGAGGAGGCGGCTGCTCCAGCGCCAGCGGTGGCTGAGCCGGCGCCGGCCGCTCCCGCGGCGGCCACCCTGGACGCCAAGGAAATCGAGCTGCGCGAAGACGAAGCGCGCCGACAGCGACAGTTGGCGGAGATCCAGGCCCAGGAGCTGCGCGAGAAGCAGGAGCGGGAAAAGCGCGAAGCGGAGCAGAAACAGGCCGAGCGGGAGGCTCAGGCAGCGCTGCAGAAGGCTGCCGTGCCGGCCGCTGCGCCTGCGGCCTCGGAGGGCACGCTGCACGCGCCGAAGCCGAAAGGGGACGAGGCGAAGGGCGAGAAGAAGTCGAAGAAGGTGAAGACTACGACCGTCCTGCGCGACGACTCCGTGCGTCGGCGTATGATCAAGACTCGCGGCGACGCCGGTGGCGGCGTGGGTGGCTGGCACGGACGCGGCGGCGGGCGGCACCGGCCGTCTTCCGTCGTTTCGGAGCAGCCGGCTTTCTCGCAGCCGACGGAGCCGATCGTGCGCGAAGTGGCCGTACCCGAGACGATCACGGTCGGGGAGCTGGCGCACAAGATGGCGGTCAAGGCCGCCGAAGTCATCAAGACCCTGATGAAGCTCGGCAGCATGGCCACGATCAACCAGGTGCTCGACCAGGAGACGGCGATGATCGTGGTCGAGGAGATGGGCCACAAGGGCAAACTCGCGAAGCTGGAGGATCCCGAAGCCTATCTGACCGACGTGCAGCAGGAAGCCGCGGCGGAATCCGTGACGCGGCCGCCTGTCGTGACGGTGATGGGACACGTCGATCACGGCAAGACCTCGCTGCTGGACTTTATCCGGCGCGCCAAGGTGGCCGCCGGCGAGGCGGGCGGGATCACCCAGCACATCGGCGCCTACCACGTCGAGACCCCGCGCGGCGTCGTGACCTTCCTCGATACGCCGGGCCACGAAGCGTTCACGGCGATGCGCGCTCGCGGCGCGAAGGTCACCGACCTGGTCATTCTCGTCGTCGCCGCGGACGATGGCGTCATGCCGCAGACTATCGAGGCCATCAATCACGCCAAGGCGGGTGAAGTGCCCCTGGTCGTGGCAATCAACAAGATCGACAAACCCGACGCCAATCCGGAAAAGGTCAAGCAGGAGCTGCTGAGCCACGGGGTGGTGCCGGAAGAGTATGGCGGCGATGCCCCGTTCGTGCCCGTTTCCGCGAAGACGGGACAGGGCATCGACGATCTGCTCGAGCGCGTGCTGCTGCAGGCGGAAATTCTCGAGCTGAAAGCGCCGATCGACGCGCCCGCCAAAGGCGTCGTCATCGAGGCGCGGCTGGACAGGGGGCGCGGCCCGGTGGCTTCGCTGCTGGTGCAATCCGGAACCCTCAAGCGCGGCGATGTCGTCCTCGCCGGTGCGGCGTTCGGCCGGGTGCGTGCCATGCTCGACGAGAACGCAAAGCCGGTTCAGTCCGCGGGGCCGTCCATCCCCGTCGAGGTGCAAGGTCTGTCGGAGGTCCCACAGGCGGGCGAGGAAATGGTTGTCATGCCCGACGAGCGCAAGGCGCGCGAGATCGCGCTGTTCCGGCAAGGGAAGTATCGGGACGTGAAGCTCGCGAAGCAGCAGGCGGCGAAGCTCGAGAACGTGTTCGAGCAGATGGGCGAGGGCGAGAAGAAGACCCTGGCGATCGTGCTCAAGGCCGACGTACAGGGTTCGCAGGAAGCCCTGGCGCACGCGCTCACCCGGCTTTCGACCGACGAGGTCAAGGTGAACGTAGTCCATGCCGCGGTGGGAGGCATTACCGAGTCCGACGTCAACCTTGCGATGGCCTCACAAGCGGTCATCATCGGCTTCAACACCCGGGCCGATGCCACGGCGCGCAAACTGATCGAAAGCGCGGGCGTCGAGGTGCGCTACTACAACATCATTTACGAGGCGGTCGAGGAGATCAAGGCCGCGCTGTCCGGGATGCTGGCGCCCGAGCGCAAGGAGCAGGTCATCGGGCTCGTGGACGTACGGCAGGTGTTCCGTATCTCGAAAGTGGGAGTCGTGGCAGGCTGTTACGTGCTGGAAGGAAACGTCAAGCGCGGCGCCCAGGTGCGGGTGCTGCGCGACAACGTCGTGATCCATACCGGAGATCTCGATTCGCTGAAGCGATTCAAGGAGGACGTGCGCGAAGTCAAGGCCGGGTTCGAGTGCGGAATCTCACTCAAGAATTTCAACGATCTGAAGGAAGGCGACCAGCTCGAGGTCTTCGAGGTGATGGAAGTCGCCCGCACGCTGTAGCAGTCGGCCATGACGCGGCAAAGCGGACGCGCGCAGAAGGTCGCGGACCAGATCCAACGCGAGCTCTCGGCCATTCTGCATCGGGAGCTGCGCGACCCGCGGGTCGGGATGATCACCCTGACCGGTGTCGAGGTCTCCCCCGATTGCGCCCATGCGACGGTGTACTTCACGTGCTTGGACAGCTCGCACGCGACGGAAGCGACGGCCGGCCTGCGGCGCGCGGGAGGGTTCCTGCGCACCCAGCTCGCGAAGCGAATCAAGCTATACACGGCGCCGGAGCTTCGATTCGTCTATGACGAATCTATCGAGCGAGGCGCCCGTCTGTCGCAGTTGATCGACAGCGTCAACGAGGAGCACAAGCACTGAGCCGCGCCGGGCGAGCCGTGGCACGCCGCGTCGACGCAGCGCTCTTGCTGGACAAGCCGGTCGGCTTGAGCTCAAACGCGGCATTGCAGGCGGCGAAACGGATGTTTCGCGCCGCGAAAGCCGGCCACGCGGGAACGCTCGATCCGCTCGCGTCCGGGCTGCTGCTGGTGCTATTCGGGGAGGCGACCAAGTTCGCGACCTTCCTGCTCGACACCGACAAGACCTATCTGGCGTCCGTTCATCTCGGCATCACGACTTCAACGGGAGATGCGGAGGGCGAAGTCACCGCACGACGGGCCGTGTCGGTTTCAGAACCGCAAGTCGAAGCGGCGCTGTCGCGCTTCCGCGGCACCATTTCGCAGGTTCCGCCCATGTATTCGGCCCTGAAGGTCGGTGGGCAGCCCCTGTACGCACTCGCACGCGAAGGCCTGAGCGTCGAGCGCAGGCCGCGCGAGGTCGTCATCCACGAACTGGAATTGATCTCGCTGCAGGAAGACTACCTCGCCTTGCGCGTGCGCTGCAGCAAAGGAACCTACGTGCGCACCCTAGCCGAGGATATCGGCACGGCGCTCGGCACCGGCGCGCATCTCGCGGGGTTGCGGCGCACCTCGGCGGGCAGGCTATCCGTGGACGACGCGACGGGTCTGCAGGCGCTGGAGGGGATGAGCGCGACCGAGCGCGAAAGCAGGCTCTTGCCGCTGGATGCCTTGCTTGAAGGTCAGCCCCGGCTGGAGTGCGGGGCCGCAGCGGAGGGGCGGCTGCGCAACGGTCAGGCGATTGCCGTCCCGGGGTCGCCTGCCGGGCAGTGCGCCATTTACGGTCCGGGCGGCCTGATCGGACTTGGCGCGGGAGACGGGGCGGGGACGGTACGGCCGCTGAGGTTGATTGCGCCGCCAGCACCGGGTGAAACGCAAGCGGCTGAAATACCTAAAAAAAACTTGTGAACAGCGCGAAGCTTCAGTTAAAATCGCGGTTTGCACGAGGAGAAGATATGGCATTGCAGGTCGCGCAGAAGGCGCAGGTCGTTCAACAGTTTCAGCGCTCCGGTAAGGACACCGGCTCGCCCGAAGTGCAGGTCGCGCTTCTGACCGAACGCATCAACGGCCTTTCCGGGCACTTCAAGAGTCACGTCAAGGACTTTCATTCTCGTCGCGGCCTGCTGAAATTGGTCAGCCAGCGGCGGAAGTTGCTCGACTATCTGAAGCGCACCGACGCCGACAAGTACCGGGCGCTGATCGAGCGACTGGGTCTTCGCAAGTAACTTCTCCCTCGATGCTTCGGCGGAAGACGCTCATTCAACGGATGGGCGTTTTCATTTTTTGCGTCAGCCGCTTGCGCTGAGCGCGGCGCCTGCCTGCGGTCCCTGCGGCGCGCCATGTCTGTAGAGGAAAACTGGCTTTGAATCCAATCAAGAAGACGTTCACATACGGTTCCCAAGAAGTCACCCTAGAAACCGGCGAGATCGCCCGCCAGGCACACGGCGCAGTCATGTGCACCATGGACGACACGGTCGTCCTGGCCACCGTGGTGGCCGCAAAGGAGGCACGTCCGGGACAGGAGTTCTTCCCGCTGACGGTCGACTACGTCGAGAAGACCTACGCCGCCGGAAAGATTCCCGGGGGCTTCTTCAAGCGCGAAGGCCGTCCGTCGGAGAAGGAAACCCTGACGTGCAGGTTGATCGACCGCCCCATCCGGCCTCTCTTCCCGGACGGGTTCTACAACGAGGTGCAGGTCGTCGCGACCGTGATGTCCTGCAATCCGGAGGTCGACCCGGATATTCCGGCGATGATCGGAGTCTCGGCGGCGCTGACCTTGTCCGGCATCCCGTTCAGTGGCCCCATCGGCGCGTGCCGTGTCGGTTACATCGACGGCCAGTACGTGTTGAATCCCACCGCCACGCAGCTGAAGAGCTCGAAGCTGAATCTGGTCGTGGCAGGCACCGAGCAAGGCGTGCTGATGGTCGAGTCCGAAGCGCAGGAATTGCCCGAGGACGTGATGCTCGGTGCGGTGGTGTTCGGCCACGAGCAGATGCAGGCGGTCATCCGGGCCATCGACGAGCTGGCAGAGGTGGCGGGCAAGCCCGCCTGGGACGTGCAGCTGCCGGCAAAGAACGATAGCTTGATTGCACGGGTGGCGGAGCTGGCGGAGAAGGACCTGCGGGACGCGTTCAACATGCGGCAGAAGCAGACGCGCAACGTGCGCCTGGGTGAGATTCGCAAGAGCACCCTCGCCAAGCTACAGGAAGAAGCCGAGGATTCCGGCGCCGAGATCAACCCGAGCGAGATCAAGGACATCTTCTTCGATCTCGAATCGAAGATCGTGCGTAACCAGATTCTCGACGGCGAGCCACGCATCGACGGCCGCGATACGCGCACGGTGCGGCCGATCGCGATCCGTCCCGGCGTGCTGCCGCGGACTCACGGTTCGGCGCTGTTTACCCGCGGCGAGACGCAGGCTCTGGTGACGGTGACCCTGGGAACCGGACGCGACGAGCAGATCATCGATGCCTTGATGGGCGAGTACCGCGAGCGCTTCATGCTCCACTACAACATGCCTCCCTACGCGACCGGAGAGGCCGGCCGCATGGGAACGCCGAAGCGGCGTGAAGTGGGCCATGGCCGCCTGGCGAAGCGGGCGCTGGCGGCCGTTCTGCCTTCGGCCGAGGAGTTCGGCTATTCGATGCGGGTGGTCTCCGAGATCACCGAATCCAACGGATCGTCCTCGATGGCTTCGGTATGCGGCGGCAGTCTGGCGCTCATGGATGCGGGCGTGCCGATCAAGGCGCACGTGGCCGGCATCGCGATGGGGTTGATCAAGGAGGGCAAGCGCTTCGCGGTTCTGACCGACATCCTCGGCGACGAGGATCACCTCGGCGACATGGACTTCAAGGTGGCGGGCACCGAGGATGGCGTCACGGCACTGCAGATGGACCTCAAGATCGAGTCCATCACGAAGGAAATCATGAGGGTGGCGCTCGACCAGGCCCGTGAAGGCAGAATGCATATCCTCGGCTTGATGCGACAGACGATCGATCATTCGCGACAGGAGGTATCAACCTTTGCGCCGCGCATCATTAAGATCAAGATCAATCCGGAGAAGATCCGCGATGTCATCGGCAAGGGCGGTGTCGTGATCCGCGGTCTGCAGGAAGCCACCGGAGCGACGATCGAGATCGAGGACGACGGTACGGTGTCGATCGCGTCGACGAGCGCGGAGGGCGGCGAAGCCGCGAAGCAGAAGATCCTCGAGCTCACCGCGGACGTCGAGGTCGGCAAGATCTACGAGGGGCCGGTGTTGCGCCTGCTCGATTTCGGCGCCATCGTCCAGTTGCTGCCGGGACGCGACGGGCTGCTGCACATCTCGCAGATCAGCAACGAGCGGGTGAACGCGGTGTCCGACTACCTCAAGGAAGGCCAGATCGTGAAGGTGAAGGTCCTCGAGGCCGACGACAAGGGCCGCGTGCGGCTCTCGATGAAGGCGATCAACCCGCCCGA
>CAZLUX010000139.1:6359-7430 GCA_964562815.1 uncultured Enterobacteriaceae bacterium
TCCACGCCGCAGCTGTCGCAATAGCCGTATTCGTTGGCGTCGATCCGGGCGATCGTCTCGTCGATCTTCTTGATCAGCTTGCGCTCCCGGTCACGGTTGCGAAGCTCGAGCGCCATGTCGGATTCCTGGCTGGCGCGATCATTGGGATCGGCGAAGACCGTGGCTTCGTCCTGCATCGTGTGCACCGTGCGATCGATCTCTTCCGAGAGCTCGGCTTTGAGCTGCTCGAGGATCTTCCGGAAGTGTGTGCGCTGGCGCGCGTTCATGTACTCCTCGCCCTTCTTCGGCGCGTAAGGCGTGAAGCTCTTCCGGGTCAGTTCGACGGCCATTGATGCAGTTGCCTGAAAAAAGGAAAGGCGCTTTTTAGCAGAAATACACCCCTGCCGCAAGCAAACTCTGGGCGCGCTTAGATGCCGGATCTTGCAGGCCTTTTCGTTGCTCCAGCGGCTCGCTCGGAGTATCATGTGCGACCGTTTTTCGGGGTGTGGCGCAGCCTGGTAGCGCGCTTGCTTTGGGAGCAAGATGTCGGGAGTTCGAATCTCTCCACCCCGACCAGCTTTGCAGGCAGGCTGCCCGTAGCTCAACCGGATAGAGCACCAGCCTTCTAAGCTGGGGGTTGTGGGTTCGATTCCCGCCGGGCAGGCCAACTCCCCACCCGAAATCGGTTGGCCGGCATGCATGCGGCGGAATTCAGCGGTAAGCGGAAGCAAGAGCATCACGACGGTGGCCGTAGCTCAACGGTAGAGTCCTGGATTGTGATTCCAGTTGTTGTGGGTTCGAGTCCCATCGGCCACCCCAAGTCCCCCATTCAAGAGCGCGCATGCCAGTCGAACGCGAGCTCAAGTTCCGAGTGCCGGCAGACTCAAGCTCGCGTCTTTGGGGCTTGCTGCCCGGTTCTCCGAATGTCCGCCGGCGAGTCCTAGAGAGCGTCTATTTCGACACCTCGGACCGCCGGCTGCGGGCCGCGCGCGCGGCTCTGCGCCTGCGCCGCGACGGCCGCCGCTGGCTGGTGACCTACAAGTCCGAGCAGATGCCGGGATCCGGACTCGCGCAGCGCAGCGAGTGGGAGGC
>CAZLUX010000140.1:0-7414 GCA_964562815.1 uncultured Enterobacteriaceae bacterium
CACGTCGCCTGGCGGCCGAAACTCGGCATGAGCCACCTGCGGGCGGGCAGCGCGATGATCGATCTCGTCCTCGGCGAGACGGGGGCCGGCCGCAACATGGACCACTTCTGCCTGCGCGTCGAGCCTTTCGACCAGGACGCGATCCTGGCGCACCTTGCCTCGCACGGCGTCGCGGTCGGCGAGATCGCGCGCCGCTTCGGCGCCGAGGGCAACGGCGTTTCGATCTACGTCACCGACCCGGAAGGCAACGTCGTGGAGCTCAAGGGCCCTTCCGACGGGCGCCGGGCGCCCTAGCTGCAGGCGTCGATCGGCTCCAAGGAGTCGTTCATGCGCACCCAACCGGTGCGCGCGCCGGGCAGTCCGACCCTCACCCACCAGGTCGAAACCGGCTCGCGAATTACCTCGGCCCAGCAGTAGCGCGGGTTCGGCGACTCCTTGCAGCGCCGCTTGCTGCGGGCGATCTTGACTTGCGACACGCGCCCGCCCTGACGCACGCGCGAATAGCCTTCGCCGACGTAGTCGAGGATTTCGATCGGCTGCCGCGGGTCGAGGTCGGCGGCCGAGGAGTGCGGCTTCGAGATCGCGCGGGCGAGGCCCGGAACGACGTGCACTTCGCCGGTGACAACGCGGATTCTGGTCCCGCTCCGCAGGCGCGCGACGACCGAAGCCCCCGCGTCGGGCGCCGCGCGGACTTCCACGTCCGCCTTCACCGGCCATACGCCGTAGCGACAGCACTCGAAGGGACAGGCTCCCTTGGCCACGTAGGGCAGGGGTCCCGAAGGCTGCGCGCCCGCGATGCGCGCGAGCGCGAGCAGCACGAGAGCGATCAGGGCGCGCGCAGCCACGCCCGGGCCGCGTCGCGGTCGACGAAGGCCTTGAGCTCGACGCCGGCGTTGTGCGCGGTCGACTCGAGGAAGTGCGCTTGCTCGGCCCGCTCGGCACGGTCGAGGAACGCGGTCCTGATCCCCTGTGGAACCGGTTGCGGCAGGTCGCGAACCAGAAAGTAGACCCGGGCGGACGACACTTTGCCTTCCAGACCGCGCACATCGGCCAGCACCTTCTTCGGGCGCTCCGCCCGCACCAGGTCGAAGTAGCGCTCGACCATCTCGGTCGCGTTGCTTTCGCTCAGCCGGCCGCCGAAGGCGACGACCAGCACGTCGCCGTCCAGAGATCCGTTGAGCTCGAAGTCCAAGGCTAGCGGCCCTTCCAGACCGGCTTGCGCTTGTTGAGGAAGGCGTCCATGCCCTCGCGGAAGTCCTCGCTCATGTAGCACATCAGCACCAGGTCGTTGCCTTCGCCGTGCGGGATGGTCGGGCGCAGGCGGCGCACGGCTTCCTTGGTGGCCTGCAGCGTCAGCGGCGCGAGGCTGGCGATGTGGCGCGCGAGCTCGTCGGCGCGCGCGGCGAGGGCGGCGCCGTCCTCGACCAGCTCGTTGACCAGTCCGATCGCGAGCGCCTCGTCGGCCTCGATCAGGCGCGCCTTGAAGATCATGTCCTTGACCCGCGCCGGCCCGAGCAGCGCGACCAGGCGCGAGTAGTTGTTCATCGACAGGCAGTTGCCGAGCGTGCGCGCGACCGGAAAGCCGAAGCGCGCGCCCCTGACGGCGATGCGCAGGTCGCAGCACACCGCGATGCCCGCGCCGCCGCCGGTGCAGGCGCCCTGGATCGCGGCGATGGTCGGCACGCGGCAGGCTTCGAGCGCGCCGAGCACGCGGTCGATGCGCGCCTCGTAGTCGAGCGCGTCCTGCTCCTTGTCGAAGGCGCGAAACTGCGAGATGTCGGTGCCCGAGGCGAAGGCCTTGTCGCCCGCGCCGGTGAGCACCATGGCGCGGATCGAGCGGTCGCGGTTCGCCTCCTCGCAGATCTCGGCCATGCGGTCGTACATCGCGAAAGTGAGGGCGTTTCGCGCCTGCGGCCGGTTGAAGGTGAGGGTCGCGATGCCGTCGCGAACCTCGTGCAGGAGATCGGTCATGGTTTTTCGCCCGGTTCGGTCGTTTCTCGGAGGATTCGATTATCATGCATCGCATGAGCGCACAGGATGCCATTTCGCTGACGCGGGAATTGCTCCGCTTCGACACCGTCAACCCGCCCGGGCGCGAGCGCGACTGCGCGCGTCACGCCGGCGCGCTGCTCGAGGGCTGGGGCTACGCGGTCGAGTATCAGGAGTTCGAGCCCGGGCGCACCAGCGTGATCGCGCGCGCCGGCGGCTCGGACGCGAAGGCGCCGTTGTGCCTCACCGGTCACCTCGACGTGGTGCCGCTCGGCAACCGCGAGTGGGCCAGGGATCCCTTCGCCGGCGAGACCGACGGCGACCGCCTCTTCGGGCGCGGCTCCTCCGACATGAAAGCCGGTGTCGCGGCGATGCTGCTCGCGGCGAAGGCCTTCGCCGGGAAGCTCGCCGGCACGCCGGGCGTGGTGCTGGTGCTCACCGCCTCGGAGGAGAACGGCTGCATCGGCTCGCGCCACCTCGCGCAGTTGCCTGCGCTGATGGGCAAGGCCGGCGCGATCGTGGTGGGCGAGCCGAGCGCGAACCAGCCCTACGTCGGCCACAAGGGCTCGCTCAAGTTCCACGCCTCGTTTCGCGGCGTCTCGGCGCACGGCTCGATGCCGGAGCTGGGCGAGAACGCGATCTACAAGGCCGCGCGCGCGGTGGCGGCGCTCGAGGGGTTCGATTTCCACGCCCACCCGCATCCCGTGATGGGCTCGCCGACGATGAACGTCGGCACGATCGAGGGCGGCGCGGGCGTGAACCTGGTGCCCGACTCGGCGAAGATCGGGGTCGACATCCGCACCGTGCCGGGGATGGACCACGCGGCGCTGCTCAGGGAGCTCGGAAAGACGCTGGGCGACGCCGAGATCGACGTCTTCTCCAACCTGCAGGCGGTCTGGACCGAGCCCGGAGAAGCGTGGATGCGGCGCGTGTTCGAGATCTGCGCCGAGCAGCTCGGCGCCGCGCCCGCGGTGCAGACGGCGAGCTACATGACCGACGCGGCGAACCTGCTCAAGGTCTACCGCGGCGCGCCGACCGTGGTGCTCGGGCCCGGCGAGCCGCAGCAGGCGCACCAGACCGACGAATACTGCAGCATCGAGAGGATCCGCCAGGCGGTCGCGCTGTACGAGGCGCTGATCCGCGACTGGACGCTCAGTTCTTGATCAGCTCCATCAGCTGATCCATCGTCTCGTCGGCCCAGCGCTCCGGATCCTTGTCGATCTCGGCCTCGCCCTTCTTCACGAGCTCGGCGGCGACCTTGCGGCGCTCGCACCAGCCGCGCCAGAACTCTTTGATTTCTTCGGCTGTGATATCCATGGCAGGACGATCCTACACCAGCCGCGCGGTTAGAATCACGCCGGTTTTCGCCTGGAGAACGTGTTGAAATTCTGCATTTTCGGCGCCGGCGCGGTCGGCGGCCATCTCGCCGTGCGGCTGGCGGCCGCCGGACACGACGTCTCGGTGCTCGCGCGAGGGGCCCAGCTCGAGGCGCTGCGCGCGGGGCCCGCGACGCTCGTCTCGGGCGGGGAGCGGGTGAGCGCGCGAGTGCGCGCGAGCGACCGCCCGCAGGCGCTGGGCCCGCAGGACGCCGTGCTGCTCACGGTCAAGGCGACCGCGCTCGGCGAGGCGGCCGAGGGTCTCGCGCCGCTGCTCGGCGCCGAGACCCTGGCGGTGTTCTGCCAGAACGGAATCCCGTGGTGGTACGGGCTCGGCCTGGCGGCGGAGCGGCCGCGGCCGCCGGATCTCTCGCGCCTCGATCCGGGCGGCAGGCTCGCGCGCGCGGTCGCGCCCGAGCGGGTGGTCGGCGGCGTGGTGTACTCGGCCAACGAGGTGACCGAGCCGGGCACGGTCGAGAACAACACGCCGGGACGCAACATGCTCGTCGTGGGCGCGGCCGACGACCGCGACTCGGCGCAGGTCGCGGCGCTGCGCGCGGCGCTCGAGGCGGCAAGCATCTTCTCGCCCGCCACCGGCGACATCCGCCAGGCGGTGTGGAACAAGCTGGTGCTGAACCTCGCCAGCTCGACGCTGTGCCTGCTCGCCGAGGACACGGTGACCGGCATCGGCGCCGACCCCGCGCTCGCGGCGCTGCTCGAGCGCATCCGCGCCGAGGGCCGCGCGATCGCCGCCGCGCACGGCATCGGCGTCGAGAGCGCGCCCAGGCGCCCCGGCGGCGCGCCGAGCGGCGCCGCGCACAAGCCTTCCATGCTGCAGGACTTCGAGCGCGGCCGGCCGATGGAGATCGAGGCGCAGGTGATGGCGCCGCTCGCCTTCGCGCGCGTCGCCGGCGTGCCGGTGCCCGCGTTCGAGATGGCCGCCGCGCTCGCCGCGCACAAGGCCGCGACGCGGGGCCTGTATCTGATACCGGTCGAAACCAGATCTTGAGAGGAAGAACATGAGCACACACGAGGTCCACGTGCCGCACCATCCGCACGGCCCGGAGCGCGGACTGACGCAATGGGTTGCGATTTTCACCGCGCTGATGGCGACGTTCGGCGCGATCGTCGGCCACGAGGCGAGCGAAGGCGCGAACGAGGCGATCCTGCTCAAGAACGAGGCCGTGCTGAAGAAGGCCGAAGCCTCCAACCAATGGTCCTACTACCAGCAGGTCAGCACCAAGGCGCACCTGATGGAGCTCGCCAAGTCCCTGACTCCCGTGGCGAAGCACGCAGGCTACGACGAGAAGCTCGCCAAGTACGCCAAGCAGAAGGACGAGATCCAGGCCAAGGCGAACGAGTTCGAGAGCGAGGTCACGCGAGCGAACGAAGCGAGCGCGGCGCTGAGGCAGCCGCGCCTCAACTTCGCGTTTGCGCTCACGCTTCTGCAGATCGCGATCAGCGTCGCGTCGGTGACGGTGCTGACCGGGCGGGCATGGCTGTTCGCGGTCGCGATTCTTTCGGCGCTCGGAGGGGCCGGATTCTGGCTGAGCGCGCTGCTCGCGCATTGAGGCGCCGTGAAAGTCGCCGTCATTCCCGTCACGCCGTTCCAGCAGAACTGCTCGCTGCTCGTCGACGAGGCCACCAACAAGGCGGCGATCGTCGATCCCGGCGGCGACCTCGACCGGGTGCTCGGCGCGCTCGAGCGCTCGGGAGCGGAGCTGGAGAAGATCCTCGTCACCCACGGGCACATCGACCACTGCGGCGCCGTCGCCGAGCTGCGGCGGCGCACCGGCGTGCCGGTCGAGGGCCCGCAGCGCGAGGACGCGTTCTGGATCGCGCAGCTCGCCTCCCAGGGCGAGCGCTTCGGCTTCGAGGGCGCCGAGGCCTTCGAGCCCGACCGCTGGCTCGAGCAGGGCGACACGGTGAGGGTCGGCTCGGTCGTGCTCGAGGTGCGCCACTGCCCGGGGCACACGCCCGGGCACGTGGTGTTCTACTCGCCCGCGGACCGGATCGCGATCGTCGGCGACGTGCTCTTCGCCGGCTCGGTCGGGCGCACCGATTTCCCGCGCGGCGACCCGCAGGCGCTGGTGCGCTCGATCCGGGAGAACCTCTTCCCGCTCGGCGACGACGTCGCCTTCGTTCCCGGCCACGGCCCGGTTTCGACCTTCGGCGCGGAGCGCGAGAGCAATCCCTACGTGTCGGACCGCGCGCTCGGCTGAGCGCTCAGGCTTTCTTGCCGAGCGCGCTCTTGCTCGCGATCGCGCCGGTGAAGCGCTCGAGCGCGCGCGAGAGCTCGCCGCGCGGAATCATGACCTCGATCAGGCGGAAGGTCTTCTCGTCGGCGACGGCTTGCTCGAGCGCGGCGGCGAGCGCCTTGCGGGTGGCGACGCGCACGCCCCTGCCGCCGAGCCCGGCGGCCATCTCGGCGAACTTCCAGTCGTCGAGGTCGTTGTAGCCGGTGTCGCTCTGGAACGCCTTGAGCATGCCCCAGGCGGAGTTGTTGAACAGCAGCACGATCGGGTTCCAGCCGTAACGCCGGCAGTTGCCGAGCTCCCAGCCGGTCATCTGGAACGCGCCGTCGCCCACCAGCACGAGCGGGCGCTTGCCCGAGGCGGCCTGTAGCCCGAGGCCGAACGGAACGCCGGTCCCCATGGTCGCGTAGTAGCCCGGCGCCACCAGCGGCGCGGGCATCACGTCCATCGCGGTGAACAGGCAGTCGCCCATGTCGGAGGCGATCGGCATCACGCCGTGCCGGGCGAACACGTCGTTGACCGCGGTGGCGACGTCGAGCGGGCGGATCGCGTGGCCGTCGGCCTTCAGGCCGGTCGGATATTCGGCCCCGACCGGCGCGGCGTCGCCCAGGCGCTTGGCGCGCCTGAGCAGCGCGTCGACCAGCGCCTCGAGGCTGACGCCCGGATAGACGTGATGGCCCAGGCGCACCTCGCCGTCGAAGGCGTGCACCGCGGTGCGCATGTCGATCTGCTGCCGCGAGACGCCGAAATTGGTGTCGCAGAGGATGACCCCGAGCATCAGCAGGCCGTCCGAGTGCTCCACCGTGTTGCGAACGCCCGTTTCGCCCGCGAGCCCGAGGTAGGTCCCGGCGAGCGGCGCGCCGGTCTCGGCGAGGATGCCCAGGCCCATGAAGCTCGTCACCGCCGGAATGGCGAGCTTCTTCGCCAGCTTCGCCACCTTCGCCTCGAGCCCGTAGCGCCGCACTTCGACGCCGAGCAGGAGCGCGGGCCGGCGCGCGCCCGAGAGCCGGGCCATGACTTCCGCCGCCGCCGCGTCGGCGGCCTTTCGATCGACCGTGGCGGGCACGAGGGCGGTCACCGCGCCGACCTCGGCGCCGACCATGTCGCGCGGCAGCTCGATGTACACCGGACGCGACTGGCGGCGCGCGGCGGTGAGCACGCGCGCGATCTCGCGCGGCGCGGCCGCCGCGTCGTCGAGCACCGCCTGCGCGCAGGTCACCTCGCTCATCACCAGGAACTGGCTGTCGAGGCGCTTGACCTGGTGGTGCAGCCCGAGGCCCATGCCGCCCTCGGCCGCGCCCGGGGCGCCGGAGATCACCGCCACCGCGGACTTCTCGGCGTAGGCGGTGGCCACCGCGTTGACCATGTTGAGCGCGCCCGCGCCGTAGGTGACCGCGGCGACGCCGAGCGTGCCGCGGTAGCGCGCGGCGGCGTCGGCGGCGAAGCCCACCGCCGGCTCGTGTGAGAGCGTATACAGCGGCAGGATGCGCGAAGCCTCGATTTCGCGGAAGAACGGCAGCGCGAAGTCGCCGGGGATGCCGAAGATCTCGCCCGCCCCGTAATCCTTGAGGGCCGCGAGGAGGGCGCGCGCGAGTTTCACGCGCCCATTCTAGAGCAGGCGAGCTAGTCGGTGCGGTAGATGAAGCCCGGGTCGAGGTAGAGCTCCCCCGGACCGGTGTTGTCGCGCTCGCGCCGGTGCACGACGCGGTCGAAGCGGTAGACCATCCCCTTGAAGGTGACGCTGCCCCAGATCGGGCTTCCCATGTACTCGCCGATCGGCGCCGAGCGCTCGTC
>CAZLUX010000141.1:0-7313 GCA_964562815.1 uncultured Enterobacteriaceae bacterium
AAGCCGATCAGGATCACGCCGAAGCCGGCCGACAGGATGTGGCCCTGGCGGGCGCGGGTGTAGACCGACTCGCCGCGCACCAGGAAGTCGAGCACCACGATGTAGAGCAGGTTGAAGACGCAGGCGCCGAAGACGTCGCCCACCGCGATGTCGGGCGTCTGGCCGACGGTGACCGCGCTCACCCCGGTGGCGAGCTCGGGCAGCGAGGTGACGACCGCGAGCAGCACGACCCCGACCCAGGTGCCGCCCAACCCGGTGCGGCGCGCGATGACGTCGCCGTAGCGCGAGAGGTAGGTGCCGGCGACGCCGATCGCGATCGCGCAGGCGAGAAAGCCGAGGATGGTCGCCATGTCGTCGCTGCGCGCCCTCCCGGGGGCTCAGGGCTTGATCGGCGGGTCGATCGGCGGCAGGTCGTCGAACTCGGGCGCCGGGCCGTCCTTGCCCGCCGCCACCGCGCGCGCGATGTCCTCGAGGCTGAACACGCCGGGCTGCAGCGCGTTGAGGTAGGCGAACGATTCGGCCACCGAATGGTCGCGCGCGTAGCCGATCATCTCCTTGCTCGCGGCGACCGCCGCCGGCGCCTTGGCGGCGATGCGGCGCGCGACCGCGTGCGCGCCCTCGACGAGCGCGTCGTGGCTCTCGAAGATCCCGTTGACGAAGCCGAGCCGCTCGGCGCGTTCGGCGCCGAGCCGGTCGCCGGTGTAGGCGAGCTCGCGCACCACCGCCTCGGGCAGCTGCTTGGGCAGGCGCTGCAGCGTTCCGACGTCGGCCATCATGCCGAGGTTGATCTCCTGGATCACGAAGTAGGCGTCCGCCGCGCAGTAGCGCAGGCAGCAGGCCGTGACCAGGTCGACCGCGCCGCCGATGCAGCCGCCCTGCACCGCGGCGATCACCGGAAAGCGCGCGCCGGCGACGGCCTCGAACGAGCCCTGCAGGGCCCTCAACTGCTGGCGAAAGCGCTCGCGCGCGGCCACCGAGCCGGTCTCGAGCGCGGCGCCGTCGCGAAACAGCGACAGGTCCATCCCGGCGCTGAAGTGCCTGCCGCTCGAGCACAGCACCGCCGCCCGGGTGCCGCCTTCGGCCTCCAGAGCGCGCACGATCGCCGGCAGCTCGACCCAGAAATCGCGCGTCATCGCGTTCAGCCGCTCCGGCCGCCTGAGCCGGATCGTCGCCACCCGCGCGTCGCGCTCGACCTCGAAGCATTCGTAGCCCACGGCCCTTTATACTGGCGCCATGCGGCAAGTCAAGAAACCCAAGCCGGCGGGCGCCTGCTCCGTCTGCCGGGCGCCGACGGATTTGCACGAGATGCTCAACCAGCGCTGCCGGGCCACGCTCAACGGCAGGCGCTGCTACGGCACCTACCACAGCGACCTCTCCCTGATCTGGGACGAGTGCCAGTCCTGCAACGGCACCGGCACGGTGGGAACGCAGGTCTGCGGCGAGTGCGCCGGCTACGGCTGGAAGCTGTTCGGCTGAGGACATGGAGCCGCTCGCCACCCGCCTGCGCCGCACCGGATTCGCCGCGGTCGCGTTCGCGACCGCGCTCTCGCCCTCGGCCTACGACCCCGCCGCGCGCCGGGTCGCGGCGCGCCAGATCTATTTCTCGGCCTGGCAGGCGCTGCCCGGGTTCACGCTCGTGTGCGCGGCTCTGAGCTGGGTGCTGATCCGGATCGTGATCCGCTCCTCCAACGACTACGGCCTGTCCGCCTACGCGCTCGAGCTCACGGTGCGGGTGCTGGTGCTCGAGCTCATTCCGGTCTTCGCCGCGCTCTTCGTCGGCCTGCGCTCGGGCGCCGCGATCAACACCCAGGTGGTGCTGATGCACGTCCGCGGCGAGCTCGAGGCGCAGCAGCGCGCCGGGCGCGACCCCCTGCGCCACGAGCTGGTGCCGCGCGTGATCGGCAGCGCGGTCGCGGTCATGCTGCTCTCGTTCCTCAACTGCGCGGTCGCGCTCGCGCTCACCTACGTCGAGATGTACGGCATCTCGCCCTGGGGCCTGCCGCAGTTCCTGCGCATCACCGGCGAGGTGTTCGCCCCGGTGGCCGACATCGGCTTGGGCATCAAGACGCTGCTGTTCGGCGTCGCGGTTGCGGTGATCCCGATCACCTCCGCGCTGGCGGTGCCGCGGCGCGAGCGCATGGCGCCGGTGGCGGTGCTGCGCGGCATGGTGGGCCTGGTGCTCGCGCTGGTGGCGATCGAGGGCGTGTTCCTCGCGATCATGTACGTCTAGCGGATGGAACCCGACAAACAGGCCTCCCCCGCGATCCGCCACGTCGAGCTCAAGGCGGGCCTGCTGTTGCTGCTGGTGGCCGCGCTGGTGACGGGGTTCGTCCTGTACGTGCTCTACGCGCGCGGCGCCTTCGAGGACACCCAGAAGCTGGTGCTGATCGCCGACGACTCCGAGGGCATCGCGGTGGGCGCCGACCTCACCTTCTCCGGCTTCCCGGTCGGACGCGTGCAGCGCATCGAGCTCGCCAGGAACGGCAAAGCGAAGATCGAGGTCGAAATCCCGCTCAAGGACCTGCACTGGCTGCGCAGCACCACCATCTTCACCCTCGAGCGCGGGCTGGTCGGCGGCGCGCGCCTGCGGGCCTTCACCGGCAACCTCGACGACCCGCCGCTGCCGCCGAACGCCGAGCGCGCGGTGCTGCGCGGCGACGCAACCGAGCAGCTGCCGGTGCTGCTCGCGCGCATGCGGCAGGTGCTCGACCACGTCGAGCGCATCACGGCCGACGACTCGGACCTGAACGCGAGCCTGGCCAACCTGCGCACGATCACCTCCCGCATGACCGGCCGCTACGGCGCGCTCGGCGGCCTGCTCGGCGGCGACGAGAACGCGAAGAAGGTGATCGACGCGCTCGACCGCAGCAACGCCCTGCTCGCCTCGCTCGGCGGCGTCTCGGCCAAGCTCGGACGCACGCTCGACAAGGCCGACCAGCGCGTCTTCGGCGCGGGCGGCGTGATGGACGGCACCGAGCAGGCGATCGCGCAGCTCAACGCGACGCTCGGCGACGCGCGCGAGAGCCTGAAGAAGGCCGACGCCGTGCTGGCCGAGGCGCAGAAGGTCGGCGCCAACACCGCCGCCGCGACCGAGGACCTGGCCGCGCTGCGCGCCGAGATCGACGCGAACGTGCGCAAGCTCGGCAGCCTGATCGACGAAGTGAACCGCAAATGGCCCTTCAAGCGCGACACCGAAATCAGGCTGCCTTGATTTTGGCGGGGCTGCTCGCGGCCTGCGCGAGCGGGCCGTTGCCGCCGCAGTGGCAGTCGAACGCGCACGCCTCGCTCGCCAGCTACGAAGCGGCCTGGCTGCGCGGCGAGGACCGCACGGCGACGGTCGAGTTCGCCCGCGCCCGCGCCGAGGTCTCGCGCACCGGCCGCCCGGAGCTCGTCGCGCGCGTCGAGCTCGTGCGCTGCGCGCTCGAGGTGGCGAGCCTGGATTTCGGCCCCTGCCCGGGCTACGAGGCGCTCGCGCAGGACGCGAGCCCCGCCGAGCGCGCCTACGCGGTCTACCTGTCCGGCCGCTGGGACGGGCTCGACCCGGCCCGGCTCGCGCCGGCGCACCGCTCGGCGGTGGCCGGGGGCAGCGCCGCGCTGGCCTCGATCGAGGACCCGCTCGCGCGCCTGGTGGCCGCCGGCGCGCTGATGCGTGCCGGGCGCATCGCTCCCGACGGCATCGACGCCGCGATCGAGGCGGCCTCGGCCAACGGCTGGCGCCGGCCGCTCATCGCCTGGCTCGAGCTCGAGGCGCGGCGCGCCGACGCCGCGGGGGACCGCACTGCCGCGGCGCGAATCCGGCGCCGCATCGACACCGTCGTCAATCCATGAGGAAGACCTTGAGACCACCGACCCCGTCCCGCCGCGCCTTCGCGCTCGCCTGCCTTGCCGCCACGCTGCTGGCGGCGGGCTGCGCCACCGAGTTGCAGACCTACTCTTCGCCGCAGCACCGGACCCTGCACTTGAAGCCGCAGGATCTCGCCGAAGGCGGCCTCGCCTTCCTCACGCCGTCGACGGTGACGGGCCAGGAAGAGGACAAGCAGTCGCTCGCCTACGTGTTCGCCGACGCGCTCAAGGCCAAGCGCCCCGAGATCCGCTTCGATGCGCTGCCGCAGACGATCGGCGCGGTCAACCGCGCGGGCCTCGCCGAGACCTACCGGCGCATGTACCGCGACTACCGCGATACCGGCGTGTTCGACGCCGGCATGCTCAAGCAGGTGGGGCAGGCGACGGGGATGCGCTATCTCGTGCAGCTCAAGCTCGCCAGCATGGAGCAGGGCGCGCGCGGGCGGTTCAGCCTGCTCGGGCTGAGCCTGCTCAACACCCAGTACGCCAACATGCGGGTGTTCTGCCAGATCTGGGACAGCCGCGACGGCAGCATCGTCTGGGAAGGCATCGACGAGGTGTCGATGGCCTTCGACACCGGGCAGGAGCGCCGGGTGACCTTCCGCAAGATCGCCGAACGCGCGGCGCAGGACTTGATCGCCAGCCTGCCCTAGCCCCGAAACCGGGGCGTCGCGGCTGCGGCGTCTATCCTGCTCAGGCGGCCGAACGCCCACTTGATCTGCGTCAAGGGGTCGACCCGTCAGACGTTTAGCCTCTTCGGTGCAAATTTCGCGTCCACAACGCCAGATGGACGAAAAGACCGACGGAATGCGCGCGAGCGAATCCTGGCTCCAACTTTTGCTCGAATACGCCTCGGATCTCGTCGCGGTGGTCGATGCCCGGGGCGCGATAAGCTACGTCAGTCCCTCGATCAGGCGCCTCGGTGGCTACGAGCCGGAGGACGTGACCGGGCGTGCCTTCCTCGATTTCACGCACCCGGACGACCACGACGAATCGACGGCCGCTTTCACGGAGCTGTTGCGCGATCCGGCAACGATCCGCACGACCGAATTCCGCTTCCGGCACAAGGACGGCAGATGGTTGGCGCTGGAATCGGTGTCGCGAAACGCCCTCGCCGATCCCGTAGTGCGCGGAGTGGTCGTCAACGCGCGCGACGTCACCGAACGCAAGCGCACGATGTCGGCGCTCGCCACCTCGGAACTCCAGTATCGGCGCCTGTTCGAAGCCGCGCGAGACGGAATTCTGACGGTCGAAGTCGCGAGCGGGCAGATCCTGGACGTCAACCCCTTCATGATCGAGCTGCTCGGCTACACGCGCGAGCAGTACCTAGGCAAGAAGCTGTGGGAGATCGGCCTGTTCAAGGACGTCGCCGCGTCAAAGAGCGCGTTCGCCGAGCTGCAGGCGAAGAGATACGTACGTTTCGAGGACCTCCCGCTGCGCACCGCGCACGGTAAGGAAATCGAGGTGGAGTTTGTCAGCAACGTCTATCCGGTCGGCGGCGGCGAGGTGATCCAGTGCAACATCCGCGACATCACCGAGCGCAAGCAGGCCGAAGAGCATCTCAGGCGCCTCAACTGGGCTCTGCGCGCGCTCAGCCAGGGCAACTCGGCGCTGGTGCACGCGCAGAGCGAGAGTGAGCTGTTCCGCACCTGCTGCGAGGCGATCGGGAGCTCCGGAGGCTATGCGCTCGCGTGGATCGGCATCGCCCGGAACGACTCCGAGCGCTCGGTCGAGATCGTCGCGGCCGCGGGCGAAGCGCTCGGATACATGGAGGGCTTGGAGGTATCGTGGTCCGGCACGGAGCTCGGTCGGGGGCCGGCCGGAATCGCGATCCGCACCGGGGCCATTCAAGTCATAAACGATCTCGCGAACAGCCCCGGCTATCGGCCATGGTTTGAGCGGGCCCGCGCATTTGGGCTCGCGACCGTGGTCGTGTTGCCGATCCGCGTCGAGGGAGCGGTCTTCGCGGTACTGACGGTCTTCAGCGGCGAGCCGGACGCCTTCGGCGACGACGAAGTGAAACTATTGGACCAGATGGCGGCCGACATCGGCTACGGCATCGGCACGCGCCGCACCCGCGCAGCATACGAGTCGGGCCTGATAGAGCGCGAACAGCATGGGCTCAAGCTGCGTGCGACGCTCGAAAGTGCGATCGCCGCGCTCGCCGCCACGGTCGAGCAGCGCGATCCGTACACCGCAGGACATCAGCGGCGCGTCGCCGAGCTGGCGGTCGCGATCGGGCGCGAGCTCGGGCTGGACGAGGAACGCCTGGCGGGGCTGCGCATCACTGGAGCCATCCACGACATCGGCAAGATCTACGTCCCGGCCGAGATCCTGTCCCGCCCCGGGAAGCTCGGCGCGGCCGAGTTCGAACTCGTCAAGGCCCACGCCCAAGTCGGCCACGAAATCGTGCAAGCGGTCGATTTCCCCTGGCCGGTGGCGCAAACGATCTGGCAGCACCACGAGCGCCTCGACGGCTCGGGTTACCCGCAGGGGTTGAAGGCCGAGCAGATCATCCTGGAGGCACGCATCGTCGCCGTCGCGGACGTGGTCGAGGCGATGGCATCGCACCGCCCCTACCGTGCGGGGCTCGGGATCGACGCCGCGCTGGCGCAGGTTCGGCGCGACAGCGGCACCAAACTGGATGCTGAAGTCGTCGCAGCGTGCGAGAGGGTGTTCCGCGAGAAAGGCTTCGAGCTGCCCGTGGTCTAGCCCTGGCGCGGCGCCAGCGCGCGCAGGTGAAAGCGCCCGTCGCTGTTGAACAGCCAGGTTTCGGTGATCCCCAGCTTGCCGCCTCGCAGCCACTGCGGCGGCGGCGCCGGCAGGTCGCCGGCGCGCACGAGGCTCGCGCGCGCGAGGCGGTCGGCCTCGCGCTCGGGCGTGCGCCAGGTCTGCACGTTGTGCACTCTGCCCGAGGCATCGACCTCGAAGTGCAGCACCACCACCGCGCGCAGCAGCGGCTGCAGCCTGCCGGTGATGGTGTGGCCGTGGTTGGTCTCGAAGATCCGCTTCGCCAGGACGTACTCGTACTGCTTCATCGAGTGATAGCGCGGCGCGGGCGCCGGGGCCGGCCTCGGCGCGGGCCTGACCACCGCCACCGGCGGGGGCGGCGCGGCCGCGGCCCGCTGCGGCGGGGCCGGCGGCTGGACCGTCGTGCAGGCGGCGGCGATCGACCCCAGCAGGGCGACCGCGGCAAGGCGGACGAAAGTTCGGTTCGGCGTGCGCATCTGGCTCTCCCCCCGACGGCGAATGGCAATCTACGCCCGAATGGTCGCCGCGCCCGAGGGCGTTAGCCAGGTGACTTTTCACACCGCGAAAGGATTTTTCCGCTGCCGCCGGGGCGCAGCGGGGAGGATGCCAAACAATTCACGCGGCGGGCGTGCGAGTGCGCCGCGAGGGGGTTGTTGACCGAAGACAAGGAAATCCGAGCACGCGGCAAAGCCAGCGCCGAACTTGATTGCAATCAAAAT
>CAZLUX010000142.1:0-2602 GCA_964562815.1 uncultured Enterobacteriaceae bacterium
GCCACGGTGGCGAGCCTGTCGGTGCCCTGGGGCGAGGACAGCCAGACCCGCGGCGGCTACCACCTGGTGTGGTGCCGCGACCTGGTGGAGACCGCCGGCGCGCTGCTCGCGCTGGATGCGCTCGAGGACGCGCGCGAGGTCCTGCGCTATCTGATCGCGACACAGCAGGCGGACGGGCACTGGCTGCAGAACCAGTGGCTCGGCGGCGCCGCCTTCTGGCAGGGCATACAGCTCGACGAGACCGCTTTCCCCGTGCTGCTCGCCTCGGCGCTTCAGGCGCGCGGCGCCCTGGACGGCATCGCGGTCGAGGACATGATCCGGCGCGCGCTGCGCTTCATCGCCCGCGAGGGGCCCGCGACGGCCCAGGACAGGTGGGAGGAAGATCCCGGCATCAATACCTTCACGCTCGCGCTCGCGATCGCCGCGCTGGTCGAGGGCAGCGGCTTTCTCGAAGGCGAGGCTCGCGCGTTCGCGCTCCTGCTCGCCGACTACTGGAACGCGCAGCTCGAGGAATGGACGTACGCGAAGGACACGCCGCTCGCGCGACGCCTGGGCATTGGCGGCTACTTCATCCGCACCGCCCCGGCCGATGCGCTGGTACACGATGGCGCCGACGCGGAGCACATCCTGATCAAGAACCGCGCGCAGGACCCCGACTTGCGCGCCGATGAGCAGATCGCGACCGACTTCCTGCAGCTCGTGCGCTACGGCCTGCGCAGCCCGCAGGATCCGTTCATCCTCGACAGCCTGAAGGCGGTCGACGCGCTGCTCAAGACGGACACGCCGGCCGGTCCGGTCTGGCACCGCTACAACGGCGACGGCTACGGCGAGCACGACGACGGCGCCGCCTTCGACGGCACCGGTCGGGGACGCGGCTGGCCGCTCCTCGGCGGCGAGCGCGGTCACTACGCGCTCCTCGCCGGGCAGGATCCGCTGCCTTACCTCGAGGCCATGGCGGCGATGGCCGGCCGGGCGGGGCTGCTTCCGGAGCAGGTCTGGGACAGCGATCCCATCCCGCAACACGGCCTCGAGCCGGGCAAGCCGAGCGGCTCGGCCATGCCGCTGGTCTGGGCCCACGGCGAGTTCATCAAGCTGTGCCACAGCCGCGCGCTCGGCCACCCGGTCGACCGCCCGGTCGCCACCTGGAAGCGCTATCAGGGAAGGCGCCCCGAGATCGCCTATGCCGTCTGGGGCCCGCGCTATCGCCCGCGCCACGCGCGCGCGGGCGACCGGTTCATCGTCGCGCTCAGGGCGCCGGCCCGCGTGCACTGGGGCCGCAACGGCTGGCACGACGCGCAGGACATCGAGGCCCGGGACACCGGGCTCGGCGCCTACGCCGCCGAGCTTCCCGTCACGGGGCTCGACGCGGGCGAGACCGTTCAATTCACCTTCTTCTGGCTGGACAGCGGCAGCTGGGAAGGCGTGGACTACGAAGTGAAGCTCATCGACTAGAAACAGGAGAACAGCGTGATTGCAATCGAGCTCAAAGGCCGCAAGGCGCTCGTCACCGGCGGCGACTCGGGCCTGGGCGCGGCGACGGTCAAGTCCCTCGCGCAGGCGGGCGCCGACGTCGCCATAACGTATCGCTACGAGTCCGACGCCGCGGAGAAAATGGCCGCCGTGGCGAAGTCGTTCGGCGTCAACGCCTGTCCGCTCCGGCTGGACGACGTCTCGAAGAAGGAACAGGTCGACGCCCTGTTCCGGCAGGTCGACCAGCAGCTCGGCGGCCTCGACATCCTCGTGAACAACGCCGGGATCGACGGGTCCCGCGCGAATTGCGCCGACAGCGACGTCGCGGCCTGGCGCCAGGTGGTCGAGACCGACCTCTACGGCCCCTACTACTGCGCGCGCGAGGCGATCTCACGCATGCGCAAGCAGGGGCGCGGCGTGATCGTCAACACGACTTCGGTGCACGAATTCATTCCGTGGGCGGGCTACAGCGCCTACACCAGCGCCAAGGCGGCGCTCAGCATGTTCAGCAAGACCCTGGCGCAGGAAGTCGCAGCCATGGGGATCCGGATCATCGCGGTCGCCCCCGGCGCGATCAAGACCCCGATCAACGCCAACGTCTGGCAGGACCCGAAAGGGCTGAGCGATCTCGACCGCAAGATTCCGATGGGCCGCGTCGGCGAGCCCGACGAGATCGGCCACGCCATCGCATTCCTGTGCAGCGATCTGGCCAGCTACATGACCGGGATCACGGTGACCGTCGACGGCGGCATGCTGCTCTATCCGGATTTCCGCGAGGGCGGCTAGCCGGACGGCGCCTTCCTCTACGCCCGGACCTTGTACACGATGTCGTGCTCGCGCGCGTGCTCGGTCACCTTGAGGCCGATCTCCTGGTCGGGCAGGGCTTCCTCGACGGATTCGTGCTCGATCTGCATCGATTCGACCTTCTGGTGGAAGTCGCTGGTGTGGCCGACGACGTGGATGGTGTCGCCCACCCGCAGGGCGAGGGTGTCGACCATCACCGCCGCCACCGAGAGGTGGCCGTAGTAGTGCGTCACGACCCCGACCCGCTCTTCTCCGGCGAGCGGCGCGGGGGCGGGAGCCGGTGCCGGAGCGGGCGCGGCGGCCGGCTTGGGCGGCCGCGGCGGCTTCG
>CAZLUX010000142.1:2702-7281 GCA_964562815.1 uncultured Enterobacteriaceae bacterium
TTCTTCGGTACCGCTTTCTTCTTCGCCGGCGCCTTCTTCACCGCCCGGACCTTCTTGCGGGCGACCGGCTTGGCCGCCGGTTTCCTGGCCTGCTTCGCCTTGGCCTGCTTCGCCTTCTTCGCCTTCTTCCTGGTAGCCATATGCGTGCCCTCCCCGTTTCGCAATAGCCTACTCCTGCCGCGACAGGGCAACGTATCATCGACCACGCCGAAGGTAAAGGGAGGACGCAAGTGACCGATTCCGAATGGACGTACCGCAGCGCACGAGAGCTGGCGCAGGCGCTCAAGGCGAAGAAAGTCTCCGCGCTCGAGCTGGCGCGCGACGCGATCGCACGCATCGAGCGGCTCGACGGCGGGATCAACGCGATCTGCGTGCGCGACTTCGAGCGCGCGCTGGAGGCGGCGCGCGCGGCCGACGCGGCGATCGCCAAGGGCGAGGCCGGCCCGCTGGCCGGGATCCCGATGACGGTCAAGGAGTCCTTCAACGTCGCCGGCCTGCCGACGACCTGGGGCTTCGTGCCGCAGAAGGATTTCGTCCCGAAGGAGGACGCGCTGATCGTCGCCCGGACGAAAGCCGCCGGCGCAGTCGTTCTCGGCAAGACCAACGTCCCGGTCGCGCTCGCCGACTGGCAGAGCTACAACGAGATCTACGGCACGACCAACAATCCGTTCGACACCGGCCGCACGCCCGGCGGATCGTCGGGCGGCTCGGCCGCGGCGCTCGCGGCCGGCTACGGCGCGCTCTCGCTCGGCTCCGACATCGGCGGCTCGCTGCGCTCGCCGGCGCATTTCTGCGGCGTCTACGCGCACAAGCCGACCTTCGGGCTGGTGCCCTCGCGCGGCCACACGCCGCCGCCGTTGCCGCCGCTGCCCTACGTGCGCGACCTCGCCGTCGTGGGCCCGATGAGCCGCTCGGCCGGCGACCTCGCCGACCTGCTCGGGGTGATCGCCGATCCCGACGAGCTCGAGGCCGGCCGCGGCTACCGGCTCGCCCTGCCCGCGCCGCGCCACGGCGCGATCAAGGACTTCCGCGTCCTCGTGCTCGAGGCGCATCCGCTGATTCCCACCGCGGCGAGCGTGCGCGCGGCGATCGACGCCCTCGCGGCGCAGCTCGAGAAATCCGGCGCCAGGGTCGCGCGCGAAAGCAAGCTTCTGCCGGATCTCGCCGCTTCGACCCGGCTCTACATGAAGCTGCTGTTCTCGTTCATGGCGGCGTCGTTCCAGCCGGAAACCTACGAGGGCATGAAGGCCGCGGCGGCGAAGCTCGACCCGAAGGATACGAGCCTCGCGGCCGAGCGCCTGCGCGGCACCGCGATGAGCCATCGCGACTGGGTCCTCGCCGACGGCCTGCGCGCGGGACTGCGCGCGCAATGGCGCGGCTTTTTCGGCGAATTCGACGCGCTGATCTGCCCGGTCATGCCGACGCCCGCCTACCCGCACGACCATTCGCCGGACCAGGAGCAGCGCCGCATCGCGGTCGACGGCCGCGAGATCAACTACGTCGACCAGCTCTGCTGGCCGGGCGTCGCCACCTGCCCCGGCCTGCCGGCGACCGCGATCCCGCTAGGACTCTCGCCCGAGGGCCTGCCGGTCGGGGCGCAGATCGTCGGCCCCTGGCTCGAGGACCGCACCCCGCTCAGGCTCGCCGAGCTGGTCGAGCAGGCCTTCGGCGGCTTCCGCGCGCCCGGGACCAAAGCTACTTAGCGCGACCCTTCTTCTGCCGTTTCTTCTCCAGCCGCAGACGATCCTTGATCGTCTGCTTGCGCCTGCGGTTGCGCAAGTTGCGCGCGGTCGATCTTCCCATGGCCCTCACCTCCCCCTGCACTCTACGAGATCCGTAAGCTTGATCCTGTTCGCGCCCGCTTACCAGCCTGTTTCCCAAGCGGGCGCGGGCGCGAAGCGCTCGACGAGGAAGTCGATCAGCGCGCGCACGCGCGACGGCAGCGTGGGGTTCGGCAGGTAGACCAGGTAGATCGCACTCTCCGGAACCACCTGATATCGGCGCAGCAGCGGCACCAGCCGGCCCTCGCGCAGGGCGTCGCCGGCCATGTAGAGCGGCAGGATGCCGATCCCCAGCCCGGCGGCGACGGCGGCGCAAACGGCCTCCATTTCGTCGGTCTCGAGCACGCCCGCGACCTGGACGACGTGCTTGCGCCCGTTGCGGCGCAGGGTCCAGCGCCCGTTCGGCGCCAGCGGCGGAAACAGGACGCAGTCGTGGCGGGCGAGATCCGCGATCCGGCGCGGCGTCCCGCGCCGCTTGAGGTAGTCCGGCGAGGCGCAGACCACGGACCGGTTGGGCGCGAGCTTGCGCGCGACCAGCTCCGGGGCGGGGTCGAAGGACACGCGGATGCCGACGTCGAATCCCTCGCCGCCGAGGTCGAGCGCTCGATTGCTGCACGAGAGCCGTACCCGGATCTTCGGGTACTTCCGGTAGAAGTCGGGCAGGACAGGCAGGACGTGCCGGACCGCGAACGCCTCCGCGGCCGTCACCCTGACCAGCCCGGCCGGCTCGGACTGGGTCCGGCTCAGCCGCTCCGCCGCCAGCTCCGCCTCCTGCACGATCCTCGCGCAGTGCTCGTAGAACACCGCCCCGGCGTCGGTCAGGCTGAGCTTGCGCGTCGAGCGGTTGAGCAGCTTCGCCGAGAGCGCGCGCTCGAGCGCGCTCACGTGCCGGCTCGCGAGCGACTTCGACATGCCGAGCTTCCCGGCCGCGGCGGAAAAGCTCCCGGATTCGACGACCTGCGCGAACACGCGCATCCCGTTCAGGCGATCTTTCATTGGGCTCATTTCTGCAACAATCTGTTTCAGTAGACCCTATTTTTCACGTCTGTGCAATTCCGTACAGTGCTCCCGCGCCCCCCCCAAAAGGAGATCGTCATGAGCCGGCAAGTCGTCAAAATCGGGCAACTGGAAATCCGCTACCTGGTCGAGGGCGCGCAGAACGGCGGCCTGGGAGTGTTCGAGATGAAGGTCCCGGCCGGGGCGCACGTTCCCCCGCCGCACAGCCACAGCGAGAACGAGGAGTGCGTCTACGTGCTGGACGGCGTGCTCCGATACACGGTCGACGCGGAAACGCGCGACCTGGGGCCCGGCGACTGGATGTCGACCCCGCGCGGCTCGGTGCACCACTTCAGCAACGCGGCGGACGAGCCCGCGCGCGTGCTCGTGATGCTCACTCCCGACATCGGCGAGGAGTATTTCCGCGAGGTGGCCGCCGTGGTCAACGCGGGCGGGCCGCCCGACCGCGCGAAGCTCGCCCGGGTCATGTCCCGCTACGGCCTGCGTCCCGCCGCGCCCCAGTAAGAACCCGTATCTCCCGAGTTGAATTTTCTATTACGGACTTCTCGATTTTTCTGGAATCTGTCGGGAGTCGGCTTCCGAGCCGTTCGCCCTGACAGGAAGATGAAGAAACGAGGAGGACCGAGTCTGTGAGCACGCTGATGCCCAAGATGCGCGCGATCGGCGTGCCCGTGAACGACTATTTCGTCGAGAAGTTCGCGGACATCCCGAACTTCCGCTACAACAAGATCCCGCTCGAGACCGTCACAAAAGACAAGGACGGCTTTCGCCTCAAGCTCGACGTCGAGGACGACCTGGAGTATTTCATCGCGAGGGAAGACGTCTCGCCGCCCAATTCCGGCGGCAACACGACCAACGTCTTCCTCGGCCTGGTCGCGCTCTATTCCGCGATGCAGGTGGACATCCAGTTCAAGATCATCCTTCCCGACGACCAGTCGTCGATCGCGCAGCAGGAGATCAACAATCACGTCTACAACGACGTCAACATCGTCCAGGTCCATACGCACATCTGGGGCCCGCGCGAGTGCTTCAACGGCAACGCGCACGGCCGCACCTACCTGCTCGTCTCGCCGCACCCGCCGATCGACACGCTGGATGCCGAGATCAAGACGCGGTTCAGGCGGGCGGACGACATCCCGATCATCACGCCGGGCTACCTGAACAGCTACCTGGGACCGCAGGTCATCGTGCCGACGGGAATCGGCTTCGAGACGATCAAGCCGCGCGTGGGCAACAACGACGTCATCGTCTGTCTCAACGACGACGAGCTGATCGAGAAGTTCGGCACCCAGATCTTCCCGGACGAGATGTCCGACGAGGTGCTGCTCAACATCACCGAGCGCTTCACCAAGAACCACAACCCGCACATGAAGCCCGGCATGACCTTCGCTCTGGGCTTTTCCAACGGCGGGTCGCTGACGTGCTACCAGTACCGCAACAAGCAGTACCTGATCCACCTTCCCCTCGATGCCGAGGATTCCACCCGGGTCGCGGAAACGTTCGACGATCCGCAGGTCGACGCCGCGCACGGGGGCAAGTACCTGGTCGGGCGCGGCGACGCGCGCATCGCCGGGCACCTCTTCTACCCCTACTTCATCGACGTCATGAAGGACGGGCTCGCCGCCGCCTTCGCCGCCTCCGAGCTGGGCGCGGCCCTCTCGGCGCTGATGCACCACTCCAAGAAGTCGAATTTCACCGACTTCAACCCCGACGCGCTGAACAAGCTCGTGGTGCGGTGCATCGACAAGGTCCAGCGCAACGAGTCGAAGGGCAGGAACCTG
>CAZLUX010000143.1:0-7177 GCA_964562815.1 uncultured Enterobacteriaceae bacterium
AGGCATAGGAACTCCGATGTCACCGAAAGTCATTGTCGGCGCCGCAATTGCAGGCGTTATAGTCTTGTCCCTGCTTGGCAAGCTCTTGCCATTACGTCGGCCCAAAGAAAGACATTTCAGATGTGCCCGTTGTGGTGCAGTCTCGCTACATAACAAGCGCACCATTGAGGCCTGGCGCAATAACAAGACCAAATTCTTCTGCCAGTCTTGCCATGGCAGGTGGCTTCAGTCCAGACCACCCCAAGAGCGGGCACGCTTTTCTAGCGCAGGTAGTTCCAGGTCGGGCTGCTTGGGTGTCGTTGTGCTATTGGCGTTGCTTCCGCTCGCGGGTTACTTGCTGGCAAAGGCATACGCCTAACCAGCGTCTGGGCCGATGTGAATGAAGACATCGATTGGACGCCGCTTCAACTACCCCTTCAAGGTGCGGTAAGCCGATGATCGTTCCGATTCCCTGGGTCTTCGCCGGCATCGGCATCGCGTCGATGGTCGTCGCGATCCCGCTGATACTGCGACGGGTGCCGATGAACCGCTGGTACGGCGTGCGCACGCGCCGGGCGTTCGCGTCGGACGAGGCGTGGTACGAGATCAATGCCTTCGGCGGCAAGGCGTTCTTCTTGTTCGGGCTGTTCCTGGTGGCGGTGGGGTGGTTCGGGCGCGATGTCTTGCCGGACCCGCGGGATGCGTCCGCGGCGGCGGTGATGGCGCTGCCGGCGCTCGCGCTGCTGGGGGTGCTGCTGGCGATCAGGTGGTTTTCGCGCCGCTTTCCGGAAGGCTAGCCTCGAGCCAGCCGAAGTCGAGCGGCTCGGCGCGGCGGGCCTTGAAGTCGTCGGCGAACACGGGGCGGCCGAAGAGGTAGCCCTGGAGGGCGTCGCAGCCCATGGCGGCGAGGAGCGCGGCCTGCTCGGGGTGCTCGACGCCCTCGGCGACGGTTCTCATGTTGAGGCTGCGCGCGAGCGAAACGATGGTGCGCGCGATGGTCTCGTCGGCAGGGTGGTCGGCGACGTTGCGCACGAAGCTCTGGTCGATCTTGAGGCAGTCGATCTGGAAGCGGCGCAGGTAGGCGAGGCTCGAGTAGCCGGTGCCGAAGTCGTCGAGGGTGAGGCGCACGCCGAGGGCCTTGAGGCGCCCGAGGATGGCCTCGATGTCGGCGCCGCCGACGACGAGCATGCTCTCGGTGAGCTCGAGCTCGACCTGCCGCCCGGGCAGCCCCGCGCCGGCGAGCGCGGCCTGCAGGCTGGCGACGAGGTCGGGGTCGTGGAGCTGGCGCGGCGAGAGGTTGATGGAGACGTTGAGCGGCGCGGGGTCGCCCCCGCTCCAGTCGGCGGCCTGGCGGCAGGCCTTGCGCATGACCTGGGCGCCGAGCGGCACGATGAGGCCGGTGTCCTCGGCGAGCGGGATGAAGCGCCCGGGGGGCACGATGCCGCCGTCGGGGCGGCGCCAGCGCACCAGCGCCTCGCAGGCGACGATGCGCCGCTCGCGCACGCCGACGACCGGCTGGTACTGCACCACGAACTCGTCGTGCTCGAGCGCGGCGCGCAGGCCGCCTTCGAGCGCGATGCGCGTCTCGAGGTCGTCGCGGATGCTCTCGGAGTAGCCGGCGATGCCGCCCTTGCCTTCGCCGCGCACGTGAAAGAGCGTCGCGTGCGCGTTCTGCATCAGGGTGTCGGCGTCGCGCCCCGCCTCGGGATAGGCCGCGTAGCCGCAGGAGAAGGTCGGCGTGAGCGCGGTCTTCTCGACCACGTAGGGGCGCGCGATCGCGCGCATGACCTTCTGCGCCACCGCCGCCGCGTCCTCGGCCCGGCGCAGGTCCGGCAGCAGCACCATGAACTCCCCGCCCGAGACGCGCGCCACCGTGTCCTCGGCGCGCACCGCCTCGCGCAGCGCGCCCGCGACCTCGAGCAGCAGCTGGTCGCCGGCGTGGAAGCCGATGGTGTCGTTGACCGCGCTCAGGCGGTCGACGTTGATCGCGAGCAGCAGGTGCACGCCGTGCCCGACGCCGCCGAGGCGCTGCTCGAGAAGCTCGCGCAGGGTGGCCCGGTTCGGCAGCCCGGTGCGCGGGTCGTGGGTCTCGACGTAGTGGAAGCGCTCCTCGGCCGCCTTGCGCTCGGTGATGTCGTTGACGATCGCGAGCACCGCGTTGCGCCCCTCGTACTGGATCGGCGCCCAGGTGATCGCGCCGTCGAACACCGAGCCGTCGGCGCGCAGCAGCTTCTGCTCGGCCGCGGACGCGGTCAGGTTGCGCGCGGCGTAGCGCTGCGCGCGCGCGCGCGTCAGCGGCCGGCTGTCCGGGTGCACGAAGTCGAGCACCTCGCGCCCGATCAGCGCCCCGGGCGACTCGACGCCGAACATGCGCGCCGCGGCGGCGTTGGCGAAGACGAACCTGAAGTCCACGTGGACCACCACTCCGCTCGGCGAGAGCTCGATCAGGTCCTGGTAGCGCTTCTCGATCGTGCGCAGGCCGAGGTTGGCGCGCTCGAGCGAGGCGAGCAGGCGCCACACCACCAGTGCGAGCAGGCAGGCGCTGACGAGCACGAATCCCCAGCCCTTGAGCGTCTGGTAGCGGGTGAGCACGGCCGGGTCGGCGGACCCGGCGAGCATCTCGACGTAGCGGTCGGAGTAGACGATCCACAGGCCGGAGACGATCGCGTAGGCGATGCCGACGAGGGCGCCTCGCACCGCGGCGCGGGCGAGCAGAGGTCGCAACCGCCTGAGCATGGCCCGAATGTACTCCAGCGCGCGAGAGTTCAGGCATCATCGCGAGAAAAGAAAGACCCCACCGTGCTCGCGCGCTTTCTGATCGTCTGCCTCGTCGTCTCGTTCGTCCTGCTCGTCTGGGCGGGGCTCGCGCTGTGCTCGGCGTTCGGCTGGGCGGCGTGGTGGAGCGTGCCGCTCGCGCTCGCCGGGATGCTCCTCGTCGACGCGGTCTCGATCGGCTGGAGCTTCGCGCTCTCGGGCCTGTACGCGGGCGGGGCGCCAGGCTCGGCGCGGCTGGGCCTCGGCGGCAGGCTGAAGCTGTACCTGGGCGAGTACGCCGCCTACGTGCGGCTCTTCACTTTCGATCAGCCGCTCGCGCGGCGCACGCTCGCCGGCGCGGCGGCGCCCGGGACCGCGGTGGTGCTGGTGCCGGGGATCTACTGCAACGCCGGGCTGTGGCGCTGGATGCGGCGGCGGCTGGCGGCGCTGGGCGTGGCCAACACCTGGGCGGTGACGCTCGAGCCGCCGCTCGCCGGGATCGACGAGCTGGCGGCGCGGCTGGCAGGCCATATGGAGGAGATCTGCCGCCGCTCGGGGGCGCAGCAGGTGGTGGTGGTGGGGCACAGCATGGGCGGGCTCGTCGCCCGCGCCTGCCTGCGCGACCCCGCGGCGCGCGCGCGCATCGCGCGGATCGTGACGGTGGGCACGCCGCACCGCGGCAGCTTTCTCGCGCACTGGGGCCCGGGGCGCAACGCCCTCGAGATGCGGCGCGGCAGCGCCTGGCTCGCCGCGCTGAACGCGGGCGGCGACCCGCCGCTGCCGGTGGTGTCGCTCTTTTCCTGGCACGACAACTTCGTCGCGCCGCAGGACAGCTCGATCCTTCCGGGGGCGGAGAACGTGCCGCTCGCCGGAGTCGGCCACCTCGCGCTCGCCTTCTCGGACGCGGTCGCGCGCCGCATCGCCGCGGAGGCCGCCGCGGCGCGCTAGAAGTGCATGCCGCGCGTGAGCTCGGCGAAGGCGATCTGCTCGGGGGTGAGCCTGGGCGCGGCGGCGGGGTCCTTGATGCCGAGCGCGGCCGCCGATTCCGGGTACATGCGGTAGGCGGTGTTCATGACGATGTGCGCGAGCTTCGGCGCGAGCGCGTGCACCACCTCGGCGAACACGCCCAGGCGGGTGGTGACGCGCTCCGGCCGCTCGATCACCGCCTGCGCGACGAGGTCGGCCGCCTCGTCCGGCGCGAGCATCGCGGTGCGCTGGTAGATCTCGGTCGGCGCGCTCATCGCGGTGCGCACCAGCGGCATGTTGACGGTGGTGAAGGCGATACCGTCGTCGGCGAACTCGGAGGCGGCGCAGCGCGCGAAGGCGTCCATCGCGGCCTTCGAGGCGACGTAGGCCGAGAAGCGCGGCGCGTTGGTGAGCACGCCGATCGAGGAGATGTTGATCACGTGCCCCGATTTGCGCTTCTGCATCGCGGGCAGGAGCGCGAGCGTCAGGCGCAGCGCGCCGAAGTAGTTCAGCCGCATGGTGCGCTCGTAGTCGTGGAAGCGGTCGAACGAGTGCTCGATCGAGCGCCTGATCGAATGCCCGGCGTTGTTGATCAGCACGTCGACCGCGCCGTGCGCCTCGAGCACCGCCGCGGCGGCGCGCTCGATCTGCTCGAAGTCGGTCAGGTCGCAGGCGTAGGTCTCGATCCTGCCGCCCGCGGCCTCGATCTCCGCCTTCGCCTTGCGCAGGCGCTCCTCCTCGCGGTCGATGACGACCACGGTGGCGCCGGCGGCGGCGAGCTTGCCCGCCGCCGCGCGGCCGATGCCCTGGCCGCCGCCGGTGACGAGCACCACCTTGCCCTTCACCGCGCCGGCGAGGCTCCTGTCGCGAAAGAGCTCGGGGTCGAGGTGGCGCTCCCAGTAGTCCCACAGCTTCCAGGCGTAGTCCTCGAGCGGCGGCACCTCGATGCCGCTGCCGGCGAGCGCCTTCTGCGCCTCGCGGCAGTCGAAGCGGGTCGGGTAGCTGACGAACTGCTCGATGCCGGGCGGAAGCCCCAGGTCCTTCATCAGCTGCTCGCCGATCCTCTTCACCGGCGCCATGCGCGTGATGCCGTGGCGCACCTGCTCGGGGATGAAGCCGAGCATGCGCGGGTTGACCTTGAGGCTCATCGCCGGCGCGTGCCCCGCCCTGGCGAAGAGGTCGAGGAGGTCGCCCACCCGCCGCGGCTTCGGATCGGTGAGGTGAAAGCAGCCGCCGTCGAGCCCGGGCTTGTGCGCGATGTGGTCCATCGCGGCGGCGACGAAGTCCACCGGCACGAGGTTGAGCCGCCCGCCCTCGACGCCGATCGCGGGCATCCACGCGGGCAGATAGCGGCGCAGCGTCTGGATCAGCTTGAAGAAGTAGTACGGGCCGTCGATCTTGTCCATCTCGCCGGTGCGCGAGTCGCCCACCACGATGCCGGGGCGGTAGACGCGCCAGGGCCGGCGGCACTCGCTTCGAACGATCGCTTCGGACTCGTGCTTGGTGCGGAAGTACGGGTGCTCGAGGTTCTCCGCCTCCTCGAACATGTCCTCGCGGAACACGCCCTCGTACAGCCCCGCCGCGGCGATCGAGCTGACGAAGTGAAAGCACCGGGCTTCGACCGCGTGCGCGAATTCGAGCGCGTGGCGCGTGCCCTCGACGTTCGCCGCCTGCTGCGCCTCGGCGCTCGCCGCGAGGTCGTACACCGCGCCGAGGTGGAACATGTGCTCGACGCCGCGCAGGCGCGCGAGGTCGGCGTCCGAGACGCCCAGGCGCGGCCGCGTCAGGTCTCCCGCGACCGGCACGGCGCGCTCGGGGCCGACGCCCCAGCGCCGGCGCAGCGCGTCGACCTTGCCGAGCGAGCGCTCGCGCACGAGGAAGTAGACGCTGGAGCCTTCGCGCTCGAGGAGCTTCTGCGCGAGCCGCGAGCCGATGAACCCGGTCGCGCCGGTGAGGAAGTAGCGCATGGCGGTCGTCCCTTGGCGATATCGCCAATCTAGAGCGTTCCGGCGCCAAGCCTTTGACGTAGCGCAATAAGGCCGCCCGGGCGGTTTGTATCGTGAGCGCATGTCCCGGCGCGAGCCCATGTCCGCGATCGACACCGCGTGGCTGCGGACCGATCGCTCGACCAACCCGATGGTGATCGCCGGGGTGCTGCTGACCGAGGGCAGGGTCGACTTCGAGCGCTTCCGGCGGGTGATGGAAACGCACTTCCTCGCCCACCGGCGCTTTCGCGAGCGCGTCGCCTTCGACGGCGACAGCGCCGGCTGGGAGCCCGACCCGGATTTCGACTTGAGCTTCCACGTCCGGCGCGCCGCCCTGCCGCGTCCCGGCGGGCAGGCCGAGCTCTACGAGCTGGTGGGCGACCTGATGAGCTCGCCGCTCGACCGCGCGCGGCCGCTGTGGCAGTTCCAGCTCGTCGAGCGCTACGGGCGCGGCAGCGCGATCATCGCCCGCATCCACCACTGCTACGCCGACGGCGTGGTGCTGATGAAAGTGCTGGGTTCGATCACCACCGACGCGCCCCGCGCGCGCGAGCCCGCGCCGTCCGAAGAGGCGCGCGACGAGGCGCACGCCGACCCGCTCGCGGACCGGTTCGGCCCGCTCGGCAAGGCGGTCGGCAATGTGCTCAAGCTCGGCGGCGGGCTCACCTCGGCCTACTTCGACGCCCTGCTCCATCCGGCGCACGCGCTCGACTACGCCAAGCGCGGCATCGGCCTCGGCGCGGAAGCCGCGCGCCTCGCGCTCATGTCCGCGGACACGCCGACGCGCTTCAAGGGCGCTCCGCACGGCGTCAAGCGCGCCGCCTGGACCGAGCGCCTGCCGCTCGACGAGGTCAAGGCGCTCGCGCACGCGACCGGCTGCTCGCTCAACGACGTGCTGATGAGCTGCGCCGCCGGCGCGCTGCGCCGCTACCTGCTCGACAAGGGCGACCCGGTGGAAGGCGTCGAGGTGCGCGCGCTGGTGCCGGTCGACATGCGCGCGCAGGCCGAAGGCGGGCCGTTCGGCAACTATTTCGGCGGCGTGTTCGTGCAGCTGCCGCTCGGCATCGACAACCCGATGGAGCGGCTCTACGAGCTCAGGCGCCGCATGGCCGAGCTCAAGGGCTCGGTCGAGCCGCTGTTCACGCTCGGCCTGATGGCCGCGGTCGGCTTGGGCCCCAAAGCGCTGCAGCAGGAAGTCATCGACCTGCTCGCGAGCCGCTGCTCGCTCGTTCTCACCAACGTCCCCGGCCCGCAGCACCCGCTCTACATCGCGGGCCGCAGGCTGCGCGAGATCGTGTTCTGGGTGCCCCAGTCCGGCGCGATCGGGCTCGGCATCAGCGTGCTCAGCTACGACGGCGGCGTGCAGTGCGGCGTCGTCGCCGACAAGAGCCTCGTCGAGGACCCCGAGGCCATCGCGCGGCGCTTCCGCAGCGAGTTCGAGCAGCTGCTGCTGATCACGCTGATGGGCTCGTGGGACGGGCCGCCCGACCCGG
>CAZLUX010000144.1:0-4315 GCA_964562815.1 uncultured Enterobacteriaceae bacterium
GGGAAGTACTTGGCCAGTCGGTCGTCGGCGGTGCGGGCGTGCGCTTCCATGCCCTCGAGGCGCGAGATGCGGGCCGCCACTTCGCCGATGTCGCGCGCGGCCTCGCGCGTCATCCGCTGCCAGGTGAAGGTCTTGAGGAACTTGTGCACCGAGAGACCGCCGGAATAGCGCGCCGCGCCCTTGGTGGGCAGCACGTGGTTGGGGCCGCTCGCCTTGTCGCCGTAGGCGACCGTGGTTTCCTCGCCCAGGAAGAGCGAGCCGTAGCAGCTCAGGTGCTCGAGCCACCAGTCGAGGTCCTTCGCGTGCACTTCCAGGTGCTCGGCCGCGTAGCGGTCCGACACCTCCACGATTTCCTCCCGGCTGTCGCAGACGATCACTTCGCCGTAGTCGCGCCAGGCGGCGCCCGCCGCGTCGCGCGCGGTCGGCGGCAGCGCGTCGATCAACCCCTGCATGCGCGCCATCACGTCCTCGGCGAGCGGCTTGCTGGTGGTGAACAGCCACGCCGGCGACTCGTGCCCGTGCTCGGACTGCCCGACGAGGTCGCTCGCCACGATCGCCGGGTCGGCGGTCTCGTCGGCGATGATCGCGATCTCCGACGGTCCCGCGAAGACGTCGATCCCGACCTTGCCGAACAGGGCGCGCTTGGCCTCGGCGACGAACTTGTTGCCGGGGCCGACGATGACGTCGGCGGGCTTGCCGCTGTACAGCCCGTAGGCCATGGTCGCGATCGCCTGCACGCCGCCCAGCGTCATGATGACGTCGGCACCGGCCTTGTTGAACGCGTACATGAGGTAGGGGTGCATCGGCCCGCCGCGGAACGGCCCGGAGCAGGCGATGATCGTCTTCACCCCGGCGGCCTTGGCGGTCGCCGTGCCCATGTAGGCCGAGGCGATGTGGGCGTAGCGCCCGGCGGGCGCGTAGCAGCCGGCGACGTTCACCGGCAGCACCCTCTGGCCGGCGCGCACGCCGGGGTGCAGCTCGATCTCGAACTCCTTGAGCGAGTCGCGCTGCGCCACCGCGAAGCGGTAGACCTGGTCGATGGCGAAGTCGATGTCCTTCCTGATCTGCGCGGGGACGCTCTTGGCGTTCTCCGCCAGCTGGGCCTTGGTGACCACGAAGTCGCCTTCCCACTTGTCGAGCTTCTTCGCGTATTCGCGAACGGCGGCCTCGCCGTTCTTCTCGATCTCGGCCAGCATTTCGGTGACCACCTTCTGCGCGGTGGCGGTTTCGGTCTCGGGAGTCTTGCTCGCTTTCTTCAGGTAGGTTGTCATGGATGGGTCGTCATAAGTTGATGGTTGTCGGTGTCGTGCCCGCTCACTTGTAGGCGGCGGGCAGGAGGAAGGTCGTGATGGCCGGCACGTAGGCGATCAGCAGCACCACCGTCAGCATCGACAGCATGAACGGCACCGCGCGCCTGGCGATCTTCAGGATCGATTCGCCGGTCAGGCCGGAGACGACGAACAGGTTCAGGCCCAGCGGCGGGGTGATGAAGCCCACGCCGAGCGTCGTGATCATCATCACGCAGAACTGGATCTCGTTCATGCCGATCTGGTCGGCGAGCGGCTTGAGGATCGGCGCCAGGATCACGATGTTGGGCGTCGTCTCCATCACGCAGCCGGCGGCGACCAGGATCCCGATCATCAGCAGGACGATCACCTTCGGATCGCTCGAGATGCTCGTCACCGCCATCACGAAGCCCTGCGGCACGTCCATCGTCGCCAGCGCCTGGGCGAGCGGCAGCGAGAACGCGATGATCGGCAGGATGACGCCGTTGACCTTGGCCGAGCTCACCAGCATCGACGGGAAGTCGGCGAGCTTCAGCGTGCCGAGGACGAAGCCGATGATCATGGTGGTGATCACCGCGGTGGCGCCCGCCTCGGTGGGCGTCAGGCGGCCGGAGAAGATGCCGTAGAAGATGATCGCCGGCACGATGAACGCGTACCAGCCCCTCTTCAGCGCGCCGGCGATGTTGGCGAGCCACTCGCGCACCGAGATCGCCTCGTTGCGCTCGTAGGCGTGGCGCCGGTTGACGACGCTGTTGGTGACGAAGATGCCCGCCAGGATCATCAGGCCCGGGATCAGCGCCGCCTGGAACAGGGTCGAGGCGGAGATGCCCAGCACCAGGCCGAGGATGATGTAGGAGATCGAGGGCGGAATCAGGATCCCGGTGCACGCGCCCGAGGCGACCAGCGCGCAGGCGTAGGGCCGCGGGTAGCCCGACTCGACCAGGCGGTCGATGGTCATGCGGCCGACCGCCGCCGCGCCGGCGGCGTCCGAGCCCGAGATCGCGCTGAACATGCCGCACACCAGCACCGTGGCCGAGCCGAAGCCGCTGCGCGTCCAGCAGGTGAGCGCTTCGGCGACGTCGAGGAACTTGCGGCTCAGGCCGGTTCGCACCAGCACGTCGCCGGTGAGGATGAACAGCGGCACCGCGGTCAGCGCGAAGGCGTCGATGCCGTCGAACAGCGAGCTGCCCATGAGCGTGAGCGGCAGCGTGTGGGACCAGACGAGCAGCGCGATCGAGGTCGCCCCGATGACCGCCCAGATCGGCACCCCGAACACCGTCAGGACGACGAACATGAGCATGGGGCCGTAGAAGCTCCAGCCCAGGGCGAGGGCTTCCGTGCCGGTTCCGGGATAGAGGGAGTTCATGATCAGTCGAAAAGACGCTCGCCCAGGTAAACGGGGCGGCCATGGCGCAAGTCGGAGAGGTCGCGCCGGATCGACAGGATCAGCCGGTACAGAAGCAGGCTGAAGCCGATCGGCACGGCGCTGCGGAACCACACCATCGGCACCCGCAGGCCGTGCGAGACGGCGCCGAACTTCGCGCTCACCATCAGGCTGTCCCACGACCAGTAGAGCGCGTAGCAGGACACGACCAGCATCACCAGGTCGCCGAAGAGGTAGAGCAGGGCCTTCACCCGCATCGAGCAGGCCTCGAAGATCACGTCGATGCGGATGTGCGCGCGCTCGCGCACCGCCGCCGCGGCCCCGATCCAGGCGAGGTAGATGAACGAATAGCGCACGATCTCCTCGCCCCAGACCGACGAGTAGGAGAAGACCTCCCGCCGCAGCACCTCGACCGCCATGGTGATCACCACCATGCTGTAGAACACCAGCAGCGCCCAGCGCTCCAGGTTGCGGTCGAGGTAGGCCAGCAGCTGGCGTCGCCTGGTCATCGGTCTCTCCCTCTCGTCTGCGGCCCGGGTCGACTCAGGCGTCGTTCACGACCAGGCGCGCGGGCGTGTTGGCGGCCTGCTCGAGCTTGTCGAACACCGCCTGCGAGCCCGCCAGCTCGAGCCTGAAGTCGTTCCACTCGGGGCGCTGGTAGCCGCCCGTCTCCTTCCACACGTCGAGCTGGGCATCGGTCAGGTAGTGGAACTTCACCCCCGCCTTTTCCAGCTCGGCGATGGCGAAGTTGCGCGACGCCGGCACCTGGGCCAGGTTCTGCTGGAAGGTGATGTGCGAGGCCTCGTCGATGCCGTCCTGGACGTCCTTCGGCAGCGACTTGAACCACTGCAGGTTGCACGAGTACACCTGGCTGTCCGGCACCGCCCGGGTGAAGGTGATGTTGCTGAGGATGTCCTTGAAGCCGAACACGTACAGCGCGCCGGCGGACGGATCGAGCGCGTCGGCCACGCCCTGCTTGATCGCGGACGGCGTCTCGCCCCAGGCCACCGGGGTGGGATTCGCGCCGAGCAGCCGGTAGTACAGCTGCAGCATCTTCGAGCCCGGGACGCGGAATTTCATGCCTTTGAGGTCCTTCGGCAGGATCACCTCGTGCTCGCCCTTGCGCACGGCGACGGTGCGCGGGTCGATCACGACGTAGAAGAGCACCTTGAATCCCCGGTCCTCCACCTTCGGATTCACTTCCTTCTTCCACGCGTCCGAGGTCACGAGGTTGACGAACTTCTGGTTCGCGCCGCAGAAGTACGGCAGGTTGATCATGTCCACCACCGGCGCGAAGGGCGCGAAGTTCGACAGCGAGTGCTGCGCGGCCTGGATGGTGCCGTCCTGGACCTTCTTCGCCAGGGCGCCGCCCGCGCCCAGCTGGCCGGCGGGCGCGAGCCGCACGTAGACCTTGCCGCGGGTCGCGTTCTGGATGTTTTCCTTGAACTGGCGTTGCAGGATCGGGTAGCTGCGCGAGGCGCCGAGAACGTAGGCGGTCGCGATCGTCATCTCGTACTTGGCCGCCCTCTGGCGCTGCGCCTCTTCGTTGCGGCTCTGGGCGACCGCGCGCTCCGAAAACAGGGTTCCGCCCGCGCCGGCGAGCGCGGCGACGGTGAAGCCGCTGGTGCCCGCCACCTTCAGGAAC
>CAZLUX010000144.1:4415-7008 GCA_964562815.1 uncultured Enterobacteriaceae bacterium
TCGCGGCACAGCGTGCCGACGACGAAGAAGACGACGGCGACGTAAAGGGTCAGCATTTCCTGCACGTCGGTCATCCAGGGCCGGCCGTGCAGCGGCCCGCCGAGCAGCACGTTCAGGAAATAGACGGCGAAGGTGAGCAGGGAGAGCCACAGCGAAACGCTGCCGACGGTTCGAACGCTGGGATAAGCCATGTCCGTCCTCCTCCCTCTGTGGCGGTCGTCCTCCGCCCGCCCAAAGGGCCGCCCGGAGGCGACCCGAAACCTTCGATTGAAAATGGAAGCGCTTTCATTTTAGGCGGTCGATTTTCGTAAAGTCAAGAAAATTCACTGCTGCAGTGCAATGCGTACTATTATGAATACGCTTGCATTGACCTTAACCCGCACACGCGCCGATGCCGGACATCCGTGACAAAGCGAAGCTGGACGACGTGGCCCGGGTTGCGGGGGTCTCGCTCGCCACCGCCTCGCGCGCGCTCTCCGCGCCGAAGATGCTCAAGCCCGCCACCCTCGCCAAGGTGCTGGACGCCGCGCGCCTGCTCGGCTACCTGCCGCACGGCGCGGCGCGCGCGCTGGCCTCCCGCCGCACGCACTCGGTGGGCGCCATCATCCCCACGCTGGACAACGCCATCTTCGCCAGCTCCACCCAGGCGCTGCAGCGCGAGCTCGGCGCGCACGACTACCGGCTCCTGCTCGGCTCGCACGAGTACGACTCCGCGCGCGAAGTGCAGGTCACCCGCGCCCTGCTCGAGCGCGGCGTCGACGCGCTGGTGCTGGTCGGCACCGACCACAGTCCCGAGCTGTACCAGCTGCTGGCCGGCTTCGGCAGCCCCTACGTCCTGACCTGGTCGCTCGACGAGAGCGGGCATCACCCCTGCGTGGGATTCAACAACCGCGAGGTCGGCGCGCGCGTGGCCCGGTATCTCTACGACCTCGGCCACCGCGAGTTCGGGATGATCTCCGGCTTCACCGCGCACAACGACCGCGCCCGCGACCGGATCGTCGGCGTGCGCGAAACATTGAGCGCGCGCGGCGTCGCGCTGCGCCCCGAGCGTGTGGTGGAGACTTCGTTCTCGGTGCAAAGCGGACGCGAGGCCCTGAACGCGATGCTGGGCTCGGCGTCGGCCCCGACCGCCGTCATCTGCGGCAACGACATCCTCGCGCAGGGCGCGCTGCTCGAGGCGCACGCGCTCGGCATCGACGTCCCGCGCGCGCTCTCGATCACCGGCGTCGACGACATGGAGCTGTCGGCGCACCTGCCTCCCGGCCTGACCACGATGCGCATTCCAACCCTGGAAATCGGGCGGCGCGCGGCGCAGCACATCCTGGCGCGCCTGAACGGGGAAGAAGTCGAGAAGCGCGTCGAGCTCGCGGTCGAGCTCGTCGTCCGCGGCTCGACCGCACCGGCGCCGTAGCTTGCGCTAGGTCAAAGTCACCCCCCGGCCGCGAGCGATAAGATTTTTCCGAGGGGGTGATTATGAATACCGAGCTGATTGCCGAGACCTGGGGCGCCATCGACGATCCGATGGCCTTCGTCGAGTCGTTCTACGAGCGCTTCTTCGAGCGCTTCCCGGGCTACCGCCCGCTTTTTCCCAAGCAGCTCGACCCCAAGCACCTGGAGAAGATGGTGCAGACCATGGCGCTGGTGGCGCGCATGTCGGAGGACCGCGGCCTCGTCGCGCCGCACGTGCACAAGCTCGGCGCCGCGCACAAGCCCTACGCGCTCGAGCCGAAGGACCTCGCCAACTTCAAGGCGGTGTTCGTGGAAATGCTGAGCGTGCGCCTCGGTGCGGGCTGGTCGCCCGCGGCCGCCAAGGCCTGGGACCAGGCCTTCGACGAGGTCATCATCCCGCTCATGCGCGAGGGCGGCGGCTGAGCGGGAGCAGGCCCGGGCCGCGCCAGCCGGTCTGCTCGCCCGGATATCCCGTCTGCGCGGAAACCAGGCGCAGGCCGCGCAGCTCGAGCTCGTGGCTCCAGTGGTGGTGGCCGAAGATCCACGCCTCGACCCCCGCGCGCGCCGCCGCGTCGATCAGCTCGTCGCAGTCGCTGTGAAAGGCGGGTGAGAGCGGCGTGATGCCGAAGCCCGGGTGGCGGGCGGCGGAATGCGGCACGTGGTGCGTGACCACGAGCGTCGGCCCGTCGTGCGGCTCGGCCAGGCGCCCGGCGAGCCAGGCGCGCGACAAGCGGTGCTCCTCGAGCGCGTCCTGCGGCAGGAACGGCGCGCCGCCGCGGCGCGTGATCAGGTGATGGTCGACGATCTTTTCCTGGGCGAGCCGCATCGCCAGCGCCGGATCGCCGTTCGCCGCGTAGTCGGTCCACAGCGTCGCGCCGAGCACGCGCAGCGCGCCGCCCGCGATCGGATAGCGCGCCTCGCCCCGGTCGAGCACCGTGACGCCGTCGAGCCTTGCCGCGAGCATTTCCTCGCGGACCTCGTCGAACGAGCCGCGGTAGTACTCGTGGTTGCCCGGCACGACGAGCGCCGGGCAGCCGAGAAGCTGCGCCGCCTGCTCCGCGTAGCGCAGCGTCGAGACGTCGCGCCGCGAGCGCATCCTGCCGATGTCGCCGGCGAGCACGAGCAGCTCGACGCGGCCGGCGTA
>CAZLUX010000145.1:0-6975 GCA_964562815.1 uncultured Enterobacteriaceae bacterium
AGCGGCACGCCTTCCCACACGACGTTGCCCATGCCGCCGTTCTTCCACTGGCCGCCGCCGACCTTCTGCTTGGCGGCGTAGAACGAGCGGCCGTTGCCGGCGCACTGGATCACCGAGACGCGCTTGACCATGTCCATCTTCTCGATGTCGGCCAGCTTGACCGTGCGCGGCCGCGCGACCAGGCCGTCGATCTCGAGCGTCCAGTCCGGGCGGTTCGGCGCGTTCAGGCTCGCGTACCACGCGGCGTCGCCCTCGTGCGGGTAGTGGAAGCGGCAGAAGAGGATCTCTTTCGGCGTGTGCGCGTACTGGCGCAGCAGCGTGAGCGGGGTCTCCATCACGCCGAGCTTGGCGTTGTGGATGTGCATCATCGCCGACTTGCCGGGGATGATCTGGTCGGCGGTCTCCGCCGCCAGCGCGCGCAGCGCGTAGCCGGGCAGCATGGTCCCGGCCGCGGCCGCGCCCGCGATCTTGCCGAATTGACGCCGGGAAATGCCCTTGGAATCGGACTTCTTGTCCATCGTCTCTCCTCCCTGTTTCTGCCTGATTGGTTGATTCAGCAGTTAAGTAATTATTGATGAAGGGCAAATATAGCCAAGCACAGAGCTGACGAAAGCATGACTTTTGAATGGGCGATTCAGGTTAACTTATGCGCCCGCACGTGCCGGATTTGCGCCAGATTTCGGCCCGAATGACGAAGTAGAATCGCGCCGATGGCTCGCCGTAGAAGGTTCCGGCCGTTCCCGAGGGGTCACCGCAAGCGCTTCTGGCCGTACTTCAGGGTCGGATTGCTGCTGCTCGCGCTGCTCGCGGCGGCGTGGGTGCTGCACCTCGACATCCGCGTCCGGCACGAGTTCGAGGGCCGGCGCTTCGCCCTGCCCGCGCGCATCTACGCCGCGCCGCTCGAGCTGCACGTCGGGCTCAAGGTTCCCGAGGACGACGTGGTGAGCGAGCTGCACGAGCTCGGCTACCGTCCCACCCGCCGCCAGGGCTCGGGCTGGTACGTGCGCGACGGCTCCCGTCTGGACATTTCGGTGCGCCCGTTCGTGTTCTGGGACGGGCCGCAGCCCGCCCGCGAGCTGCGCGTGACCTTCGCGGCGGGCGCGGTCACCGCGCTGACCGACGCCAAGGGCGCGGACCTGGCGCTCGCGCGCCTGGAGCCGCGCATGATCGGCGGCATCTATCCCGCCAACAACGAAGACCGGATCCTGGTGCGGCTGAGCGACGTGCCCAAGCCGCTGATCGACGAGCTGATCGCGGTCGAGGACCGCAGCTTCTACACCAACTGGGGCTTCGATCCGCGCGGGATCGCGCGCGCGGTACTGAGCCTTTTCACCGGCCACATCCAGGGCGGCAGCACCCTGACGCAGCAGCTGGTGAAGAACTTCTTCCTCTCGCCCGAGCGCACGATCCGGCGCAAGGCCACCGAGCTGGTGATGGCGGTGCTGCTCGAGCTGCACTACAGCAAGCAGGAAATCCTCGAGACCTACCTCAACGAGATCTATCTCGGCCAGGACCGCGACCGCGCGATCCACGGCGTCGGCCTGGCGGCGCAGTTCTACTTCGACAAGCCGGTCAACCGGCTCAGCACCGCCGAGAGCGCGCTGCTGGTCGCCCTGGTGCGCGGACCGACCTACTACGACCCCTACCGCCACCCCAAGCGCGCGCTCGCGCGGCGCAACCTGGTGCTGCGCCAGACGCGCGACGAGGGCTTCATCACCGCCGCGCAGTACGAGGCCGCGCGCGCGACCGGCCTCGGCCTCAACCCCAAGCCCTCGACCGGCACCACGCCCTACCCCGCCTTCGTCGACCTGGTGCACCGCCAGCTCCTGCACGACTACGACGAGGCGGACCTGCGCTCGGAGGGGCTGCGCATCTTCACCACGCTCGAGCCGCGCGTCGAGGCCGCCGCCGAGCACGCGCTCGTCAACCGCCTCGACGCGTTCGACCGCAGCCGCCGCTTCGGCAAGCCCGGGCTCGAGGGCGCGGTGGTGGTCGCCGACCCGCAGACGGGCGAGGTGCAGGCGCTGGTGGGCGGGCGCGACCCGCGCTACAAGGGCTTCAACCGCGCGCTCGACGCCGAGCGCCAGGTCGGCTCGCTGCTCAAGCCCGCGATCTATCTCACCGCGCTCGAGGATCCTTCGCGCTACACCCTCGCCACCCTGCTCGATGACAGCAGGTTCGTCTACCAGCCGCCCAACAGCGCGCCCTGGCGCCCCGAGAACTACGACCGGCGGTTTCACGGCGAGGTGCCGCTCTACCTCGCGCTCGCGCACTCCTACAACGTCGCCGCGGCGCGGCTGGGGACCACGCTCGGGCTCGAGCGCGTGATCGCGACCGCGCACAAGCTCGGCATCCAGCGCGAGCTGCCGGACTACCCCTCGACCTTGCTCGGCGCGGCGAACCTGACTCCGTTCGAAATGGCGCAGATGTACCAGACCATCGCCAGCGGGGGCTTCCGCTCGCCGCTGCACGCGATCCGCGAGGTCACCACCATCGACGGCCATCCTCTCAAGCGCTACCCGCTCGCGGTCGCGCAGGTCTTCCAGCCCGATTCGATGTACCTGCTCACCGCCGCGCTCCAGGACGTGGTGCGCGAAGGCACCGCGAGGTCGCTCGCCAACTGGCTGCCGCCGCTCGGCGTGGCGGGCAAGACCGGAACGACCAACGAGCAGCGCGACGCCTGGTTCGCCGGCTTCACCGGCGGACGCGTCGCGGTGGTTTGGGTCGGCTACGACGACAACCGTCCCGCGCGCCTGCTCGGCGCCACCGCGGCGCTGCCGGTTTGGGGCGAGATGATGGCCGCGCTCGAGCCCGAGCCGGTCGCCTACCCGCAGCCCGACGACATCGAGCTCGACACGATCGACCCGCAGACCGGCCTGCTCGCCGATTCGAACTGCCCGGGCGCGATCGAGCTGCCGTTCGTGAAGGGCTCGGCGCCGAAGGACCGCGCCCCCTGCGCCGGCAACCCGGTGGTGGATAATGTGAAGGGCTTCTTCAAGCGCTTGCTGGGGCAATGAGACTCCTCCTCGTACTGATCGCCGCGTTGCTCGCCGGCTGTGCCGCCACGGCACCGCAGCAATCGGCCTCGCCGTCGCCCCCGCCGCCCGCGCCGGTCGAGACCGCGCCGGCCTTGCCCGCGCCGGCGGTGCCCGGGCCGACCGTGCCCGCACCTTCGGCGGCGCCGCCCGCCGCGGCCGCCGGGCCGGGGCAGAACCCGGCGGTGACGCGCCTCATGGCGAGCGCGCAGGAAGACATCGCGGCGAGCCGCCTCGGCAGCGCCGAAGCCACGCTCGAGCGCGCGCTGCGCATCTCCCCGCGCGACGCGCGCCTGTGGCAGCAGCTCGCGCGCATCCGCCTGCGGCAGGGCCAGTACGGGCAGGCCGCGAGCCTCGCCGCGCGCTCCAACACCTGGGCCGGCAGCGACGACGCGCTGCGCGCCGAGAACTGGAAGCTGATCGCGCAGGCGCGCGACGCGCTCGGCGACGCCGCCGGCGCGCGCGCCGCCGAGCAGAACGCCGAGCGCTACGCGCGCTGAACGGCGGCGTTCATCAGCCGCGTGCCGCTCACCGCCGCGGCGAGGAGCGAAATCCCCGCCGCGCTGCCGAGCGCCCACCAGGTGGCGTGCCCGCCGGCGAGGCCGAACATCAGCGCCACCAGCGCGGCGCCGCTGGTCTGCCCGAGCAGCCGCGCGGTGCCGAGCATGCCGCTCGCCCCGCCGCTCCTCGCCGCCGGCGCCGAGGTAATGATGGCGCGGTTGTTGGGCGACTGGAACAGGCCGAAGCCCGCGCCGGCGAGCGCCATGCGCCAGACGATGTCGAGGTCGCCCGGCGAGGCCGGCAGCAGCGCGAGCAGCGCCAGCCCCGCGGCGAACGCGGCGAGGCCGAGCGCGCCCAGCAGCCCGGCCGGGTGGCGGTCGGCGAGGCGCCCGGCGATCGGCGCCATCACCGCGGCGGCGACCGGCCAGGGCGTGATCAGCAGGCCGGTGGCCACCGCGTCGCGCCCGAGCACGTCCTGGAAGTAGAACGGGATCGACACGTAGGCGAGCATCTGCGCGGTGAACGAGCAGACGGACGTGCCGATCGAGAGCGCGAACATCGGAATCCGCAGCAGGTCGACCGGCAGCAGCGGCGAGGCCTGCGGCAGCTGGCGCAGCACCAGCGCCACCCCCGCGAGCCCCGCGCCGAGGAAGGCGAGCGCGACCACCGCCGCCCGCTCGCCGTGCCCGACGCTGTCGATGGCGACGATCAGCAGGCCGAAGAACAGCGCGTTCAACAGCGCCGAAAGGTAGTCGAAGCCGCGCGCCGCGCGCGGCGTGCGCGGCAGCCCGCGCCCGGCGACTATCGTCGCGAGGCCGATCGGCACGTTGACCGCGAACAGCCAGGGCCAGGAGGCGACCGACAGGATCGCCGCCGCCACGGTCGGACCGACCGCCGCCGAGACCGCGACCACCATCGCGATGATGCCGATGCCGCGCCCGAGCTTGTCGCGCGGATAGATGAAGCGCACCAGCGCCGCGTTCACGCTCATGATCCCGGCCGCGCCCACGCCCTGCGCCACGCGCGCCAGCGTCAGCGCGAGCAGCGAGTCCGACAGCGCGCAGGCGAGCGACGACAGGGTGAACACCGCCAGGCCGATGCGGTAGATGCGCCGGTAGCCGACGATCTCGCCCAGCGACGCCAGCGGCAGCAGCAGCACCGTGATGACGAGCTGGAAGGCGTTCACCACCCAGACCGAATCGGCCGGGGTCGCGTTGAGGTCGCGCGCAATGGTGGGCAGCGCGACGTTGGCGATCGTGCCGTCGAGCACCGCCATCACGATCGCGAGCCCGATCGCGAGCATGGCCCAGCGGCGCTGCGCCTGCGGCAGGCCGTCGGAGGGTTCCACGCTATTGGTGCCCGGGCGCGCTGCGCCGCCGGGTCAGTCGTTTCAAGTTGCGCTCTCCATCATGCGGGGCAGCCGTGCTCGCCCTGCGGGGCGGCGATTCCGGCCACGGCTTCGCATTATTGCCCGCGCACGCTGTCGTTGTTCCACGACAGGGCATTGCGCTGCCGACGCCGCGGAGGGCGATTCTTCGCCGCAACGGCTTATTTCCGCTCCGGAATTTTCCGCCTAAATTTTGACCAAGCGAGGCGGACGAGTCGTTTTAGAGGCAGGCGGGTTTTTATCCAAAGGTTATGCACAGCCTTTTCCACAGGATCTGTGGGCAAGGCCACGCGCCGGCGCAGCGACGCGCGCGGCCGGACCGTCCGGCTTACGGCAGCAGCACCACTTTGGCCGAGGCGATGTTGCCGGCGGCAATGTCGGCAAACGCTTGCGGGCCTTCCTCCAGCCTGCGCGTCTCGATCCAGTCCAGGCTGCCGAAGGCGCCTTCGTCGAGCAGGCGCACCGCCGCGCGCAGGTCGGCGGTGGCGTAGGTATAGGCGCCGAGCAGGGCGATCTCCGCCAGCGTGAGCTTGCGCATGTCGATCTCGCTATCCCAGTCCTGCAGGCCGACGTGCATCACCACGCCGCCGGGCTTGACCGCCTTCAGCGCGGCGACGCGCGTGAGCTTCGAGCCCACCGCGTCGATCACGTAGTCGAACGCGCCCTCCTGCGGCGCCGCCTCGCGCGGGTCGAGCGTCGTCGCGGCGGCGTGCGTCTCGATCGCCTTGCGCCGCTTCGGATTGACCTCCGTCACCACCGTGCCGCGCGCGCCGTGATGCTTGAGCAGCAGCGCGGCGAGCATGCCGATCGCGCCGCCTCCCAGCACCAGAGCGCGGCATTCGAGCAGCGGGCGGGCGAGGAAAGGCAGCGAGCGGTTGATCGCGTGCAGCGCGGTGGCCGCCGGCTCGGTCAGCGCGGCTTTCGCCGGCGGCAGGCCCTGCGGCAGCTCGATCAGCGACGCCCCCGGGATCGACATGCGCTCGGCGTAGGCGCCGGGCCGGGTCATCCCGACCATGGTCCGGTTCGCGCACAGGTTGTTGCGGCCGGTGACGCAGTAGTCGCAGCGCCCGCAGGTGATGAGCGGATTGCCGGTGACGCGCGCGCCGACCGGGTGCGCGGCGGAGCGGCTCTCGACGATCGTGCCGGCGAATTCGTGGCCCAGGACCAGCCCCGGTTTGCGCCGCGGGTCGTGGCCGTGATAGGCGTGCATGTCGGAGCCGCAGATTCCCACCGCGTCGATCTTGAGCACGACCTCGTCGTCGGCTGCGGCCGGATCGGGTTGCTCCCGCATGAGAATTTCGTCGGGCTTCGTGTAGACGAGTGCTTTCATTTTGCCGTGTATCCTCCGTCGACCATGAGCGTCTGGCCGGTGACGTAAGCGCCGGCGTCGCTCGCGAAAAAGACCGTCGCGCCGTAAAGATCTTCCATCGCCCCGTTCCTGCCGATGCAGGTCTGCGCGGCCTGCCGCCGCGCGAGCTCCGCATCGGCGAACACCGGCGCGGTGAGCGGCGTGGGAAAGAAGCCGGGACCGATGGCGTTGCAGGTCACCCCGCGGGGAGACCATTCGCGGGCGATCGCCCGCGTGAGCTGGACGATGCCGCCCTTGCCCGCGCCGTAGGGCGCGCTGTCGTCGAACGCCCGGAAGCTCTGCAGCGAGGCGATGTTGATGATCCGCCCCCAGCCGCGCTCGGCCATCGCCGGCGCGAGCGCCTGCGTGAGGAAGAACGGCGCGCCGAGGTGCAGATTGAGCTGCAGGTTCCACGATTGCGCCGTGACACCGGCGAAGGGCTGCCTCAGGTTCACGCCCGCGGCGTTGACGAGGACGTCGATCCCGCCCATCTCGGCGGCGGCCTTCGCTCCGACTTCCGGCAGCGACTCGAGCACCGAGAGGTCGGCCGACAGGCCGCGGGCGTCGATCGCGTCCCCTTTCAGGCGCTCGACCGCGGCCTCGAGCGCGCCCTTGGCGCCGCGCGCGACGATCAGCACCTTCGCGCCCGCGAGCCCCAGGGCGCGCGCCATCGCCTCGCCGATTCCCGAGCTGCCGCCGGTGAC
>CAZLUX010000146.1:0-6904 GCA_964562815.1 uncultured Enterobacteriaceae bacterium
TGCAGCGGCAGGCCGGCCAGCATTTGCTCGGCCCGCTCGAGGACGCGATCGCGCTGGCGCGCCGCTACCGCGACGTCGACGCCTTCCACGATTACATCAGCGACCGCGCCCGCCTGGTGCTCCCGGTACTGGCGCTGATCCTGGTCACTGCGATCGCCTGCGGGCTGGCCCCGGTCATGGCGCTGGTGGGCACCAGCGCCCTCTCGGCATTGGCGGGGCTGGTGCTCGCGCCCCTGATGCTGATCGGCAGCCCGTTCGTGCTCGGGCTGGTGTTCTTCTCGTGGCTGGAAGAGCGGTCGCTCGCCCACTCGCTCGGGCGCCGGACCGTCCGCGAGACCAAGTTGATGCGCAAGATACGCAAGAAGCTCGGTGCCGATCTCGGCCGCGCGCCCCGCGTGCCCTGGCTGCTCGCGGCGCTGTTCGTCGCCTTTCCGTTCGCGATGATGTTCAACGTCGCGCCGGTGATCGCCGCGGTGCTGCTCGTGCTGCTCGTCTCCGCGCCGGTCGTGTTCGCGCGCTTCGACCACTGATCCCTCCAACTACTCGGCGATTTTCCAGACCCCGGTAATCGGCGCGGAACCGGCCGCCTCGCCCGGCGCGGGCAGGCCGTACATCTCGGTGAGCGTGCGCAGGACGCGGTAGTGGTCGACCGGTGCGCCGTATCGCCCGGGCCGCACCATCGGCCCGACGAACAGCGTCGGGATGCGGTTCTCGCTCGAAAAATCGTCCTCGTCCCAGGTGAGGATGAGAAGGCTGTTGTGCGACTTCGCCCACCGCACGTAGCGCTCGAGGTTGGCCTTCAGCCAGGCGTCGCCGCGGCGGATCGCCTCCTCCGCGGGCCCGTTGTGCATGTCGTTGAGCTGGTTCGGAATGACCAGCGCGATCGTGGGCAGCCTGCTGTAGTCCACCGGAAAGTCGGCGAAGCGAAGGTTTACCGCCGCGGGCAGGCGGCTCCAGTTGGCCGCCGGGTTGTGCTTGCGCGCATAGAGACGGTCGTCGGAAAAGCACCCCCTGAAACCTGTGACCGGCATGGACTCGGAGTAGGTGGCGAAAGACAGCCCGCGCCCGAGCAAGGCCGAGGCGAGGTTCGGGCCCGAGAGCTCGAGCGGGCAGCGGTCGTCCCGCACGCCGTGGGTCGAGCCGGAGAACAGGGCCAGGTAGTTCGGCTGGCTGGGGTGAACGAGCGCGTGGGAATTCGTGAACAGCGCGCCCTGCCCGGCCAGCGCGTTGATGTAGGGCGCGGCCGGCTTCAGCATCACGCTCGGGGCGATGATCCGGTCGAAGGACTTGTTCTCCTCGACGACGATGACGACGTGATCGGGGCGCGGAAGGTCCGTCGCGCGCGCCGCGAGCGGCAGCGCCGCCGCGGCGAGCAGGCAGAAACCCGCGAGCCGCCGGCGCACGCTACGAGATCTCACTCAGGCCTTCGACCGTCAGGCGGAAGCGCCGGTCGCAGCCCGCGGCGGCGGCCTCGGAGTGGGTGACGAGGATCGCGCCGGCGCCCTTCTCCTTCACCTGCTTCCTGAAGAGCTCGAGCACCTGGCGCGCGTTGACCGGATCGAGGTTGCCGGTGGGCTCGTCGGCAAGCACGAGCTTCGGGTCGCCGACCAGCGCGCGCGCGATGGCGACGCGCTGCAGCTCGCCGCCGGAGAGCTCGCGCGGCAGGCTCGCCTCGCGCCCGGCGAGGCCGACCGCGGCGACCAGGGCGCGGGCCTTCGGCGCGATCTCGGCCTCGGGCGCGCCGCGCAGCAAGAGCGGCAGCGAGACGTTGCGCTCCACCGTCAGGTGCGGCAGGACGTGGAAGGCCTGGAAGACGAAGCCGAAGTGCTCGCGCCGCAGCCGGGTCGCGGCGTCGTCGCCGAGCGCGGTGACTTCGGCGTCGCCGAAGACGACCCGGCCGCTGTCGACCGGCTCGAGTCCGGCGACGACGTTGAGCAGGGTCGACTTGCCGATTCCCGACTCACCGATCACCGCCACGTACTCGCCCGCGCCGACCTCGAGCGAGACGTCCTTGAGGACGAAGCGCTGGCCGAAGCGCTTGCCGACGCGTTCGAGCCTGAGCACTACACGCCCAGGTAGCGCTGGTGGACCTCGGGCCGCGCGCGCAGCTCCGCGGCCGGGCCCTCGAACACCACCTCGCCCTTGACCAGGATCAGGTTGCGGTCGGTGATCGCGTTCACCGCGGCGAAGTTCTTGTCGACGATCACGGTCGCGATGCCGGACTCGCCCACCGCGCGCACGATGCGCCAGATCTCGCGCGCGATCTTCGGCGCCAGGCCCTCGGTCGCCTCGTCCAGGATCAGCAGCTCGGGGTTGGTCATCAGCGCGCGGCCGATGGTGAGCATCTGCTGCTCGCCGCCCGAGAGCTGGGCGCCGCCGTGGCCGATCCGCTCCGCCAGTCTTGGAAAGGTGGCCAGCACCCGCTCGAGCGTCCAGTCGCGCCGCCCGCCGCTGCCCGCGCGCGCGGCCATCACCAGGTTCTCGCGCACGGAGAGGTTGGGGAAGATGCCGCGCCCCTCGGGCACGTAGGCGATGCCGCGGCGCGCGAGGCGATAGGTCGGCGCGCCGGTCATGTCCTCGCCCTTGACCCGCACGCTGCCCGAGCGCGCCGGCACCAGTCCGAGCAGGGTCTTGAGCAGCGTCGTCTTGCCCATGCCGTTGCGCCCCATCAGGCCGAGCGCCTCGCCGGGGCGCACCGCGAGGTCGACGCCGTGCAGGATGTGGCTCGCGCCGTAGTAGGCGTGCAGCCCGCGCGCTTCGACCAGCCAGTCAGACATGCGCCTCCCCTTCGCCGAGATAGGCCTGCTGCACCTCGCGGCTGGCGCGGATCTCCGAGGGCCGTCCGCTGGCGAGCACGGTCCCGTTCACCATGACCGTAAGCGTGTCGGCGACGGCGAACACCGCGTCCATGTCGTGTTCGACCAGCAGCACGGCGTGCCGTTCCTTGAGCGCGCGGATGAGGGCCACCATGCGCGCCGACTCCTCCGCCCCCATGCCGGCGAGCGGCTCGTCGAGCAGCAGCACGCGCGGCGCGGTGGCGAGCGTCATCGCGATCTCGAGCTGGCGCTGCTCGCCGTGCGAGAGCGCCGCGGCGCGCATGTCGCCGCGGTCGCCCAGGCCGGCGGCGGCGAGCGCGCGCGCCGCCGCCGCGTTGACCTCGTGGTAGCGCTCCGCGCGGCGGAAAAAGCGCATCGAGCTCGGCAGGCGCGACTGCGCCGCGAGGCGGCAGTTCTCGAACGCGCTGAAGCCGAGGAAGATGTTGGTCTTCTGGTAGCTGCGCCCGACGCCGCGCTGAGAGATCCGCTCGGGCGGCAGCCCGGTGACGTCCTCGCCGAACAGCTCGATGCGCCCGCCGCTCGGCGCAAGATCGCCCGAGAGCATGTTGATGAGCGTGGTCTTGCCGGCGCCGTTCGGGCCGATCACGGCGTGCACCGAGCCGCTGCGGCACTCGAGCGACACGCCCGACACGGCCGCCAGGCCGCCGAAGGCGCGGCTCAGGCCCTCGGTGCGCAGCGCCGCCTCAGCCACGGTCCGCTCCGCCGCGCCGCCGCGCGAACACGCCGCCCAGGCCGCCGGGCAGGAACAGCACCACCAGGACGATGAAACCGCCCAGCAGCAGCTGCCAGTACTTGGTCCAGATCGAGAACACGAGCTCGAGCACCATCAGCGCGCCGGCGCCGAGCGCGGGGCCGGCGAGCGTGCCCATGCCGCCCAGGATCACCATCATCAGCGCCTCGCCCGAGCGATGCCAGCCGAGCTGCTCGGGGTTCATGATCCCGTCCTGCACCGCGGTCATGTAGCCGGCCAGGCCGGCGAGCGCGCCGGCGAGCACGAAGCAGGCGAGCTTGTAGCGGAAGGTCGGGAAGCCGAGCGAGCGCATGCGCGGCTCGTTGTCGCGGATGCCGATCAGGACGCGGCCGAAGGGCGAGCGCAGCACGCTGCGCAAGACGAGGTAGGTCGCCACGGCGAGCGCGAGCGTCAGGTAGTATCGGTGCAGCTGATTGCCGAGGTCGACGGGAGCCCAGCCGAACAGCGACAGGGTGGGCCTGACGTCAAGGTAGATGCCGTCCGAGCCGCCGAAGTACTCCGAGTCGCGCACGTAGTAATACATCATCTGCGCGAAGGCGAGCGTGACCATGATGAAGTAGATCCCGGCGGTGCGCAGCACCAGCACGCCGACCACCAATGCGGCGAGCGCGGACACCAGCATCGCGGCGGGCAGCGACCACCACAGGCTTACTGCCGCGTGGCCGCCCACCAGGGCGAGCGCGTAGCCGGCGATGCCGTAGCACAGCGCGTGGCCCAGGCTCACCAGCCCCGTATAGCCGACCAGCAGGTCGAGGCTCATGGCGAAGATCGCCAGGATCATGATCTTGGTCGCGTACTGGATGTAGAAGCGCTCGCCCACCAGCGGGAACAGCACGAGCCCGATCAGAATCACGGCGAGCAGGACCCGCAGGCCGCGCGGCGCTTCCATCACGCGCTCCCGAACAGGCCGCGCGGGCGCCACACCAGCACCGCCGCCATCACCAGGTAGACCGTCATGCCGGCGATCTGGGGAAACACCACCTGTCCGAAGACGTCGGCCAGGCCGATCAGCAGCGAGGCCGCGAGCGCGCCGCGCACCGAGCCGATGCCGCCGATCACGATGACGACGAAGGAGATGATCAGCACCTGGTTGCCCATCCCCGGGTAGACCGAGGCCACCGGCGCGGCGAGCATCCCGGCGAAGGCCGCGAGCGCGACGCCGAGCGCGAACACCAGCCGGTACAGCAGCCCGACGTTGATTCCCAGCGCCTGCACCATCTCGCGGTTGACCGAGCCGGCGCGGATCGTCATGCCCAGCCGCGTGCGCGCGATCAGCCAGTACATGCCGGCGGCCAGCAGCAGGCACACGCCCGACATCGCCAGCCGGTACACCGGATAGGACAGCGTGTCGGTGAGCCGGATCGAGAAGTTGAGCAGCGCCGGCACCGCGACCGAGTGCACGTCGTCGCCGAAGAGGATCGACCTCAGCTCCCCGAACACCAGGATCAGGCCGTAGGTGAGCAGCACCTGGTAGAGGTGGTCGCGCCGGTACAGGTGCCGGATCAGCAGCCATTCGAGCGCGATCCCGAGCAGCACCGCGAGCGCCACGCCCGCGGGCAGCGCGAGCCAGAAGTTCCCGATCAGGCCCGTGAGCGAGAACGCGAGGTAGGCGCCGATCATGTAGAAGCTGCCGTGGGCGAGGTTGATCACGCCCATGATGCCGAAGATCAGCGTCAGGCCGCTCGCGATCAGGAACAGCAGCAGCCCGTACTGCACGCCGTTCAGCAACTGGATCAGGAAGGTCGCGAAATCCATTTCAGCCAATAAAAAGCCGGCAGGAGCGCTGCCGGCTTTTCCCTGCGCAACCGACCCGGCGGGTCAGGCCATCTTACATCCGGTGGCCGGGTCGGCGAGCGCCTTGTGCGCCACCCCCTGCACCCGGTTCTCCATCCCGACCACCTTGCGCAGGTAGATGTCCTGCACCGGGTTGTGAGCCTTGGACAGCTTGAAGCTGCCGCGCGGGCTGTCGATCTCCGCGCTCTCCATGGCCCCGATCATGGTCTTCTTCGCCTTGACGTCGCCGCGCGCGGCTTCCAGGCCGACGCGCAGCAGCTGCGCGGCGTCGTAGCCCTGCACCGCGTAGACGTCCGCCTCGCGCCCGGTGGCCTGGTGGTACTTCGCACGGAAATCGAGGTTCGCGGGAAGGTTCAGGTTGTCGCCGTAATGCAGCGTCGTCTCGATCCCCTGCGCCGAGTCGCCCTGCGCCTTCAAGGTTCCGTCGGTGAGGAAGCCCGAGCCGAACAGCGGCACGCTCTTGTGCAGCCCCGCCGCGGCGTAGTCCTTGACGAACTTGACCGCGCCGCCGCCGGCGAAGAACACGAACACCGCCTCCGGCTTGAGCGAGGCGATCTCGGTCAGCAGCGACTGGAATTCGACCTTCGGGAACGGCACCCAGAGCTCCTTGACGATGCTGCCGCCGTGCGCGGTGAAGTTCTCGACGAAGCCGCCGATCGCCTCCTGCCCCGCGGCGTATTTCCAGGTCATCGTCACCGCCCTCTTCATGCCGCGGTCGGCCAGCACCTTGCCCATCGGAAAGGCCGGCTGCCAGTTGGTGAACGAGGTGCGGAAGACGTTGGGCGCGCACAATGCGCCCGTGACCACCCCGGCGCCCGCGTTGGGGTCGATCGTCAGCGTGCCCGACTCGCGCGTCACCCGAACCATCGCCACCGCGACGCCCGAGTGCACCGGGCCGACGACGACGTCGACCTTCTCCAGGTTCACCAGCCGGTTGGTGTTGTCGGTCGCCTTGGCCGGATTCGCCTCGCTGTCGACCTGGACGAACTCGATCTCGCGCCCGCCGAGCCTGCCGCCGTGCTCGCTCACGTGCAGCTTGAAGGCGTCGGTGATCGCCGTGCCCAGCCGGGCGTAAGTGCCGGTGTAGGGCAGCAGGAAGCCGACCTTCACCTTCGACGGCTGCGCCAGGATGTACGGCGCGTGCAGCGTGGTGGCCGCGAGCGTGGCCGCGCCGGTCGCCGTCTTGAGAAATGCGCGGCGCGAAGGCGCCGGTTTCGATTTAACGTCTGTCATACCCCCTCCCGAGATGAGCAAACACAGATTAGTGTAGCGGAGATTCAGCCTCATGCCAGCTTGCTGCAATATGATGCAGATCAAGTTTTCGCGCCGGCCATGACTCGGGCACGCACCGACGACCTCTCTTCCGCGCTGGACCACCTCGAGCGCGGCGACTGGCGCGCGGCCCACGAGATCGTGCAGCGCGACGAGGACGGCGCGCTCGCCTGCTGGGCGCACGGCATCGTGCACCTGATGGAAGGCGACGCGTCGAACGCGCGCTACTGGTACCGCCGCGCCGGGCGCG